>CAYHFK010000049.1:0-5816 GCA_964355895.1 uncultured Bifidobacterium sp. | reverse complement strand
GGCAACAGAAATTCCAACAAATACGCGCTCTCGATGCGAACGCCGCGCAGGTTGGTGGCGCCGTTGCGCCGGCCTTTGCGATCCAGTTTACAAAGGCGACCCAGCAATCGTTCCACGCCGAGAAAGTTTATTTCAGGATGTTGCCGCGCGTACTCGGCCAGAAAAGAAGCGTCCCCGCAACCGAGTTCAACCTCGAGCGGCTGCGGCGTGGGAAAGAGGTGGGCAAGGTTCAGCCGCTCCGTGACGGAACCAAGGGGATAAATCAGGTCCGGCAATGTGTTTCCCACCACTGTTTCGCTTTGCATCGGGAACAGCTTCGCCAAGCGCGAAAAGGCAGACCAGCCTTTTCCTTGGCCGCGACTCCGTCCACGCCGGACATGGCAACTGAAACTGGGGCTGGTCGGCTGACCAGCCCCAGGACTCCGTGCGTTCCCCACCCAAAAAATCGTTCCCGCCGCCAGCGACTCCGCTACTGAAGCGCAGCCCGGTAGAATCGCGAGGTGACGTCGCTCCGTGGCAAGTTGGTCACGACGGCATTACCCGTGGCATTGGCGGTAACGGTTGCGATCGTTGTCCATTGCGGACTGCTGGATGGTTTTGCGCACTGAATATCCCAAGTGGTATGGGGGGAACCGTTGAGATTGATGCGCATGGAACCGTCGGCTTGTTTCGCCAGCTCCAGCCGGGTGAAAGGTGGGGGGTTGGCCAACTGCACGGCCCGATAAAACCGGGCGGGTCGGGGCGGAGATGCCGGGTCAAGAACCGTCACGTTGCCATTGGCGTCCGCGGTGGCCAGACTTAAGGGTTGCCAAGTGCTGCTGTCGGGGGTGTCGGTGTATTCGACCTTGCAAACCGATCCGGGCGCCGCCCGCAACGCAATGCGGAAATCACCGGTGACCAGCCGCGCAATCCGCACCCGCGACAAAACCGGCGGCGTAAGCAGCAATTGATTCGATGGCACGCTTTCGTTTCCGGCGGTGTCGTAGGAAACGGCGTAAAACTGGTAGCCGGCGTTGGCCCGCAAATCGAACAGCGTGACGGAAAGATTTGTGCCGGCATGGACGTAATTGATAGCTGGCTGATTGGTCAGTCCGTAATAAATTCCGTAACCTTGGACCGCCGGGTCATTGGCCAAATCCCAAGCCAGGGTGATCGGCGCGGCTTTCAACGGCAAGGTCCCCACGGCGAATACGTGGGCATGGGACCAGAGCCAAAGCCCAACAATGGCGGCCAAACTTTTACCAAGCCGGAACGGAACAGTTTTTATCATCTCGCAAATGACTTCCTGGGCCAACCGAATCCGCCGTCCACAATGGATCGGGGAACCTTCGATCTCGCACGCTGCGCATTTAGCAGTGGGGATGCCACGGGTTCCCGACGGAGTACGAGATGTTGTTCGTTGGTGAATCCGCCGACATGCGCCCGGACCTGTTACCGCGGCCGATGCGGAGAACCGACGCTAGGGCAAGAAGTTGGGCACGCCCCCGTTCCGGTCATGTCCAACTGCCGTCGTGGCCGTGAAGGCGAGACTTTTTTTCGCGCCGTCCGAGGTGGAGCAACGCAGCAATCGAGCGTGTGAGGAATTTGAACAAGCGACGATCGGAAATCGGTCATCCAGCCAAACGTAACCGGACGCCACCGACGCCATTTGCGTGAAGAACGCAGACGGTCCGCCGACGGCGGGAAACCTGCTCGCGTAACCGATGGACTCTTGCTATAAATATGACCTTGACGAATCCAGTGCGAAAAAGTGTTTCATGCGAATTTTAATCATTGACGACGAGGACAGCATCCGCAGCACTCTGACCATGATGTTGCAGGGGTTGGGGCACGAAGTCGTCGGCGCGGGCAACGCGCCGGCCGCGTTGCGCGAAGTGGACAAGGCGCAGTTCGACGTGGCGTTTCTGGATTTGAAACTCGACGGCGAGAACGGCCTGGATGTGTTGCCGGGGTTGTTGCGGAACAATACCAGCCTCGACGTGGTGGTGTTCACGGCCTACGCCTCGATCGAAAGCGCGGTGGAAGCGATGCGGCGCGGCGCGGCGGATTATCTGCCCAAACCGTTCACGCCGGAGCAAATCCGCCAGGTGTTGCGGAAGCTCATCAAAACCCGCCAACTCGAAGGCCGTGTCGCGAATCTGGAAGCGCGCCTCTCCAACGCCGCGCCGCCCACCACCGTTGAAACGCTTGAGCCGGCCATGGAACGCGCGTTTCACCTGGCATTCACGGCTGCGGCGTCGCCCGCCTCGGTGCTATTGCTCGGCGAGAGCGGCACGGGCAAGAGCGTCCTGGCCCGCGCGATTCACGAGCGCAGTCCCCAAAAGGACAAGGCCTTCGTCACGATCAGTTGTCCAAGTCTGACGGGCGAGTTGCTGGAGAGCGAATTGTTCGGGCGGGTCAAGGGCGCATTCACCGGCGCCGTGAGCGACGCGTGGGGCAAGGTGGCGGCGGCCGACGGCGGCACGTTGTACCTCGACGAGATCGGCGAACTGCCGCTGGGCATTCAACCCAAGCTGCTGCGCCTGCTCCAGGAGAAGGAATACGAACGCGTCGGCGAATCCAAAACGCGCTACGCCAACGTGCGCGTTATCGCCGCCACCAACCGCAATCTCGAAGCGGCCGTGCGCGAAAAAACTTTCCGCGAGGATCTGTTCTACCGGCTCAACGTGATCGCCATCCGCGTCCCGCCGTTGCGCGAGCGATCGCAGGATTTGAAACAGATCGCCGCAGGCTGCCTGCAGTTTTTCAGTGGCCAGTGCGGCAAACGTCTCACCGGTTTCGCCCCCGAGGCCCAGGCGGCTTTCGACCGTTACCCCTGGCCGGGCAATCTGCGCGAGTTACGCAACGTGATCGAACACGCCGTGATCTTCGCCGCCGGCCCGCTGATCGCGCTCCAGGATTTGCCGGAACCGCTGAGTCGGCCCGGGGCCCACCCAAGCGGCGAAGAGGTCCAAGTCGGCATGCGGATTCCCCTCGAACAGCTCGAGACCGAGCACATCCGCCGCGTCCTGGCGCAAACCAGCACGATGGAGGAAGCCGCGCAAGTCCTCGGCATCTCGCGCGGAACGCTGTACGAGCGCAAAAAGAAAATGAGCGCCTAGCCGCCCGCCCCACCATGCTCCGCGCCCGCATTTTTCTGAAACTGATCCCGCGCTTCGCGCTCTTGATCGGGGTGAGTGCCCTCGCGCTGTTTCTGTTTTCGCGCATGGCAGGCAATGTCGGCCAGACCGTGGTGGACAATTATCAAACCGAAGACGCGGCGCAGAACATGCGCGTGACGCTGGCCCGGATGGACACGGCGTTGCAACTCTCGCGCACCGAGGAAAAGGCGCGCATGCGGCTGATGTTCGACACGAACGCGCGGCTCTTTCAGGAAAGTCTGGAGGCACAGTTCACCAACCACGCCATCGCTCCGCAGCAAAACCTGCTCGTCCAGTTGCGCACCAACGCCCAGGCCCTCCTCGACGTCGGCGCAAGAATGCTTGCCCCGGCGACCGGCCGCCCCGAACAGCGCGCGCTTTATGACGATCAGGTCGTCCCGCTCACCAGCGCCCTCAGCCCGCTCCTCGACCGCCTCCACGAGATCACGCAGAAAAACATTGTTGCCAACAGCAAAAAGATCCAACAGATCAATCGCACCATGCCGACGCTGCTGATGCTCGCCCTTGCCCTTGCGCTCAGCCTCTCCGGCTACGCCAGCTTCAAACTCGACAAGACCATCTTGAAACCGATCCAGCGGCTGACCAACGCCGCGCGAGAGATTGGCCGCGGTAACCTCGACCAGACCGTGCCCGTGTTGTCCACCGACGAACTGGGTGAACTCGCCGTCACCTTCAACAACATGGCCGCGCAGTTGAACACTTACCGGCAAAGCACCACCGAGCAGATCATCCGGTTGCATCGCACGATGGAAGCCGCGCTGGCCTCCTTCTCCGACCCGGTCTTCATCATGGACACCCAGGGGCGGATCGAGTTGAAAAACCGCGCCGCGGAGACGTTGAGCGAGCAACTCACCCTTGATGGGAGGTTGCCGCCCCGCCTGGCCGAGGCCACGGCCAAGGTCCTCCACACCAATCAGGACTTCCTGCCGGACAGCTTTGATGAGGTCCTCACCTTGCGCGTCCACGGCGAGGAAAAATCCTTTCTTCCCCGCATCCATCTCATGCGCGAGACAGACACCCGGGCCGTGGGTGCGGCCGTGGTGTTGCACGACGTCACGCGCTTTCGGTTGCTCGACGACGCCAAGACCAACCTGGTGGCCACCGTCAGCCATGAACTCAAAACTCCGCTCACCAGCGTCCGCATGGTGCTGCATTTGTTGTTGGAACAGAGTCTCGGTCCGCTCACCAGCAAACAAAATGAGCTCGTCGAAACCGCGCGCAAGGATTCCGAGCGGCTCATCCGGATCCTGGACGAGTTGCTGGACATCGCGCGCCTCGAAGCCGGGGTGGCCAGTCTCATCAAGGAGCCCGTCCCCCCCGCCGACCTCGTGCAATCCATCGTGGACGAAGCGCGCCGCGCGGCGACCGAGGCGGGCGTGACGCTTACCGCCGCCGTCGAACCCGGATTGCCCCCCGTGTTGGTGGACCGCCAAAAGATCGGCTACGTCTTTCACAACTTCATCTCCAACGCCATCAAGTACTCGCCGCGCGGCGGGGAGATTCACATCACCGCCACCGCCACCGCCGATCGCAGCGTGCAGTTCAGCGTGCGCGATCAAGGCCCGGGCATCTCCGCCGAATTTCAAGTCCGCATCTTTGATCGTTTCTTCCGCGTGCCCGGCCAGGTGCAACGGGGCGCCGGGCTTGGCCTGACCATCGCCCGCGAAGTGGTCGTCGCCCACGGCGGGCGCGTCGGCGTACGGAGTCAACCGGGACAGGGGAGTGAATTCTACTTCGTCCTCGACGGCGCGGCTGCGGAAGCGTGAACGAGGAGTTCAGCTTTCCGATCCCGGCTGAATCCGCCCCCACACCTCCGCTGCCCCACCGCAGCCAGCGAAGCGTTAGTGTTATCTCTCTTTCCGTTGACCAAGATAGAAAGCGGCCACCTGCCTGGCCAACGGACCGGCGAACATTTCGTCGGTGTTCGTCAGGACGATGACGTTCATCCCGTCATCCGGGAAACGCTGCCCACTGGCGCTGAAGCCGGAGGTCGCGCCGTTGTGCGCGAGATTGCGATGCCCGTCGAGGGCCTGGATGAACCAGCCAAACCCATAGCGGGTGGCCGCGCCGTCGTTCAAGCGCGCGGGCGTCCACATCTGCGCCTTGGATTCCCGCGTGAGCAGCGACTCCCCATCCAGTGCGCCACGCCACCGGGCCAGGTCGCCGACCGTGGAAAGGATCGCGCCGGCGGAAAAAATATCGGTGAGGTCGTAATCGCGATTGATGTGGAGGCGGTTGGTTTGCTCGTAACCGGCGGCGCGGTTGGTGATGATGACGCCGGGGTCTCGGTCCGTGGTGGCATTCATGCCGAGCGGACGCCAGATGTTTTCCCGCAGAAACTGCCAATAGCTCTGGCCAGTCGTGTTTTCGATGATAAAGCCCAGCAGGTTGTAGCCGCTGTTCGAGTATTTCCACGCGACGCCGGGCGCAAAATCCGGCGACGCCGCGGCGACCGTCTGGATGAACTGCGTCTGCGTGAGATGTTTCGACCACTCGAAACCATTCATGCCGGTATAACTTTTGATCCCCGACGTGTGCGTGAGCAAATGGCGAATGGTGATGTCGGTCCACGCACCCGGGGCGGCGGGCAGGTGTTTGCCAATCGGATCGTTCACGGACAGCTTTCCCTGCTGCTGCAACAGGAGAATGCCTGCG
>CAYHFK010000048.1:0-19146 GCA_964355895.1 uncultured Bifidobacterium sp. | reverse complement strand
TTCCAAGTGAACACCGTCACCGGCCCGGACGCGGACGGCGACGGCCTGCCGGACTGGTGGGAATCGCAATACTTTGGCAACACCTCAGCAAACCCGAACGACGATCCCGACGGCGACGGTTTCAGCACTATGCAGGAATACCTCGCGGACACGAAGCCGAATGATGGCACGTCGTATCTGCATTTCACCGGGTTGAGTGTGTTGCCCGGCGGTATAAAGCTGAACTGGCTCGGCGGTGAGCAGGCGACACAATACATGCAACGCAGTTTCACGCTCACGGCCACGAATCAGTGGTTGAACATCTTCACCGCCGCTCCCCCCACGCCGCTCTCCGGCAGCTATACAGATTTGCTGGGCACGAACGCGATGCGCTTCTATCGCATCGAGGCGACCCGGCCGTGAACTGCGTGGATGGGTAGGGCGCGTCACTCCGTGCGCGCCGTTCGGAGGGTGGGTTGCAAGTTGCGGCGCGCACGGAGTGACGCGCCCTACCTTGAGAGCCTCGTTACCCCGGCGGTTACGAACCGATGATTTTTCCCAGCCGCTCGCTGAGGTCGCGCAACCCTTCCGGGGTATCGCCGCCGCCCTGTTCGGTGATGAGATAGCCGGAGTAGCCCACCGCCGTGAAGGTTTTCATGATGCCCGGCCAATTGTTCGCGCCTTCAAGGAGCGGCGCGTTGAAACCTTTCCAGACGTCGCCCGCGCGCATGGCGCGGTCGCGGCTGTATTCCTTGATGTGAACCCGATTGATGTGCTTGCCGAGCGCCTGGATCCACGCGATGGGATCGCCGTAGCGGATGATGTTGCCACAATCAAAATGCCAGCCCACCCACGGGCTGTTGAGTTCGTCGAGGTAGCGCACCGCCTGATCCTCGGTCGTGATGAAATCATTCCAGACGTTTTCGACGGAGATTTTCACCCCCAGTTCCCCGGCCAGCGGAATCGCCAGCCGGATTTGTTCGATGGAGCGCTTCCAACAATCGTCGAAGCTGACTTCCTGATTTACGACGCCGGGCACCAGCAACACCGACCCCGCGCCGTAAGCCTTGGCGTCGCGCAAGGTTTGCTGCAAATCGGCCAGGCCTTCCGCGCGCACTTTGGGGTCGGGATGCGACAGCGGCAGATTCCAATGCTTTTCGCAGCAAACACTCGGAATCTCCAGGCCGGCTTCGTCGCGCGCCTTGAGCACCGCGGTCTGATCCATGCGCCCCATCATCTCGACGCCGTCAAAGCCCGCGGCTTTGATCGCTTTCATCTTTTCACCCACCGAACCTTTGCCGCCGACGGTGCCCCACATGATGGCTTTCTTGAAGCGGCCCGCCGCCGGCTTTGCTTCCGCCGCAAACAATCGCGGGCCCAGGGTGGCGAAGGCGACCCCCGCGGCGGCGACCTTCAAAAACTCACGACGAGCAACGGGATTTTTCATGGTGATATTGGCGGCGAATCGTTAAACAAAAAATTACGCGAGTTTGGTGAAGCCCGGGATCGCCATGGGCGCCACGGGGAGTTTCATGTTCCAGTCGAGCTTTTCAGGGACGAGCCGTTCCTGTGAATTCAACGCGTCCTCCCAGGTGACTTCCTGTCCGGTGTAGGCGGCCATGCGGCCCATGATGCCCAGCAGCGTGCTGTGCGCCATCCACTCGCCGTCGTTGTGCGCCGCGCCGGCGCGGATGCTGGCAAAGAGTTCGTTGTGTTCCTGTTGATACATGTCGGGCGGCGGGGAGTCGGACTTCGACGCGCGATAGCTCCAGTTCTCCTTGCCGCGAATGAACGGCGCCTGCCACCCGGGAATTTTCGCGAAGCCAGCTGCGCCCATCAGGTAATCGGAATTCTCGTTGGCGCAATTGCTGATCTGCCGCTGGCCGAGGAACGCGCGCACGTCGTCGGGATATTCGTAGGTGACGAACATGTGATCGAAGATGTTGCCCTGGTGGTTGGGCGTCTGGCGTCCGCCGACCGCGATGGCCTTGAGCGGCGGTTGATCCTTCATGGCCCAGGCAATTTTGTCCACGCTATGCACGGCCTGCTCGACGAGGCCGTCGCCGGAGAGCCAGACAAAATTATACCAGTTGCGCAACTGCCATTCGAGATCGCCCATGTCCTTGGGCCGCGCGCTCGCCGGCGGCATGGGTTTGACCTGGCCGGTGTAATACGTCGCGTAAACGGCGCGCAGGTCGCCAATCGCACCGTCATGGATGCGTTGGTAAAATTCGCGGCGGCCGAAATCGTAACGCCAGCAGAAGCCGGTGACGAGCGAAAGGCTTTTCTCCTTCGCCAGCTTGGCGGAGGCGAGCACCGACCGCACGCCGGGTGAATCGGTGGCCACTGGTTTTTCGCAAAAGATGTGCTTGCCCGCTTCCACAGCGGCTTTCAAATGCACCGGGCGAAAGCCGGGCGGTGACGCCAGTAGCACCACGTCCACGCCGCTATTAATAACCTTTTGGTAGGCGTCCAAGCCGACAAAGCAATGGTCCGGGGCGACTTTGACCTTGCCCGCGAGTTCCGATTCGCCCTGGAGGGATTTCAAGCTGTTCTGCAGGGCTTCCGGAAAGGCGTCGCCCATCGCCGTGAGGATGACGTTTTTATCCGCCTTCAACGCCTGCGCCGCCGCGCCGGAACCACGGCCGCCACAGCCGACGAGCCCGATGCGCAAGGTGTCGGAGTTGGCCGCCGCCATCAGATTTCCCGAGAGGATCGCGGGCGCGGCGAGGGCCGCGCCCAAGGCGGCGGAAGTCTTGATGAAGTCACGGCGGGTCTGGTGCGGGGATGAGTTGGTGTTCGTAGTCATGGGGCACATGGTAAATTGCCCGCCCATCGCGTCAAGCTCCGCGCGGCTTGGGATAGCGCCACACCGCCGCCGAGCCGAAGCCGTCGCCAGTGAAACCGTGGCGGCGGAGCAGTGCCGGTCATCGCCCGCCTGTCCGCGCGCGGAATTATTTATCGGCGCTGGGGCCGGGCGTTGACGGCCGACAATCAAAGCTGCCAAAACAGACGAACCCAGGCCCGACCGCGGAGGCGTTATCACGGCGAGCGGCGCTGGCGGCAACTCCTTGATCCAAGTCAAGGTTTGCGATAGAGATTCAACGCAAGGTTGCGAGGAGCGATAAATTATTCTGCGATGCCGCCACTGAACAAATTCAAACGTTTCGACGTGCGCGACCGGTTGCGCAACGGGGGCGAGCCCTTTTCTGAAATCCGCAAGCGCGTGGATGCGCTCAAGCCGGACGAAGGCCTCATCGTCGTCGCGCCGTTTCTGCCGTCGCCGCTCATTGAAAAACTGGGGGGCGAGGGCTTCGCCTCCAAAGTCGAGCGCGGGTCGGGCAGCGATTGGATTGTTTATTTTTGGCGCGCGCCGGTTTAGGCTCTGGTCCATGCCCAATAACTTTGCG
Organism: uncultured Bifidobacterium sp.; assembly: GCA_964355895.1. Lineage (GTDB taxonomy): Bacteria > Verrucomicrobiota > Verrucomicrobiia > Limisphaerales > JADLHS01 > JADLHS01. Next base: position 15,757 of record CAYHFK010000048.1, on the reverse strand, counting down.
GAACTCAAACAGGTTGGCCTGGTCAACACGCTGCGCAGTTGCCAGTTATTCACGGGTTTGCCGCTGCCCGACTTGGAGAATATCGCCGCTTTCACGGTGCTCAAGTCGTTGGCCAAGGATGAATATCTCTTTCACGAAGGCGGCCTGGCGCACGGATTTTACATTGTCCAACGTGGCGCGATCAACGTGCATCGCGTCAGCGCGGGCGGCAAGGAGCAGGTCATTCATGTCTTTCGCACGGGCGAATCCTTCGCCGAAGTGGCGCTCGCCACCGCGACCGGTTATCCCGCCGATGCGCGGGCGCTGGAATCAACGCAGGTTTTGCTCGTGCAAAAGGACGGCATCCTTGCCCTGCTCAAGCGGCAGCCGGAACTGGCGTTGCGCATGTTGGGTTCGATGAGCAGCCATCTGCGCGTGCTCGTCGGCCAGCTTGAGGACCTGACGCTGAAAGATGTCGAGACCCGCCTGGCGAACTGGCTGATCAAACGCTGTCCCAACCCGCAGGGCACCCAGCCCGTGCGCATTGAACTCGCGATGACCAAGCGCGTGCTCGCGGCGGAACTGGGCACGGTCAGCGAAACCTTTTCCCGCACGCTCGCAAAGTTCCGCGAACAACAACTTCTGACGGTCAAAGGCAAGGTCGTCACCATCGTCGCGCCCGCCAAACTCCACGCGTTGCTCCGGCGGAATCTGGGCGAGTAAAACTTTCCCGGAGCGCGGCCAGCCTTGTCCGCGAGTTGGTGGCTTGCGACACGCCCGCGCAGATAAGGCGGTCCACACTCCAGCCGCAATCGCCGCCTTGTTTGACTTGCATCAATCGTCCCCTGACCGCCTCGTGCGACACTGTCCGCATGAGTGAGAAGCCATTGATTGATCCGGCGAACGGGAAAGTCGTTTCGCTGGCGGAAGAAACCAGGTTTGCCCCCAACGGCATCGTGAGCCGGACCCTCCTGCGTACCGGGAACTCACGCGTGGTGTTGTTCGGTTTCGCCGAGGGCCAGGAACTGACCGAACACACCTCCACACAACACGCCACGATTCAGATCTTGACCGGCGAATGTGACTTTTCGCTGGCGGGCAAATCGCACGCGCTCAAAACCGGCGACCTGCTCTACATGCCGCCCAATCTGCCGCACGCCGTGAAGGCGACGACCCAATTCTCCATGCTGCTGACCTTTTCCAAGCCATAGCGCAGTCTGACCGAGTGTGGAAATTTTTTGATTTGGGTCAAATCGGTTGTTGCGGTTTCGGTTGAGAATTAGTTTAGTATTCGGAGTGGCGCATGTGGGATAATTGGAGTTAATCGGATGAAGGCCAACAACACTTTTGTTTCGCAAACCAGCCGCGCCTTGCTCGTGTTCTTGATGAGCGTCGGGGTTGGCGGGCTGTTCTGCGTCCGCGGAGCCGGCGAGGTGGGAGCACCGAAGACCAATGCGCTTTCCCCGACGCTCGCGTCCACAAGTTCCACCCTGCCGGTTTTGCCGGTTGTGGCCCGTCCGCCCGCCGCGCAACCGCCGGTGGGCTTGCCGGCCGATACACACCTAGACAAGAACCCGCCGCGCAAGACCAAGAGCCTCGATCTGGTGAAGAACGGTTGGACTTACAACTGCATGGAGTGTCACAAGCTGCTCCCGGCGCGGTGGCAATACGACCGTCCGCTGAACGAGCATCAGGACATCAAGCTCGAACACGGCAATAATCGTTTCTGCCTCAATTGCCATCACGCGACGAATCGCAACGCCTTTGTGGATTACGACAGCTCGGAGATCGCCCAGGCGGACGTGGTGTTGCTGTGCGCGAAATGCCACGGCACGACGTATCGCGACTGGAAAGCGGGCGTGCATGGCCGCGCCAATGGTTTCTGGAACGCCGACCTGGGCGACAAGACGAAACTTCGTTGCATCCAGTGCCACGATCCGCACCAGCCCAAGTTCAAGGCCATGAAGCCGCTCGCCCCATTGCGCTATCCGGCGCGTGCCGTACAGGGTGATGGCGACGCCTCGTCGCCGCAAAGTGAACGCGGCGCCCACGCCGCGTTATCCCGTGCCACTGCCACGCATCGTTCAAACTCCGGCAACGCGGGCGTCGCCGCTACGCCCCCCACACCATGAGCCACGAACCGCAAGATACCGTCAGCCCGAAAACCATCGAGCAGGTTTACAAGCCGATGGATCGCCGCACGTTTCTCAAAGGCACCGCGGCCGCGATGGTGGGCATGGCCGGATTGGTGGCCGCGTTGAAACCCTTGCTGGCGCTGGAGCGCGGCGAGATCACGATTGATGATTTGCTCCAGAAACACTACCGCGAACTCACGCCCGGGGAATTGCAGCGCATCATGAAGAGCCTCGAGGCCAAGACCGAAAAGGAATACGGGGTGCGCCCGACGATTCGCGATCTCAAGCCGCTCGACGGCGTCGAGTTTGGTTACGCGCTGAACCTGACGCGCTGCATCGGTTGCCGCAAATGCGCCCACGCCTGTCTCGCGGAGAACAACCAGTCGCGCGACGACGCGAACGACATTGAGATGTCCTACATCCGCGTGCTGGAGATGAACAAGGGCGCGATCAATCTTGAAACTTCCACGGCTTACTACGACCCGGAAACCGTGCCGCAGAAGGACAAGTATTACATGCCGGTGCAATGCCATCAGTGCGCGCAGTCGCCCTGCACGAAAGTTTGCCCCGTGCAGGCGACCTGGCAGGAGAAGGACGGCTTGGTCGTCGTGGATTACAACTGGTGCATCGGCTGCCGTTATTGCATGGCCGCGTGTCCGTACGATGCGCGCCGCTTCAACTACAAGAAGCCGACCATCGCGAAGGAAGCGATCAATCCGAATCAAAGTTACTTAAGCAATCGCATCCGGCCCAAGGGCGTAGTGGAGAAATGCACATTCTGCCTGCATCGTACCCGCGAGGGCAAATATCCAGCGTGCCTGGAAGTCTGCCCGACCGGCGCGCGCGTGTTCGGCAACCTGCTCGATCCGAACAGCGAGATTAACTACATCCTGAACAACAAGCGCGTTTACATCCTCAAGGAGGATGTCGGGACGCAACCGCGCTTCTACTACTTCTTCGACAAATGAAGGACTACCTCACATTCCTGTTTCGCGTCTGGCGGCTCTCTTGGCAGGGAAGCTGGAAATTCTACGCGTGGATGACGCTGTTGAGCGTGGTGTCGCTCGTCGGGTTGAACGCCTACGCGCACCAATTCGTGGAGGGATTGCAAACGTCCAACATGACCAACCAGGTGAGCTGGGGCGCTTACATCGCGAACTTCACCTTCCTCGTCGGGGTGGCGGCGGCGGCGGTGATGCTCGTCATCCCGGCCTACATTTACAAAAAGGAATACATGCACGAGGTGGTGTTGTTCGGCGAATTGCTGGCCATCGCGGTGATCGTCATGTGCCTGCTGTTCGTGACGGTGGACCTCGGCCATCCGGAGCGTTTCCATCACATGATTCCGCCGTTTGGCGTCTTTAATTTCCCCGGCTCGATTTTATCCTGGGACGTAATTGTGCTGAACGGTTATCTGCTGCTCAACATGCACATCGCGGGCTATCTGCTCTACTGCCGCTATCAACACCGCAAGCCGACGAAGAAGTTTTACATCCCGTTCGTGTTTCTCTCCATCTTGTGGGCGGTGAGCATCCACACCGTCACGGCGTTTCTCTACGTTGGACTGGCGGGGCGCAGCTACTGGCATCATCCGCTCGTGCCGTCGCGTTTCCTGGCGTCGGCGTTCGTGGCGGGTCCGTCGCTGATGATCCTCACGTTCCAGGTCATCCGCCGCGTGACGCGCTATTACATCGGCGATCAACCCATCTTCACGCTGCGCATGATCATGACCGTGGCGATGATCATCAACATGTTCCTGCTCGGCTGCGAACTGTTCACGGAATTTTACTCGCCGACCCAGCACGCCGCCGCCGCGCACTACCTCTATTTCGGTTTGCACGGGCATCACGCGCTGGTGCCGTGGATTTGGAGCGCCATGGCGCTCGACTTCATCGGTCTGGCGCTGCTTATCTCGCCCTGGAGCCGGCGCATCGCGGGCTTGAACATTGCCTGCGTGGCGTGCTTCATCGGCATCTGGATCGAGAAGGGCTTCGGCCTCATCATCCCCGGTTTCGTGCCGTCGGCGCTCGGGCAGATCGTCGAATACCTGCCGTCGCGCAACGAAACGCTCGTCTGCCTGGGCATCTGGGCGTTCGGCACGCTGATGTTTTCGTGGATGCTGCACGTGGCCATTCCGATCATGAACGGTTCGTTACGCGCGAAGCCGGAACTTACCCCAACGACGAAATGAAGCTTGCCCATTCACGCTTTGCTTGTAGCGCAGACGGTCAGTCGGCTGTGTCGCGGATTGGCAATCCGCAGACGCCAGGACTTCTCAACACCTTGCCGACTGCCAGTCGGCGAAACAGCCGGTTGCCAGCTTGCGCCACCGATCTTTCCGTTCAACCACAAACCCAATGACTTTATGAAAACCTGGACCAAACAACTCCTCCTGTTCACCGGTGCGCTGCTGGCCGCGTCGCTGCCCGCGTACGCCGGATTCACCCTCAAGGAAATGTCCCCGCAGAGCAAAGCCTGCGCGGAATGTCACAAGAAAGAGAGCGCCGCGCTCTATGAGCAGTGGGGCGCGAGCAAGCACTACCGTGGCAATGTCGGTTGCTTCGAGTGCCACAGCGCCCTCACGAACGAGGTGGATGCCTTCGAGCACTACGGCCAGACGATTTCAACCATCGTCACGCCGAAAGATTGCGGGCGCTGCCACGAGCACGAGGTCGGCGAGTTCAATTCGTCGCACCACGCGAAAGCCGCGCGGATCCTCGGCTCGCTCGACAACGTGCTGGCGGAAATCGTCGAGGGCAATCGCGGCTTCAAGACGCCCGGTTTCCCGCACGGCAACTCCGCCGCGGCGGTGAACGGCTGCTGGCAATGCCACGGCGGCGAAGTGAAAATGCTCCCCAACGGCAAGCCCGACCCGGCCACCTGGCCGAACACCGGCATCGGCCGCATTAACCCCGACGGCAGCGAGGGCTCCTGCGCCGCTTGCCATTCGCGCCATGAGTTTTCCGCCGCCCAGGCGCGCACGCCCGAAACCTGCGGCAAGTGTCACATGGGGCCGGATCATCCGCAGATTGAAATCTACAACGAATCCAAGCACGGCATCGCCTACCGCGCCAACGTGGACAAGATGAATCTCGGCAACGCCAAATGGATCGTGGGCGAGGATTACTCCGCCGCCCCGACCTGCGCCACCTGCCACATGAGTGCGACCAAGAAGCAACCCGTCACCCACGACGTCGGTATGCGCATCTCCTGGAACAACCGGCCGGAAATTTCGATCCGGCCGGAAGTGGCCGACGCCAAGCTCGGCCTGCCCGGCAAGGACGTGACCTGGCAGACGCGGCGCACGAACATGTTTGATGTGTGCCTCAACTGCCATAACCAGAATTTCGTGGATTCGTTCTACCTGCAATACGACGGGTTGATCGAGCTGTATCACGAAAAATTCGCCAAACCCGGCCTTGCGCTCTATCAAGCCGCCAAGCCGCTGCTCAAACCCGCCCAGTTCAGCAACCCGATTGATTTCACCTGGTATGAAATCTGGCATCACGAGGGCCGCCGTGCGCGCCACGGCGTTTCCATGATGGGCCCGGATTACACCCACTGGCACGGCACCTACGAAGTCGCGAAGCACTTCTACTCGAAATACGTTCCCGAACTTCAGGAATTGGTCGAGCACAACGTAGATTCAAAAGACCCGGCCAAGAAGGAAGCCGCCGACAAACTGGGCAAGCTGCTGGACGAAACCCTCAACAGCAGCAACCACAATTGGTATCTGAACAAAATGGACCCGGCTGAGAAAGCCAAGCGCGACGAGGAGCGCAAGGATTTCCAGAAGCGGTATTCCAAATAACGACCTCCGTTCCCGGAGTGCGGAATCCTGCGCCGCGCTCCGGGAAAATATAATCACCATGAAAGCCGCTGCCGATCCCATCGCCGATCTCCGCCGCATGTCCGCGGCGGAACTCGAGAAGCTCGGTCAGGACAGTCTGCGCGACCACATCCTCGCCCAGGCGGTGGTTGCCCATCAGAAACACGGCCCGCTTGCCTTCGATAAACTCGACTTACTGCTCGCCGACCCCGAGTGCGTGCGCCATCCGACGCGGCTGGTGTTTGAGTTCGGCGAAATGGCCATGCACCAGTTCGCCCAACCGGACATTGACTGGCGCAATCAGGAGCAGGACGGCCGGGTGCTTTACCTTCGACCCTTGCTGCGCGAACGTCCGGAGTTGGTCGTCCAGGCCGTTGCCTACATGATTCCCCTCATCAACTACGGCGACATCATTTCCGATGAACACTGTCTGCTCTACGGTGCGGCCCTGCTGGGGTTGATGGAAGCAGAGTATTATCAGCAAATGTGCGCGGTCGCCGATTGGGTCGGCGCGGAGCGACGGGTGGCAGGCGCCGCCGCCATGGCCTGCTGCAGTTAAAGCGAAATTCCGCGTTCCGCCGCCTCCGTTTCCGATTGCTGTCGGGACAACTTTTTGTGGCGGCAGCGGCAAAAGGTGATTTAGTAAAATCCTTTGACTCACATCAAAGCCCGCCGCGCAGCTTGGTTTATTCTCAACCTGCCTGACCGACCATCGGCAGCCACCTGAACTACTATGAAAACAAACTTCATTCGACTCGTTACCGGACTCCTCGCTGGCGTCGTCGTCTCCGCGCTGGCCCAACAACCTCCGCCTGCCAAACCTGCCGCTCCTCCTGCCGGCGCGGGCCTGGTGAACGACTACCTTCGCCAACAGAATTCCGCGTTCTCCAAGTGGGACTTCGGCGGCGCGGCGCGCGCGCGCTTCGAGGTCAAGGACGGCTACGGCATCCAGGGCGTGGCGGGCTCGGTGGATTTTCGCAATCACGGCGCGGACGTGGACAATGAGTATTTTCTGGAGAAAATCCGCCTGCGCGGCGGTTACACGGACAAATGGTGGAGCGCGCTGGTGGAAGGGGAGAGCAGTCTCGCCCAGAGCGATCAGCGTTGGGCCTCGACCGGCCCCGTCGCCAAGAAGGGCGACGGCCCGGAGGCGGATAGCATCGAACTGCACCAGGCCATCGTCGGGGTGGGGAACCTCAAGGAGTTTCCGCTCGCGCTCAAGGTTGGGCGCATGGAAATGTCTTACGGCGACGAGCGCCTCATCGGTGCGTTCGGCTGGAACAACATTGGTCGCACGTTCGACGCGGCCAAAGTCCGCTGGCAGAATGACTGGTTCGGCGTGGACCTGTTCGTTTCCCGACCGGTGATTCCGCAGAACGGCGTGTTCGACGTGTCGAACGACTACGACTACTTCTCCGGGTTTTACGCGACCAGCCTGAAAATTCCGAAGAACATCTTCGATTTCTATTTCCTCTCCCGCAATTCTTCCTCCCAGGCCGCCGCCGCCGTGCCGAGTCCGCAGTTTCCGCAGCCCAGCGCGCGGGATATTTATACGGCGGGCCTCCGGCTCAAGTCCAAGCCCGGTGAGTTCGGCCCTTGGGATTACTCGTTGGAAGGCGCCTATCAGTTCGGCAATTTCCAAGACGCGCGGGCCGGGGCCCCCACCCAGCGCCTCGACCAATCTTCATACATGGTGGTGGTCCAAGGCGGCTATACGTTTGCCGAGACCTGGGGCAAACCGCGCCTCGACCTGGAATACTCCCACGGTTCCGGCGACCGCAACCCGACCGACGGCAAGCACGAGACGTTTGAAAACCTGTTTCCCACAAACCACAAGTTTTACGGTTACATGGATTTCGTCTCGCTGGAAAACATCCATGACCTCCGCGCCAGCTTGTCGCTGAAGCCAACCTCGAAATTAAACGTGACGGTCGAGGGCCATGGCTTCTGGCTCGCCGACACCCACGACAGCTTTTACAACGTCGGGGGCGTTGCCCGGGGCGGCCTCACCTCCACGGCAACCAATCCCTATGGCGTCAACCCCGGCTACGGCAGCTTCGTCGGGACGGAAATTGACATCGTCGCCACTTACACCGTCACGCGCTTTGCGCAAGTGGAGGCGGGCTACGGCCATTTCTTCGCGGGCGATTACATCCAGCAATCCCTCGCCAGTCCGGCGTTTGGTTCGCAGGACGCGAACTTCTTTTATGCCCAGGTGAACATCATCTTTTGAATCAAGCCGGCCACCACTTTGTGCATCAGAAAATCATCACGCTCGACGTACGCGCGGACTTCCGCGCCGGCCAGTCGCCTTGTGACAAAATCCAAAGCGCGTTGAGCCAGGTCGGCCCCAACGAAGCGCTCCGCCTGCTCGTGCCCTTCGAGCCGGTGCCGCTGTTTGAGGCCGCGCGGGCCAAAGGCCTTGGCCACGAGGCCAGGCAAACTGCGGATGGCGATTGGGAGGTGCTCTTCTCGCGCCGCGCGGAAAGCGAAAAGCAAATCGAGTCAGCCCCGGCCGGCGCGTGCGGCTGCGGTTGCCGTCCACCCGCGCCCGCTGAACTCGTGGACGTGGACGCGCGCGGCCTCGAACCACCGCAGCCGATGGTGAAAATCCTCGAAGCGTTGACCGCGCTGCCCGCCGCCGCGGAACTCCGCGCCCGCACGGATCGCCGGCCCGTCCCCCTTTACGCGTTGCTGGAGGCCCGCGGCTTCACCGGCGAAAGCGAGGAGCAGAATGATGGAAGCTTCATTACGCACATCCGTCGCCGTTGAGCCAGCGCGCGCCCGCATGGCGTCAAGCGCGTCGTCGCTCAGCGTCCATGCGCCGGCCGTCAAACTGCCGCTGGCGTTCATGCTCACCGGTCTGGGCTCGCTGCTGCTCGGGGTCCTCTGGCTCGTCGCCCAACCGTCCCTCCTCGCATCGTATCACTACAACCAATACGTCATCGCCGTCACCCACCTGTTTGTGCTGGGCTTCATCTGCTCCATCGTCATGGGCGCGATGTACCAACTCGTGCCGGTGGCGCTTGAAACCAAGCTCTACAGCGAGCGCCTCGCGCGCTGGCAATTCGCGTTTCATCTCGTCGGCTTCGCCGGCATGGTCTGGATGTTTTGGAAGTGGGACATGAAACAAGTCGGCCATTTCGGCACCGTGCTGACGGTGGGCGTGGGACTATTTGTGTTCAACATCACACGAACGTTGCTGCGCGTGCCCAAGTGGAACGTCACGGCCACCGCCGTCACCGCCGCGCTGTTCTGGATTTCCCTGACCGTGATCGCCGGACTTTCCATCGCGACCGGCAAATGCACCTACGAATCCACTTCGGGCCTGGCGACGGTCGGCGGGGTCAAAACTTTGGTGGGCGGGTTGCGTTCGTTGGCGGGTTTCATGTCGCACTTCGATGCCATCAGCGCCATGCACGCGCACGCGCATCTCGGCGGCGTGGGGTTCTTCACCCTGCTCATCGTCGGTGTATCCTACAAACTCATCCCGATGTTCACGCTCAGCGAAGTGCAGAGCCGTCGCCGGGCCGGGCTGTCAGTTGCGCTGCTGAACCTCGGACTCGCCGGCTCCTTCGTCACCATCCTGCTGCGCAGTCCGTGGAAACTGGCCTTCGCGCTCGTGGTCATCGCCGCGCTGGCGATTTACGGCTGGGAACTCACGGCCATCCTGCGCGCCCGCAAACGTGGCCCGCTCGACTGGGGCATCCGCTACTTCCTGACGGCAGTTGCGTTGCTGATTCCCGTGTCTCTGCTCTCGGTCGTCCTCTCCTGGCCCGGCCTGCCACTCAACCCTTTCACCGGCCAGCTCGAAAACCTCTACGGCTTCCTCGGTCTGATTGGCGTGGTGACGTTCGCCATCACCGGCATGCTCTACAAAATCATCCCGTTCCTTGTCTGGTTTGGCGTTTACAGCCGACAGATTGGCCGCGCGCAAGTCCCGGCACTCGCGGACATGTATTCACCCCGGCTGCAAATGGCCGGCTACTGGAGTTTCCTCGCCGGTCTGGGCACGATTAGCGGAGGTATCTTGGGTGAGCGTGAAGACATGGTGCGACTTGGCGCTCTTGTGTTCGCGTTCAGCGTCATGGTGCTCGTGGTAAATATTGGGGAAATTCTCACCCATCTGGTCCGCCCACAAATCACGCCGCTGATCTCACCCCGCCGCTTGAAAGGAGTTCCCGCATGAATCTTACCCCGGCCCTCAACGAACCAATCGTCCTCGACGCGCTGCGGCAGGTCATTGATCCCGAAATCGGTTGCAACATCGTGGACCTCGGCCTGATTTACGACGTGGGCATCACCGGCACGAAAGTCACCGTGCAGATGACGCTCACCACGCCCGGCTGCCCAATGAGCGAGAGCATCGCGCAAGGGGCGCAGTGGGCCTTGCTCGGGATCGCGGGCGTCGAGGACGCGGTGGTGGAAATCGTTTGGGACCCGCCGTGGCAACCCTCCATGATGACCGAAATCGGGCGCGCCGCCGTCGGAATGCGTTGAAACATTTTCCAAAAACAAACAAAACAAAAACATGACGACGACAAATCAACTCGGACCGGATCGGATGCTGGACGTGCGGGAAATCCCGTGCTCCATCAAACACGGACTGATCATCCAAACCTTCATTGACCTCGCGGTCGGGGAGCATTTCATCCTGCGCAACGGCCACGATCCCGTGCCGCTGCGCTACCAGTTTGAGGCCGAATTTCCGGGCGCGTTCACCTGGGAACCCGTTCATCGCCTGCCGGAAGATGTGGCGGTGAAAATTACCAAGGTGAAAGCGCTGTCCAGAGTGCCCAACGGGGTGCCGCATTCTTGCGGCAATCACTGAGGCGGAAACTTCCCGGCGCGGCCACATAATTTCTTGATCCAAGTCAAGGCCGTGGCCGTCGCCGGTTCTATTCTGCAATCAACGATGAAGATTGCGCCGATCTCTATGTCTGGTCTAGTCGCCCTATTCGCCGCGACTTTTGAACTTCAAGCCCAACCCGCATTTCCTGCACCTGCGAGCGCGGCCGTTTCCCCGGTCGCCGGACGCGCCGTGTATGAGCAGCACTGCGCCGCCTGCCACGGTCTCACGGGCGACGGCAACGGCCCGGCCTCAGTCTGGCTGTATCCCAAGCCGCGCAATTTCAGCGCCGGACAATTCAAGATCAAGTCCACTCCCGGCCCGTCGTTGCCGACGGACGAGGATCTGTTGCAATCGGTCACGCGCGGCTTGCCGGGCAGTTCGATGCCGAGCTTCTCGTATCTCACCGAACCGGAGCGGCGCGCTGTGGTGCAATACGTCAAACACCTCACCGCTTACGTGGACACCTCGGGCAAGCGCATCAATCGTTTTGAGGAAGCGGCGGCGAATGGGACGCTGGCCAGGCCGGTGGTCGTGCCCGTGGAACCCGCCGCCACCGTGCAGGAACTCACATTGGGCCGGGACATCTACACGAAGATGGCGTGCGCACTCTGCCACGGCGAAACCGGCGCGGGCGACGGCCCCCAAGTGCCTTCGCTCAAGGATGCGGCCGGCCTGCCAGTCCGCCCGCGTGACTTCAACACCGGCCTGTTCCGCGGTGGGCACACCGGGCGCGACCTATATCTCCGAATCAATAATGGCCTGCCCGGCACGCCGATGATTCCCTACGGCAACGAAACCTTGAAGCCCGAGGAACGCTGGGCGCTCGTCCATTACGTGCAGTCGCTCCGCCGCACGGATGTTGCCGTTAACGACCTGCTCGCCCCCGAGGACAGCGCGATCCGCGTGCAGAAGGTGGCGACACTTCCGACCAACCCGATGGACAACGCTTGGGAATCGCGCGACCCCGTGCGCGTGCCGCTCAATCCACTCTGGCCCGAGCCCAACCAGATTTACGCGGTGGCCGTCTCCGCCGTAACCGACGGCAAAAAACTCGCCGTGCTGCTCCAGTGGCGCGATGAACTACCGCAGAACACGGCGATTCGCGTGCAGGATTTCCAGGACGGCGCGACGCTCCAGTTCTCGCTCTCTGGCAAATACGGTTTCCTGGGCATGGGCGACAAAGAAAACCCGGTGAACCTTTGGAGTTGGAAGGCTGGCTGGCAGGGAGAGGAAGGCGGCACGCCCGACATGGACACGGTTTACCCCTCCATGCACACGGACGCCTGGACGTTCACCAATTACAACACGGCTGTCAGCGCCGGCAATGTGATCTCGCAGCCGCACAAGTCGCCCGTCGAGGATGCCAACGCGCGCGGTTTCGGCTCGTTCAAGTCGCAGCCGATCGCGCAACAAAACGTCGCGGGCAAGGGCGTGTGGCATGACGGCTTTTGGAACGTGGTCTTCATCCGCGACTTGAAATCAAAGGACGCGGACGACGTGAAGTTTGTCGCGGGCAAGCCGGTGCCGGTCGCCTTCGCCATCTGGAACGGAGAGCAGCACGACCGCAACGGCCGCAAGCTGATCAGCAACTGGTATCAACTGATTCTCGACGACGGCAAAGCCAGCGCCGCGAAACGCTAAACGACGATTCAACGAACAACGCCATGAATGACAACTTTTCCCGCCGCTCCTTCCTCCAACGCAGCGGCCTCGTCGGCGCGGGCATCACCGCCGCGCAATTCCTCCCGCTCCGCTTCCTCCAGGCGCAGCCGGCGGTGGACGACGTGCTTAATCCGCTCGCGCATTATCCGAATCGTAATTGGGAGCAACTTTACCGCAACCAATACGCCTACGACCGCGCCTTCTCGTGGGTCTGCGCGCCGAACGACACGCACAACTGCCGCATCACCGCGCACGTCCGCAACGGCGTCATCGTCCGCCTCGGCGAACAATACGACGTTCACACTTACACCGACCTCTACGGCAAAAAGGCGTCCGCTGCCTGGGGTAACCGGCACTGCGCCAAGGGCTACACGTTCCACCGGATTCTCTACGGGCCTTATCGGCTGAAACATCCCATCGTGCGGCGCGGTTGGAAACGCTGGGCCGACGACGGCTTTCCGACGCTCACCGCGGAGGTCAAAGCGAAATACAAATTCGACACGCGCGGCACGGACAAGTTCGAGCGCATCTCATGGGATGACGCATTCACCTACATCGCCAAAGCAACGAAGGCCATTGCCACGCGTTACAGCGGCGAGGCGGGCGTGAAGCTCCTCGAATCGCAGGGCTATCCCAAGGAGATGATTGACGACATGGGCGGCGCGGGCACGCGCACCATCAAGATGCGCGGCGGCATGGGTTTGCTCGGCGTGCTCGGCAAATACGGCATGTATCGCCTGTGCAATTCGCTCGCGCTGCTGGACGTGAACATCCGGGGCGTGAAGCCAGCGGACGCGAAGGCGGGCCGCATCTGGTCGAATTACACCTGGCACGGCGATCAAGCGCCCGGCCATCCGTGGGTGCATGGCTTGCAGAATTCGGAATCGGACTTCAACGATCTCCGCAATTCCAAGCTCATCATCATGAACGGCAAGAACCTCGTGGAAAACAAAATGGCGGACGCCCATTGGTTCGTCGAGGCGATGGAACGCGGCTGCAAGATCGTGGTCATCGCGCCTGAATACGGCGCGCCTTCGACGAAAGCGGACTACTGGATTCCCGTGCGCCCCTCCACCGACGCGGCGCTCTGGCTCGGTGTGACGCGGCTGATGATTGACAATAAATGGTATGACGAGACGTTCGTGAAACAGTTCACGGATTTCCCGCTGCTCGTCCGCACGGACAATGGCAAGCGCCTGCGCGCCGCCGAAGTGTTTCCGAACTACACCAGCACCTTGTCCGCCGAGAGTCCCAGCAAGAAGGTGCAGGGCATCACGGACGAGCAGCACCAGAAGCTCGGCGATTTCGTGGTGTGGGACACGAAGTCCAGTTCACCCAAGGCCCTCACCCGCGACATGGTCGGCGAGACGCTGACCAAAAGCGGCATTGACCCGACGCTCGACTGGAAGGGGAAGATCAAGCTCACCGACGGCAGCGACGTGGAAGTCGCCACGTCCTGGAATCTCTACCAGGTTCATCTCAAGGATTACGATCTCGACACCGTTTCCGAAATCACTTCCTCGCCGAAGGAGTTGATCGAGCGGCTCGCGAAGGACATCGCGACCACCACGCCGACTTCGCTTCATCAGGGCGAGGGCATCAATCACTGGTTTCACGCCACCGAGGCCAATCGCGCCGCGTATCTGCCGTTGATGCTCACCGGCAACATCGGCAAGCCGGGCGCGGGCTGCCACGGTTGGGCGGGCAATTACAAGGCCGCGCTCTTCCAGGGCAGCAAGCTCACCGGGCCGGGCTTCAAGGGCTGGGTCGCCGAAGATCCGTTCGAGCAAAACCTCGATCCCAAGGCGCACGGCAAGGAGATCCACGCGCACGGCTACACGAAGGACGAAGAACCGGCTTACTGGAATCACGGTGACCGACCGCTCATCGTCAACACGCCCAAGGAAGGGCGCAAAGTGTTCACCGGCAAATCGCACATGCCGTCGCCGACCAAGGCGATCTTCACGACCAACGTGAACCTGATCAACAACGCCAAGTGGGCCTACGGCATGATCAAGAACGTCAATCCGAACGTGGAGTTGATCGTGACGATGGACACGCAGATGACGGCGAGCGTGGAGTATTCCGACTTCGGTTTGCCCGCGAATTCATGGGTCGAATTCGAGGATTTGGAAATCACGGCGAGTTGCTCGAATCCGTTCCTGCAAATCTGGAAGGGCGGCATCAAGCCGCTCTACGATTCCAAGGACGACCTCGCCATTCTCGCCGGCATCGGTGCGGCGCTCGGAAAAATCACCGGCGACAAACGGTTCTATACGCACTTCAAGTTCGAGCACGAAGGTAAGCGCAGCATCTACATCCAGCGTTTGCTGGACACCTGCACCACGACGGCGGGCTACAAACTCGACGACATCATGGCCGGCAAATACGGCCCGCCCGGCGGCGCGCTGTTGCTGTTTCGCACCTATCCGCGCATTCCATTCTACGAGCAAATCCACGATAACTATCCGTTCTACACCGACACGGGCCGGTTGCATTCTTACAGCGATGACCCGACCGCGCTCGCGTGCGGCGAGAATTTCATCGTCCACCGCGAAGGCCCGGAGGCGACGCCTTACCTGCCGAACGTCATCGTCAGCTCGAATCCGCTCGTGCGCCCGAACGATTACGGCATCCCGCTGGACGCGGAGCATTGGGACGAGCGCACCGTGCGCAACGTAAAGATGTCTTGGGCCGACACAAAGAACTCGAAGAATTTCCTGTGGGAAAAGGGTTTTCAGTTCTACTGCCTCACGCCCAAGTCGCGCCATAGCGTCCACTCGTCGTGGGCGAATGTGGACTGGCATCTCATCTGGAACTCGAACTTTGGCGACCCGTATCGCGTGGACAAACGCCTGCCGAACGTGGGCGAGCATCAGATTCACATGAACCCGCAGGCCGCGCGCGACCTCGGCATCGCCGACGGCGACTATGTTTATGTGGACGCGAACCCCGCCGACCGTCCGTATCTCGGCGCGACGCCAAGCGACCCGTTCTACAAGGTGAGCCGCCTCATGCTGCGTCTCACTTTCAACGCCGCGTATCCCTACAACGTCGTCATGATGAAACACGGCTCGTTCATTGCGACCGAGAAGACGGTGAAAGCCCAACAGACGCGCCCCGACGGCCTGTCGCTCACCGAGGAAGGTTACATCTCGAACTTCCGTTTCGGCTCGCAGCAGTCGGTTACGCGTAATTGGCACATGCCGATGCACCAGACCGACACGCTGTTCCACAAATCGAAGGCGTTCATGAGTTTCCTCTTCGGCGGCGAAGCGGACAATCACGCCGTGAACACCG
>CAYHFK010000047.1:0-19261 GCA_964355895.1 uncultured Bifidobacterium sp. | reverse complement strand
CGACGGAGAGATCCACCGTCTCGATCTGCGGCCAGAAGGGAAAGCCGCGGTCGGCGATGACAAGGGTGTTGGTGTGGCGCACATGCGCGAGCAGCGCGAGCAGCCAGGGATTCAGGATGCCGGTCTTGAGCATGGCGAAGTTGTAGCGGCTCGCCCCGCATTGCTCAATTGAAAACCGAAGTTGGAACCACGAAACACATCAATGATACGAAAGAAAAACATTCGTTGGGAGACAACTTCAAAACAAGCCGACCCTGGTGCAAATCGAATCGGTTTTCACGCGCTTAGTGCTTCCGCAGGGCCACCGCCAACGCCGATAATTCCGCGGCGCTAAGTTTCTGATCGTGGTCGGTGTCATACCGCTTCAACATTTCCTCTGCTGAGGGCGTGCGCTCGTTGAGGAGCGGGTCAAGCACACGCTTCCGTTGCGGAACACTCCCCAATGTCTCCTTGGCATGGAGATAAAGAGTGATCGCTTGCCTCAGGGATCTCAACTCTTCGAGATCCAGGCGGGCATCGCCGTCGCGGTCGTAACGTTTAACGACTTGATCCATCTCGGCGGCGGCCTGCTGGTTCACAAGTTTTTGCTCCTCCTGCGCGTATTGCGGGTCCTTTGCCATCGCGCGTTTTTCCTCGTCGTCCAGCACGCCATCATGGTTGCGATCGAATTTGGCCAGTTGCAGCGCCCGCACTTTCTTTTCCTGTCGCCGCAACTCATTTTCCTTCATCCCTTCGTTTGCCACGGTGGCCCAGGGTGAATCCGGGTAACGCGTGCGGATCCGATCAGACCAGGCACGCGACTGGTCCGGGTCGTCCACGCCTGAAGCATCAAAGCTCCACGCGAGCAAAAGCATTTCCTGTAAGCCGGCCTGCTCCGGAGTTAATTCGCCCAAGAGTTGAACGACTCGCTCGTCGTCGCCGGCATAAAACGCGTAGAGTGCCTGGTCGGTTTTGCTCATGCCTCGCACGATGCGTTGTCGCTCCTCCGGGGTGACGACGATGCTGACCCATTGATTTCGCGGGACGGACAGGAAGGCATCCTTGCGCAGGCGGAGGAGGGCGTTGTCCCCGTAGGCGGTGCCTGCCCACACGTATTTGTCGGAAACCGCCACGCTGGAAATCCGTTCGCGCACGCCCATCGTGTGTCCGGCGACCAACGAGAGGCTGGGTTTGTGCAGCAACAAGAGGTAACTCCCAAAATAATTGTCCACCCCCAACCATAGAAATTCCCCGTCGTTTGCCAACGCCGCCACGTTGCCGGGAATACGGGCGGCCAGGTGAAACGGATCGGGCGATTCGTTTCGGTTGGTTCGGGCGAGGTGCGCCCGGTTTCGTGCGTCCTCGAGTCTCCGTAGGCAAGCGCGAATCTGTTGCTCCGCCGCCTCCAGCCGATTCCTCGCGATCTGTGAATTGCCCGTGAACAGGCTGTTTCCCACGAGCGAGATCATGGGACTTTCCAAAAAAGCAGGCGCGTTCCAGTTCTGAATGGATTGCCGGGTTGAATCGAAGCGTTGCAATCCGTACCGGCCTCCAGCCCAGAAACTCTCCGCATCGGGAACGAAACCAACCGTTTCGTCCAATTGCGTGAGATTTGTCCAGGTCCCCCGGTTAAAATCATGGAACAGCGCACACCCTGCCACATAACCGAGCCAGCGTCCGTTGCCTATGAGCGCGTACTGGTTGCCTGTCCCGTGATGAAATCTTGCCGTGGGCAGCGGCACATTGCTCCACCTCGCCGACACCGGATCGAAGGACATGACCTTGAAAATGTCGCCTGCGGCAAAAACGCGATTGCCAGCCACCGTCAGCGCTTCCACGTCCCGCAATCCCAAGCCATCGGCGATGCCGAATTTCCGTGCCGAGCGATCCAGCAAATTCAACGCGACTACGGAATCACCGCCCAGCCACAAACGATCGGATTGGAACAGCATCGTATTGAGGCTCGACGGCAAATCATCCGCTTTGAACAAGGCTGGCTGGAGGCCCTCTTCCGCCAGAATCCACAACCTGCCAGTTTCATCCTTCCGTTCGGCGGCAAAATCGGGTTTGGCGGCACTGCTTGGCGCGGAACATTCATCCATGGCCAGAATCCAGACCTGGCCATGCTGGAATTCCATTTGCCTGATCACCTTTACCTCGTACCTCGGGGGAAATTGGATCACTTGAATTTCGGGTTTGACCTCCACCGGCAAAACGTTCGGCGGGTAGAGTCGGAACATCTTGGTCAGGGGTATCCAGTTCTTCAGCCAGGCCGGGGACGCCACCATCTGGGAATCGCCCGGCGAAGATCGTTGAACTGGCAGTGCGCCAGGGGGCTTCGGCTGGGGAGTCAAACCCGTTTGATTCGAAATCACCCCGGCGGATTGCCTCAACGCTATTGCGGGAAGCGTGTTCGTGCTGTTTGCCTGCGCCTGCGAATACTCCGCAATTCTCTTCTGCCGTTGAGCCAGTTCATTGCTGATCTCGGTTTTCCATTTCATCGTCAACTCCGGCGGCATTTGCTTGGGGAACCCGTGATATTCGGCCTCCATGAGCAAGGTATGCACTCCTTGTCGCCGCGACTGATCCTCCGACGCCGTTTCCGCAACCGCTTCCTCAACTGAGTCCCATTGCGGGAACAGCTTCACCACGTCTTCGAGCGATTGAACATAGCTCTCGAGGATGCCATCCGGCCCATGATAGGGAAACGGCAACGGCACTTTGCTTGGCTTCAATCCGAACCGGTCCACGTATTCGCCCCAAGCCTGGCTGCGACGCCATTTGGTCCAGAATTGATTCTTCACGTTGAAATCAAAATCAATCCACCAGCCGTAGCGGCAAGTAACCCAAAGCACCCGGGCGTCCGCATTGTCAGGGTTAAAGAAGCAGGCCGTTTCGAGCATGTGAACCGCCTCGACAAATTTCTCCCGATCGTCCAATCCCAACTGCGATTGCCCGCGCCCGGTCATCCCGACATACGTCTTCACGATCGAGGCAGCAATCTCCTGTCGGATGGCCGGCGAATCCTGCTCCGGTTGCGCGCGCCGTACCCCAGCCAAAACCCGCCCCGCAAGCCGGTTGATCAAATCACTCGTCTGACCAGCTGAGATTTCGCCCTCCGCACCCGGAAGCACTGATTCCTTTACCACCACCGGTTGACCGGCGCCGTCCCACAGATTCAGTTCAACCTCCAGCCTCGATTCGCGTCGCCCGGCAGCAAATGTATTCGTGGTCGCATATTTTCCCCACACATAGAGGTCCGCGGTCTGCCGCCATGAATCCTGCCCGGCCTCGATGATGCCATCCATCACCAGCTCCGATTCTTCCGTGGCTTGGTAAGCCTTGGGAAACTTGACCAACCGGAGCTGGCGGTTGGTGGTGGTCATCTGCTCCAGAGCCTGGGCCAACTCGCGGGCCAGCATCTGTGGCCCGCGTCCGAAAGCGAATGGACTTGTATCCACGAAAAAAAGGAACGCCAGCCGGGTCTGGTTGGTCGCCTGGAATTCATTCGCCCGGGCGATGGCTAACAGTCGCCGCAAGGAGGCTACCGCCGACTCCACCTGGTTGGTCCCAAACCGAACTCCGCCACCGGCACCATCGGGTAACAGCACGGTGTCACTTGCAATCACATCCGCATGCTCCAGTTCGATGAACTGGAATGACAACGTCTGTCGCTCCCGGTCGTCCGTCGAAAAATGTCCCGTCACCAGCCAGTTCGCGCCCAGCATGCGCCCACGCCGTAGCGGCGAAGTTCCGCCGGCCGCCTGCATTTCCGCCAGCGCAAATTCCGTCTTCGCGAGGCGCAACTGCGACCGCTCCACCCACTCGACGCCGCGCTCGTCTGCGAGGCCGATTTGCACGAGGCTCGTAAATTGTGCCGCCGCCTCGATGCTGCGATAAGAATTGTCATCCGTGGAAAAATCCAGCAACGCCACGCGCACTGCTGCTTGCGCCGCAAGACTCATCGCTGAGAAGATGACTGACGTGATTACCGCGACACGCAACATTGGCAGGCGGCAAAGCAGATTGATTCGCGTGTTCATCTTGTTTGTTAGTGCGCTACCGATTCGATTTGGACAGCACCCGCTCCGCGAGTTCCGCCGCGCGCACGAAGCCGGCAGCCGACAAGGACGCCGCCGCGCACGCCAGCCACGCGAACAGGATCCAGAACTTCTGTCTCATCGTTTCGTTGCCCCGATTCGGAATCACGCGCGACCAATTTTGCCCGGTCCTCTGCCCCGATTGACCTGTGAATCGCATGTATGCCATGAATTTGAGAGTCGTTATCGTTGTGAGGAGTTCGTTCCTCTTCCGGCCAGAAGGAACTCCTCCAGCTCCGGCCAGGGAATGGTCCAGAAGGCTGCCCCGCCAGTGTTACCCACAACAAGTCCGTAAGGCGTTGCGAACAAGCTCGGATCGAGATTTGATATTCCCGCCTGGGTGCTGGCGAAAGAGATCGGGATGATGGTCGGCTTCTCGCTTCCCGGTTTATACCGGTAAAGGGCCAGCGAGCCGCCGGGCGAAGCGAGGTTTTTCAGCAATGCCCAGTATTCCTTGCCGTCCATCGTGGCGACTAGTGGAGTCGAGGGTGGGTTGCTGTAATCCCAAGGCGACTCCGGGGCGTGCCACGGAGCGCGCCCGACTGAATTCGTGTTATTGCCGCCGGTGCCGATGAGATGCTCAAGCCGTCCGTCCCGGTCGAAACGCATCGCCGAGAACTCGGCGCTCCTTGAGGTCACTTCGAGACGCTGCAACAACGCACCACCCTCCCCGGGAAAGGCCAACAATCCGAACCTGCCTTTGTTGCCTTCCAGCTCGTCAGCGAGGACCCGCGTCCAGTCCCGGGCCGCTTCACCGTAGCGAAACACCTTCAGGTCATCGAAATTGACGACGGCGTGCAACGCTCCCCCGGGACCGAGAAACAGACTGGGGACCTTGTAGGCCGGCACATCGTCGAGAAGGGTTGCGGATTGCTTCCGCCGGCTGCTGGCCAGGATTTCCTGCTCCAGTGATTGCGGGTGAATCCGGATGATTCCGCTCGCCGGCTGCGCCATCCCCCAACGCCCCATGTGCCCGGGAAAGGCGTAATAAAGAGCGTCACCCAACACGGTGAGCGCCGGGAAATCGCTGGGCGGCACTTCGGTTGAACTCCACGCGCGCCTGGCGCGGTCATAACGCAACAACTTCCCGTGCGTCGTGACGAACAAGTATTCAGGGCTCACGTCAAAATCAGAGTCCATATCAAACGCGCTCGATTGTTCGGACACGTCGGTAAGAGGCACATCCAGCGAACTTGCGGCGAATGTCCGCGGGTCCACTTGAAATAGCTTCAGCCAGGGTTCATTCGTCCCTGGAGAACGCTTTTTCCCAAGCACCCAGACATAGGGGTCACGGTAAATGATCTTGCGAATGCAGAAAACATGCGGATGGCCGACCGGCTCCCCGCTCAAGTCCGGAAGCCAGCACTTCCAGAGTCGCAGGGCCCGGGCAGAGCCGTTGCCGGTTGCTTCTGGTGCGACAGGCAACAGTCGTTGTCGGTATTTCGCAAATTCGGCTGCCTGGAAATCTCCCCGCCCTTTCATGCGGTCGGCATAAGCATCCATCGACTTCAACAATGCCGACTTGAGTTCGGTGTTTTTGAAACCCCACTCGCCCACATTTATCCAAATGAATCCGCGTTCAAGAATCTGCCAGTCGTAGAAATTGGCCTCCTTGAAAAAGAAATCCAGCAGCTTGAACCGAAACGCTTCGTCGTTCCCGCCGATGGCGTACAGGAGTTGCATGGCGATAGCATAAGTGAACTTGTCGTTGGCGATTGCCTGTCGTTGTTCCCAGATCGATTCCCGGATTTGTTTTTTGATGAGGTCGCGGGCCGCTTCGTCATCCACGCAGTAGAGGCGCAGCAACAATGCGTCCAGGCGATCGTTGACATTGCCCGATCCCGACAACTCGTTCAGAAAAGCCTCCCAGACTTGCTTGAGCGCCTGCGGCGAATAATGCCCCCAATTCACCAGCCACGGCGTGCGTTGGGACAAATCATGGATCCCAAACAATTGCGGCTTGTCCCGCGCCTCGGCCAGATAATGTCGCACGCGAGCGGTGGCATAAATGGAAAAACTGTCGCCCCCGGGAAATTGATGCCGGAGCACCCGGCGATAGCAGTCAATGACCTGGCGGGGATCGTCGTAAAGGTAAGGGGCGTAGCTGGCGAGAAATCCATAAAAATTATAGCCGTCCATCGTTTTTTGTTGTGCTTCAAGCTTTTCAACCGTGGCCCGCAAGGTCGTCCGCAGCGTTTCCAATTCCGGTCGGTGCGTGTCGTAACGGTCGGTTTCCAAGTAATACCGGATAATCCTGGCTGCAGTGAGTAGAACCTCTGGTTCCGGGCCGCCCTTCGTCCACCCGGAAATGTGAACCGGTTTGAGTAGAACCTTTAGTTCGGAGCCGTCTGTCATCTGGTCGCCGGCCAGTTCGAGCGCGTGTTGAACCAGGCCGATGTCCAGCGTTGCCTCGTCCACTTGGGCACGGTCATAACCCTCCGAGAGCCCGCCACGCCCCGAGAAGGCCTTCCGGCAACTCTGGCGCACGACCAAGGCGATCAACTCCTCCGAACGATACCCAAGCGCATGACTGGCCTCGCCCGCCGCCAGTGCTTCTTCATCCAGACCGATCCGCTCCGCGGACACCGCTTCGCGACAAAAACGTTGCGCCTCCTCCTGCGGCTGCCACTGTGACTCACGCATCGGTCGTCCGATTGAAGCAATGATTCTTGCCGCCGTCTCATCCACCAACTGCGCTAACTGCCGCTGCGAGCCGGCTACAGTGAACACTGTCGGCGACTGATGTTGTGGCGGCTCGATCTTGATGCGCAGAACGATTTTATCCGGCTCCAGCCCGTTTTGAACAATTTCACCGTCCACGACAAACCGGGCGATCGCCCACTCGGGCGGCTCGGTCCCCGCGATGAACTCTTTGTCCATTTCCAGCGCGCCCAGGTGTTGCCGCTCCAGCACGAAGACCTGCGGCTGTCGAACCAACCGTTCGGCCAGCAGGAATGAAAGGCTCCGTTCCAGCACTTTCGCCTCGGTCGTCATCACGGCCGCGCGCAGATTCAACAGCGAGACGGGAATGGCCTCCCGGGGTGGCACGCCAAGCTTTGGGAAAAGCGGGCCAAACCGGCCCTTGATGGTCGAGATCCATGTATCCAGGTTGTCAACGGGGAATCGCTCGGCAGAAACATCCAGTCGCAAACCCAACCCGACTGACACCAGGTCGGCAACCAGCAGTTCCTGCTGTTGCACGCGTGCGCGCCGCAGTACGATCACGCCGTCCGTCCGTAACAATTGTCCCAGTCGCACGCAATTGCTCCCGCCGGATGCGGCCAGCCTTTGCTCGCCCAAGATGCGGTTGATTTCCCCACGTTCCAACAGCGTTACCCCGGACTCTTTGGACAGTCCGACGGTGAGCACATCGGCAATGGGGTCCAGTGCCTTGTCCGTTGCGATCACGGCCAGTCTGGCGTTCTGCGCCCACGCGGGCGTTGCGGCGGCGGTGTTGGTGGGAGCCGACGGTTGGCGCGTCACCTCACTGTCGCTGGCGGCCGCGGCGTGGATTGCAACCCACATGGGAACGAGGCACAGCCCAGTCAGGATCGCCAGGCGGAGGGAGTCTCCCCAGCCGGGCACAGGCGGGGGAACGGAACAGGTTGGATTCATGGCGAGGGGTTTCGTGTCACGCCGGGCGTGGGTTCAAGAGTCCCTGCGACCGTTGATCGGAATCTGTTCTGCGCGGCATCCCATTCCCACCGGGACGTGTTGGCCCGCAGCAAGGTCATGGTTTCATCGTCGCTAGCCGGAAGATTGAGGACGGGGCTGAGAATTTGCCTGAGCTTGGCCGGGGCCTCGCCTTCGCTGACGAGAAGTCCGTCGATTGCTTCGGGCACGCCGTGGCGGAGGGCGATCTTGGAAATTCGCGACAACTCGTAATGATCCCCGGCCTGCAATTTCAGCTTCAGGCACCGGCTGAGAGCGTCGCGAAAGGCAGCCGTTAGGTCGGCGAAGTTGTCGGCGCGAACCGCCTCGTCCATGATAAAGACGTCGGTGTGGTGGTTGATTCGCTTCTCCGAAATCTCCTCCAATACGAGTGCATACAGCGTGCGCACGCGGGCACGGACGATTTCGGTGGTAAGGAGATGGGGGGCAAAACGCTGCCCGGTTTGCGCCCGCCATTCCATGGCGAGCACCTTGGCCGTCGCGGCCGGATCGAGCTTTTGCGCAAGGGCGATCAACTTCCAATGTAACCGACAGGCCGGCACCAGCCACGGGGTGTCGGCAGCCGTCACCGTTTGTTCCAGCATCCAAGCCAGCGAAGCCTCATCCCAAAGCTCGCCCGCCCGGGGCAGCAAGGACAGCAGTGCGGGCACGGCGTCGTGACCGTGGTCCCGCACGAACGCCTGGAACCGGGGGTCGCAGAAACTCGGGCGGGGTTCGCGCGCGACGGAGACCAGCGCATTGGTCAGGGCATGCAGAATCTCCGGGTCGGGCGCAGGCAGGGGCGGCATTTCAGCGAACTGCGCCTTGTGCCCACGTTGCGGGAGTTGGTAGGGACCGGCGGCGCCGCCGAACTTGGGCTGGTCCAGTTCCCGATGAAGCTCCTTGAGCATTTCCGCC
The DNA here is from genome assembly GCA_964355895.1 of uncultured Bifidobacterium sp. GTDB lineage: Bacteria > Verrucomicrobiota > Verrucomicrobiia > Limisphaerales > JADLHS01 > JADLHS01. The sequence goes on along the minus strand of CAYHFK010000047.1, from coordinate 10,613 downwards.
GCACGAACACCCAAGGGCACGATTTGAAGACCCGAAACATAGCCGGTGGTCACCTCCACCAGTTCGATGTTGTCACCCCCCGCCTTGAGCGCGATCCGTCGAAGCCATTGGGCCGCCTCCTCCTTTTGATCCAATTCAATCAGGCATTGGGCGAGGTAGAAGGCGGCGCTATACCAGCGCGATTCAAAGTCTCGCTCCCACAGCGAGTCCTTCTCGCTGGCACTGGTGCCCCAACTCAGCGCACCGCGACCGCCGGGATGGGGATCCAAGCGGTAGAACCCGCCTCGCTCCGGGTTCTCCAGAAACTCGATGGTGTTGCGATAGGCGGCCAGGGCCTTGTCGAGATCGAAGCCGCGGCTGGTCTGGTATTTCCGGCCCAGGCAAAACCACTCCAGCCAGCTAACCTCGACTTGGGGAAGCCCCAGTTCCCGGCGCCATCGCTGAATCTCCTCCGTAGCGTGGGCGGGCTTGGTTTCCAAGGCCACTTCCGCCAGGGTCATTCGTAACCCGGGGCACTGCAGCGGTGGCACCTTGAGGGCGATGGCGCGCGCGTAGGACTGAAGCGCCTCGCGGTAAAGCTGGCTCTGAAAGTGGAGTCGTCCGAGCTTGAGCCAGACGCCCGCCGGAGTGTTGGTGTCCCCCGGCGACACGCGCGCCGCCGTTTGCTTGAATTGCTGCGCGAACCGCTCGGCATCCCAGTTCAGTTGCAGCAGCAAGTTGAGCGACAATTCCACCGGGTAGGGCACAGTGAAGAGCGGTTGCAGCACTCGCCAGCCTTCCTCCTTCAGGCCCGCGCTCTCGTAAACCGACAACACCGCCACAGCGGTCTCGGTGAGCGTGGCAACCGACGTGCCGGTGGCCGACTCGAAGGATCGGACTTGACGCTTGGCCAAGATTGTGGCGACCAACCGTTCAACGGACGGTCGCAACAGATCCGCGGACGCGCCTTTGCCGAGGGCCTCGCCCAGACTGGTGCGGGCACTGGCCAGAATGCCGTTCAGCACCTCAACGTCGCCGACCACCGCCTGTTCCAGCAGCACAGCTATCCGCTCCGCACAACGCAGCCAGTCCTCGCGCGTTCTTGTGGGGGCATTGGTTGCCGCCACAATCTCTTCCGCGTCGCGCCGCAAATCGAGACTCGCCGGCCGGCCGGGCTTTTCATTGAGGTGGGCCAGTTCCTGTTCAATCCTGGTGCGTATGCCCGGCCGATCACCGCCAAGGCCAACGACCTTATCCGTCCCGAAAGAATCGTCAATCTTCGGCCCATACGGCAGGCAGAAGTCCCGGACCTTGAATTCGCTCATGTATTCGAGGCCGCGCTTCAATGCTGACCGGGCCTCATCGGCCTGGCCGAGTTGCCGCAAGCTCGCGCCCTCCAAGAAGTAGGTTGCCGCCAGAAGTTCCCGATCCATGTCACCGTATTCCTGCGGTGGTTTCATGACCGCCCGGGCGTGGGTGGCGTGGTCGGCGGCGGCTGTCCATTTTCCGTCGCGCCAGTCGCTCACCGCCAGATTGTAGTGCAAGCAACCGGCGGCCAGGCTTTGTGGATACGTGGTCAGCAATTGCTGGATGAACCGGTCGATCAACTTTTTGTCCACGTATCGCACCGCCCCGCTGGCGGGTGAGGGTTGCCAGAACAGCCAGAGATGAACTCCGAGGTAGGTCTTGTCCGCCTTGGGGCCCTGGATATCGAGCAGTTCCAGGCCGCGCTCGATTTCAATCGCCGCCAACCGCGTCCGGCCCGTGGCGGCGAAGGCATCCGCCAGCGCCCGATGGGCGTCGCTCTTTTCCGGCTGCCGACGGACTTGGACCAAGGCCTTGGCCAACCCTTGATACACCGGGCGCAATTCTGATTCGTCCGCAGGCGCCGGGGCCGAATCTTCCAGCGGAGATGCCCGCGGGCCGAGCGGCGCGGGGTTCGTCCAGTTCGCCAGCAACTCCACGACCGACACGCGCGCCAGCGCCTGTAGATCACTCAGCGATGCCGTCCGCCGCACGCGCGTCAGGGTTGCGGTGGTCAATGGATTCACCAACGCCAAGTCCAGCGACACCTGATTGCTGCGGTCCACGCTGGCACGGCTCAGGAGCAAGGCATCGGAGGCCAGCCAACGTCCGTAGCGAAGCGCGTGCTGCCGGGTGAAGAACGAACTCAGCCGCAGGTCATGTTCCGCGACGGCGTCCCCAATATGTTCGAAGGCAAACAACCGGACCCGCCCGTCTCCCAGCAGCGATTCGGTCATGGCCGCGCCCAAGGCAGCCGGCTTGAGAGCACCGTTTGCACCCGTCACGATAGGAGTTAGGACCGCAATGACGGGCTTTGCGGATTGATTATCATGGGTTCGTCCGTTCACTTCGGCGCTGAAGCCACTCAGGGCTTCCGCCGTTTCCACACGCCGGATTGCCGCGTGCGGCGAGAAGCCTGCCAGTTCATACGCCTTGATTTCCCAGAGCAGCGGCGCGCTGAAGTCGGGGTCGAGGCTGGCCGCGTTCATGAAATACGCCGCGCCCCACTCGGGCTGGCCGCGGGCGCAGGCGTTGAGGCCGCGATAGAACATGATCAGCGCTTCCGGTTTCGGTGCGGTCCCGTTCCCCGCCCGGCCTGCGGTTGAATGGGCCGTCTTGATCTTCGCGGCCAGTTGTCGTGCCAGGCCGCGCAAGACTGAAGGCAACTCCTTTGGAAAAGCGCCCTCGCCGGTCGCCACGACCACCGTTTCAATCGCCTCGACCGAAAACGCGCTGGCCTCCACGCGGAACCGGCCGCCTTCCAGAGGCGTGACCCGTCCGGGGACGAGATATCGGGCATTGAGAAGCTGGGATAGCGCGAGGTAATCTTTTGCGGTGGCGCCGCTGGCGGCCAGACGTTGCTCGGCCAGCACGGCATGGATGAGGTCGCGGTCGAGCAACTCCAAGCCAGATTGCTGCAACTGGATTTGGAGCAGGTCCGCCACACCGCCTTCCGCCCAGCCCCAGCGAGTGCTCTCCGCCGCCGGAACGGTGAAGTCCAGCACCGCCACCGTCTCTGATGCAGCCCCCGCAAAGCCCGAGAGGGCCTGAAGCAGGAGTAAAGCAATCAAGCGCGCTGCTCTCATCGGCCTACTTACCTGTCACTCTTGGCAACACCCGCTCCGCCAGTTCCAGCACGGCGTTTTGTAGCGCGGTTTTGGCGGCGCTTTGTTCGGACAGGTCCACGGCCACACTAGTCTGCCGGTCCACGGCCAGAATCTTGCCGGTCAATCGTTCGCGTACCTTGAGTTCCACACGCCCCTTGCATGAGGCCAGGTTGCCCTTGCGCATCCCGAATGCGCTGAACGCTTCGCCCGAGATCTCCAGATCCGCTTTCGCGTCAGACTTGTCGTCGGTCACCTCGAAGCCACATTCAAGAAGCAGCTTATTCAACTCGGTTTCGGCGGCGGGATCAATCGTCGCCCCGCCGAAGTGCCGCTCCGCGATCTTCACACCAATGACCGGGCGTTTGTCGCCCTTGAGCGATTTCTTGATCCGCTCCACGACTTCTTCGCGCGTTTCGACTTTGGCCACCAGCGTTTCGCTGCGTTGCGCCACCGTCCCGGCGATTTTCTTCGCCAGTTCCGCTGCCAGGTCGGTGAGGGACGCCGCGGGCGCGCCTTTGACCATCTCGCCGTAAACGCGGCTTGTCTCCGTGCCGATGACTTTGGCGACAATGATGAGTTCCTTGTCCGCCTTGAACACGCGCCCCGTCACGAGGACCTTTGCCCCGGTCAATTGGCCCACCTTCGTCGCCGTGTCCGGCGAGACCGTGCCGGACAAGCCCAACTCGTGTTCGCCCAGAACTTTTTCAAGTTCCGCGCGCTCTACTGTGATGATTTGTGGTTCAGCGGACAGGTTGGCGTTAATAAGCGTGGCGATTTGCGGGCCGAGGCTCTTCACCGCTTCCTCTTTTGACTCAAAGTCGAAGACGGCCACGGTCAGGACATCGTTCGTCGCGGCATGGGCGCTGGCGCCCAAGGCCAAAGTTAGCAACAGGGTTAAGCAGGGTTTTGTTTTCATGTTTGTGTTTGGTTTTATGGTGACGATTGAGGCAGATGAAGTGGTTCAGGATGCAGCGCCAGTTTGCAAAAATGAATCAAGTTGAGTTGCGCCTGCGGATTTTCCGACAGGTTCACCACCAGTTCCGGCTGAACCACGACGATGGCAATTTCATTTTGTGGCACGGCATAAAATGAGGGCAGCAGTTTGTCTCTTTTTGCCGGGCGCGGCTGAATCCAGACGATGGCCGCGTTCTTTTTACCGAGAGCCTGGAGTTGATCAGCCAGCCCCTTGCGCATTTGCGCTTTCGATTGGAACGGGCCGATGATGGCCAGCTTGCCGCGGAAACTTTCCAGTCCGGTGTCTTCCAAATCCACGAAGTCCACCTTCGCATTCTTGAGCAGCGGCTTGAGTTGGTTTTGCGGATCGAAGACACCCAAAGCACCGTCGTCATCGCCCGCCAGCGGTTTCAGTTCATTCAACAAGTTCGTCGGGTAAACCAGCACGTCCGTTTTGCCGATCACGGTGTTCGTCCTCTCAAGCCACTGTACCAAGAACCGGGTCTCGGCTTTCACGGCGGGAAAGGAAACTTGCGCGGATTCAACGATCGTCTGGCCGGGCAGGACTTGAATTCTTTTCCAAGGGGCTTCGCCCAAACGCACTGCCGTCGCGGAACTGGCCTGAAGCAGCCGCGAACGCAACTCTGCGGCCACCGGTTGGTCGCCCGCGTTGCGCAGCCGAATCGCAATCTTGCGGACGTCACCGCCTAGGACACTTTGCGGTTCGGTATCCGGCACGACGGACAAATCCGCGCAGGCAGCGAGTGCCACGGCCCACGCCGGGATGAAACCCGCGCAACGCAAAAGAGTTTTGCCTTGGGCAAATTTCACGACGAAGCCTCCAGTAGCCGGGCTTCAATGCGATACCGGCCCGTCTCGCGGTTAAGCGAGGCGCTCGACCACACGAGTTGTTTGCCCACGAGCAACACGTTCCCGCTGGCATCCAGAAGCACGTCGCAAGTCTCGCCGTTGACCCGGATCTGCTGGCCGCTGAACGTCACCACCCGCTGGCAGCCGCGCGGGCCGCAGATTTTCAGATAGAGCGGTGTGGACGCCGGCACATCCGCCTTTTCCCCCAGCACGATGCGTGGTCCGGTTTCATCGAAGATAATACACTGGACCTGATTCGGAAACAGCGATTCGATTTCGCGATAACATTTTTCCGCTTCCGCGAAGTGCCCGACAGTTTCGCCCGTTATGTTCGTGTTCTGGTGGTTCACGAACACGAACACGAGACAAACCGCCGCCGCGCCCAGCGCCCACGCCAACGGTGACAGACCGCGCGATGCGGTTTCCGGTGCCGTGGCACGATTTGCCTGCCAGTGGAATCTGGCTGTGATTCGTTTGGGAAATTCCTCCCAGAATTCCGGCGCGCGATCCGGCGCAGGCGCGGATTTCAAAAGTTTTTCAAGTTCGGAGTTATTCATGAATTGCTCCTCCAAGCCGGGCGTCCTTGAGCAGGCGTTTGAGTTTTGCCCGCGCTGCAAACAACCGCCACGAGACGGTCGTTTCCGAGCAGCCCAGCGCGCGCGCGGCTTCCGCGTGGCTCAAACCGTCGTAGGTTGTGAGCACCACGGCGGCGCGTTGTTTGGGAGGCAGTTTCAGGAGCGCGTCCTGAACTTTCCGCGCGAGCATCGAGTCCGTGGCCGAGGTTTGTTCCCGCTGTGCCTGCCAGTCGTTATGCAGCTTGTCCCGCCGTGCGGCACGCTGGCGCCAATTGAGGCAGTGATTCACCGCGATGCGGTAGAGCCAGGAGGAAAACTTCGCGTCCGCCCGAAACCCCGTGAGTTGCCCGTGCGCGCGGATGAACGTCTCCTGCGTCAGGTCTTCGGCATCCATGGTCGAGCCGGTCATGCGATAAGCGAGCGCGTAAATCATGCGTTGATACCGCCGCACCAACGACTCGAACGCCTCTTGGTCGCCCTGCAAACTTCGCCTGATCCAGTCGTGCTCGTCGTCCGTCACGGTTTCCTTTTACCCGGTAAGACAATTTGAAACAGCAAATCCTTTGAAAAATCTTGTCCGGTCTGTCCCGCGCCGCCACCGCCGCCAGTCCGTTGTGCATTTCGCCAAGCGCAAGGGCGTGGCATTGGTTTCACCAGCCGATGCCAGTTCAGCAGTTGTTGCGTCTCAAATCAAAATCCCCGCGATCGTCGCGGTGACGCAGCTGGCCAGCAGACCGCCGATTATTATGCGCGCGCGAGCCAGGCCATGTCGCCGCGGCGTTCCGGCGCGAGCGTGCCGATGCCACCCCCTTGAATGGCGATGCTGGAAAAATTGGCAAAACCGCACAGCGCATACGTCGCCAGCACAAAGCTGCGTTCGTCCACGACGGTTTTCGGATTCGTCAGCGAGAGGTAGCCGATGAATTCGTTGAGCACGATGCGCTCGCCGAGGATGCCGCCAATCGTCAGGCAATCGTGCGTCGGCACGCCCATGAGCCAGGCGAACGGCGCGTTCACCCAGCCGAAGAGAACTTGCAAGGTGACGGGTGCGGCGACGCCCAACCGGGTCTGCGGATAGGTGAACAGGTAATTCGCCAATGCCACCACCGCGATGAACGCGATCAACATGGCAATGACATTGATCGCGAGCGCCATGCCTTCGCTCGCCCCGCTCCATTGGTTCCACCGAAAGCGACGGAGAACCAACGGGGAAAAGGGAAAGACGCTGATCCAATCCCGGCAGGCAGCTTGACACCGGAGGGCGGCGTCCTATGCTCGCAGCCATGTGGTGGACCGACAGAAAGTTTTCCGTACGCCACCTGGCCGCCATGAGGCGAATTCCGTTTTTTCAATTCCTTTGCGCAGTCGTTGTCGGGTGCTTTTTCATCAGCCCGGCGATGACCGATCTTGGCATTCAACCCCTGAATCCGGCCGACAAACAGGATCAACGCAACCGGTGACTGATCAATTCACCCTTTCGCCGTTCGAGTTTTTTGGGCAGCCCACGCGCACGCGGTTTCCGTTTCGCTACGGCATCGCGAGCATGACGGACGTCCCGCACCTGTTCGTGCGCACGCGGGTCAGCACCGGCGGCGCGGCTTCCTTTGGCCTCGCAGCGGAGGGGTTGCCGCCCAAATGGTTCACGAAAAATCCGGCGACGACGTTTGAGCAGGATTTGCCGGAAATGCTCGAAGTCATCCGCCACGCGGCACAACTTGCGGAGCAGATCGCGCAAACGCCGGTGACGTTCTTCGACTTCTGGCGCGAACTGGATCGGCAGCAGAGCGACTGGGCGAAAGGCCGCTCGCTCGCGCCGTTGCTGGCCAATCTCGGCGTAAGCCTCGTCGAACGTGCGGTGCTGGACGGCCTTTGCCGCCGGGCGGGGCAACCGCTGCATCGGCTCGTCGCGGAAAATCGGCTGGGGTTGCGGTTGGGGGAAATTTACGCCGAGCTCGGCGCCGCGCCGCCCTGCGACTGGCTGCCGGCCGTGCCGCTGGCCAGTTGCTTCGCGCGGCACACGGTCGGCCTGGGCGATGCGCTGTCGCCGGCAGACATTTCCGCGAATGAGCGGGTGGACGACGGGCTGCCGCAGGATCTGGAGGGCTGCATCCGCGCTTACGGCTTGCGCTACTTCAAAGTGAAACTGTTCGCGGACGCGGCGCGGGACTTGACGCGTTTGCGCGACCTTGCCCGCTTGCTGGGCCGCGTGACGGACGGCAATTTTTTAATCACGCTCGATGGCAACGAAAATTTCCGCGACACCGCGCACTTCCGCGAGTTCTGGGAACAGGCGGCGGCGGACGCGGATCTGCGCGAGTTGTGGCGGCGTGTGATCGTGGTCGAGCAGCCCGTGCATCGGGATCGGGCGTTGGGCGCCGACGCGGGCGCCGCGTTGCGCGCCTGGCCGGAGCGTCCGCCGTTGATCATTGACGAATCCGACGGCGCGGTCGGGGACCTGCCGCGCGCGCTGACGTTCGGTTACGCGGGCACGAGTCACAAGAACTGCAAAGGCATTGTGAAAGGCATCGCCAATGCGTGCCTGCTCGAAAAGCGGCGGCGGGATGGCGAACGGGTCGTGCTGACGGGCGAGGACTTGTGCAATCTCGGCCCGGTTGCGTTGCTGCAAGACCTCGCGCTGATGGCGTTGCTGGGCATCGAGCACGTCGAGCGCAACGGACACCACTACTATCGCGGTCTGAGCGTGTGGCCGGCGGCGTGGCAGAGCGCGACCCTCGCGGCGCACGGTGATCTTTACGAACGGCATCGCGAGGGTTTCGCGAGTTTGCGCATTCGCGCGGGCCAAATTCAACTTGGCTCGGTCAACGCGGCGCCCTTTGGCGTGCAACCGTTGTTCGACCCCTCGTCATTTGATCGGGGTCTCGCGTCATTGGCCACCGGGCTGCCTGCGTTTTAATCGTTGCGGAAAAGCGCCCGTCACCCCGTTGAGATTCAGGGAATCAGTATCTTCAACGCCTGCGGCACGACTTCCAACTGCGCGGGCGTGTGGCCGATGAGTTCGCCGTCCGCCGCCACTGCCAGCGGCGGGTCCGCTTCCACCGCCACGGTGCGCGCGGTGAAATACCGCAACTTGGGGTGCGACATGCGGCGGCCCCGGCAAATCTGCCAGAGGAGCGCGACCGTGGCCCAGCGGCCGATGGCCTCGCACACGTTCACGTCCAGCAGCCCGTCGTCAATTCGCGCGCCGGGAGCGAGCCGCATGCCCCCACCGGCCATTTCGCCGTTGCTCGCACAGACCAGCAGAAAACGATTCTCCCATGTCTGGCCGCCACCGGTCACGCGCATGCGCGGGGCGCGGTAGCTCCAGATGGCGCGGAGCGCGCCCACGGGATAGGCCAGCCGCTGGCCAAAAATGCGTTTGACCCGCGGGGTGGTCTTTTTCAACGCTTCACCGGCGATGCCCACGGCCCCGAACAGCAATGCGTAACGTAAAACCGGCGACCCTTCCAGGTGACAGCGGATCCGGATCGCGTCCACGGTTCTTGTGCGGTTGCCCCGAAGGGCCAGCCGCGCCTGCGTGATGTCGCTGATGCCGCATTGCCGGGCGGCATCGTTCCCGGTGCCCAACGGCACCACGCCCAAGGCTGTGCGGGTTGCGCCGGACAGCAGAAGTCCGCTGGCCACCTCAAAAAGCGTTCCATCGCCGCCGACCGCCGCAACGACGTCACACTCACGCGCCAGTTCTTGCGCGAAACGCACAGCGTCTCCGGGGCGCGAAGTGAACCGCGCCTTCCCTTCGATGCCGTCTTGACGGAAACCGTCTTGCAGTTCGGCCCACCGCGCCGGACAACGGCTGGCGGCAGAGGCTGGGTTGATGATGAACCCGATTTGCCTGGGCATTATTATGAGTGGCTGATTTGTTTTACGGCGCAGGTTCTGCCTTTCCGATAGCTCACCGGCTTCGCTTCCGCTTCCCTCGCCTGCCGTGAACCGGCCAGCGTCCGCTTGCGTCGCTTGATCTCGTCGGGGCCCCGCGCGGCTTTGTTGCATTCCAGATTGTTCATCGCTGAGAAGCCCCACTGTCCGGCATCGGGATTTGAAGATCAATCATCACCGGCAAATGGTCGCTGCCGACACGCGGACCAAGCTGTTGGTTGAGGACCCGGATCGAAGTCGAAACGAGGCAATGGTCGAGCGCGATTCGCGCGGATGGCAGCCACGCGGGCCATGATCCGAAGAGGCCGCGCCCTTGTGATGTATTCTTCAATCCACTGTCGCGGAGCAACTCGCTGAAGTAAGGACTCCAAGGGGTGGAATTCAGGTCGCCAAGAACAATCGCGGGCCTGGCACAGCGACGGAGCCGCGCGGCGATTTCCTGGAACTGTTCATTCCGCCGCCGGGCGGTTTCGGCTGAACCGGGCGGCAGCGGATGGGTGCCCAGCAGGAAAATGTTTTGTCCCCCAACCGCAATGGTCGCGGCAATGGACGGCACTTCCGCCTTCCCGAATTCGACCACCGCACCGTTCGTTAATGGGAGACGGCTGAACAGCGCGATGCCGAAGTTGTCCTCGCGTGGTTCGGCGATGACCTGCGGGTAGTTGGTGCGGAGTGATTTCAAGGCGTCCATCCAACGCTCGTTCACTTCCATCAGAAGAATGACGTCGGCATCCGTGCGGCGAAGGAACTCCCGCACGAGATCGCTGCGCTCGTTCGCCGTGTGAACATTCAGCGCCACGAGTCGCAGCCGCGGGCCGGCGGTCGCCACCGGCTTTCCTGCCGGCCATAGGAGGAACAATACCAGCAAGGCGTTTGCCGCAGCGGCGGCGCCACAAATCGCCGTCATTCGCCAGCGTCGCTTCATTGCCCAGACTGCGGCCAGCGCGCCAAGCGAGAGGGCCAAATGCAGGCGGAAGTGGGAAGTCAGCTCAAGAATCCACCAGAGCCGTCCAAGAAATCCGGTGAGCGTGGCGAGACATGCCAGCACCGCCCCAACCTCCAACAACCCCCAAACGGAAAGGCTGGAACTGGGCGGCGGCGGTTGCGGTGTCATCGCCAAAGAAGATGAACCGTTCAAAACGGCTTTTCAACGCCGCTTCTCGAATTCCAGAATAGCCGTGCGAACTGTGGGTTTAGCGATAGCTCTAAG
>CAYHFK010000046.1:0-19291 GCA_964355895.1 uncultured Bifidobacterium sp. | reverse complement strand
GCCGCCGCCGCACCTAACTTCCGCCGCAACGGTTCATCGGCCAGCAGTCGTTCACAACTCGCGACCAGGGCGTTGAGATTTCCGGGCGGATAAAGCCAGCCCGTCTTGCCGTGACGCACCGTGGCGGCGATTTGCCCGAGCTTCGCCGCCACGACGGGTATGCCACAGGCCATGTATTCAAACAGTTTCAGCGGCGAGAAATAGAAATCGTGGTCGTGCTTGGGATACGGCGCGAGCGCCACGTCAAAGGTCCGGATCACGTCCGGCACTTCTTCGTGCAACAGCAAACCGGTGATCGTCACGAGCTTTTCCAAACCGCGCCGGGCGAACGCGCGCTCCAGTTCCCCCCGCAACTGGCCATCGCCCGCGATGACGAGTCGCGTACCGGGATGCCGCTTTTGCAGCCGCGCGAGCAGTTCCGGCAAAACCTCCACGCCATGCCAGGGTCGCAGCCCGCCAACGAAGCCCAAGGTAGGGCGCGTCACTCCGGGCGCGTCGTGCGTTCCGCCCAATTCCCCGGCGCGCACGGAGTGACGCGCCCGACCATTCTCGGGATGAAACAACGCCGGGTTCACGCCGTTGGGCATCACATGAATCCTGCCGGACCTCACCCCAAGCGACTTCACATGCTTCCCAAGCTCGGAAGAGACCACCACCACGGCATCCGCGTGCGTGAGTGTCCAGCGCTCCGCCTGCGCGGCCAGTTCGCCCAGACTGGTGGCGCGATACGCCGCCTGCTCGACGGCGAGCGGGGCGTTCAACTCCAGGATGAGCGGCACGCCGAATCGTTTCGCGAGCGCGGCCCCGGCGGTGGCGTAGAGCGAAGCGCGCTCGTAAATGAAGTCCGGCGGATCGTTCTCGAACCGGCGCAGGAGTTCCGTTTCCAAATCGCGGTTGTAAAGAATTCGCCGCAACTCGCCAGGCAACGAGTTTTCCAGTTGCAACGTCGTGTTGAATTCCTTCAACGCCTGCGCGGCGGTCGTGGCGCTGGTCGAGGGGCGGATCTGCACGACCGTGGCGCTGGTTTCCGCGGGTTTCTCCCAGGGCGATTTGTTAAGCGTCTGCGCCGCGAGCACCACCTGATGGCCGGCGCGTCCGAACGCGCCGCACAACTCGCGCACATGCACGGACGCTCCCTTGCGTCCCAGAATGGGGATGCCGAGATCCGGGCAGAGGTAGAGAATTTTCATGAAGCCTTGGCCACCGGCTCTAGGACCGCCAGTGCGATTCCGGTTTCGGGGTCGGTTTGGTTTTGACGCAATTGAGCGCGACACATCGCGGCGTAACGGCCATTAAGACGCAGCAAACGCTCGTGCGTGCCGCGCTCGATGATTCGTCCGTTCTCGAGGTAAAGGATCGAATCAGCGCTCACGGCGTGTTGCAGTTCGTGCGTGATGAGAAATGTCGTGCGCCCCTGATAAAGCTGCGCCAGCGCGGCGAGCACTTCGCGTTCGTTCTGCTTGTCCAGACCGGTCGTCGGTTCGTCGAGAATCAGGATGGGCGCCTGCCGGATGGCGGCCCGGGCAATGGCGAGGCGCTGACGCTGGCCGTGTGAAAGGGTCACGCCGCGTTCGCCCAGAACCGTATCGTAACCTTGCGGCAGCGCGCTGATGAACTCGTGCGCGTTGGCCAGGCGTGCAGCGGCTTCGACTTGCTCGAACTGCGCTCCGAGTGCGGCGCAGGCGATGTTGTCACGCACGCTCGCGGCGAACAAAACATTATCCTGGAGCACCACGCTGATTTGCCCCCGCAACGATTCGAGCGTGAACTCACGAATATCGCGGCCATCAATCAGCACCCGGCCATTGACCGGATCGTAAAGGCGCAGCAGGAGACTCAGCAGCGTGGATTTGCCCCCGCCGGAAGGACCGACGAGCGCGATATGCTGACCGGGCTTCACATCGAGTTGGATGTCTTCGAGCAGGTGTTGCCCGTGTTCGTAAGCAAAGTTCACGGCTGCGAATTGCACTTCGCCGCGAAACGCGGGGGCGCGCACAGCGCCGGGCAGATCGCGCACGTCCGGCACGCGTTCGAGCAAATCAATCACGCGCTCGCCGGCGGCGGAGGCTTTGCCCAACCGACCGGTGTATTTCGCGAAGTCCTGCACCGGGCGATAGGCGGACTTGAGATACGCGATAAAAAGGTAGAGGTCGCCCACGCTGATCTCGCCCGCCAGCACCAGCCGCGCGCCAAACCAGAGCACGAGCGCGGTGGCGAGCGCGATGATCACGTCCAACGAACGTTCGAGTCCGGCGGAGAGGCGTTTGCCTTTCACATCCTGCTTGAGATTCTTTTCGCTGACTTCCGTGAACGCGCGGGAAAAGGACTCTTCGAGCGAAAGCGCCTGCACGGTCTTGATGGCGCTGATGGATTCGGTGAACGACGCGGCCATGGCCCCTTCCTGTTTGCGCTGTTTCTTGGCGACTTCACGGATCCGTTTGCCCAGGGAGATGCTGCGCAGCCAGAACAGTGGCAGCACGGCGGCGGCGATGAGGGCGAGTTTCCAGTTCAGGAAGAACATCAGACCGATCATGCCCGCGACGATGAGGGCTTTGGCGATGAGCGGCAGAAAGGCGGTTACGGCCACGTCCTGGAGCATGGCCACGTCGCCCATCATGCGCACGACGAGGTCGCCGGTGCGCGCGCTGGTGTGGAACGAAAGCGAGAGGTACTGGACGTGGCGATAAAGCTGGGCGCGCACTTTGGCGAGCGTGCGATTGCCGATCAGGGCGAAGCCGATGGTCTGCCAGTACGCCGCGACCGAGCGCACGGCGGTGAACACGACGACGGCCACCGCCGCGAGGGTAAGCATCGAAGTGGTGTCGAGCGCCGCGAGGAATGGCGGGAGCGCAGTTTTCGGGGCGCGTTGCGAGCCGAGGACGTAGTCGAAGATGAACTTAATGGGCCACGGTTCGAGCAGGCGGAGTCCAACTTCCGCGAACAACGCCGCCAGCGAGCCGGCCATCAGGAGCCGATACTGCCGCGCGTGCGGCCAGAAGTATTTCAGAATCCGTCCGAGGCTCGGCAGGCTTTGTGAGGGCGGCGGCGGGTTTGACATGGCGATGGCGCTTAAAAAAGGCAACTCGCGCTCGCGAGTTGATTACTCGCGGCGCCAACGACTTCCAGCTTCGGCGCGGTAAAGTCGGCGCTGACATCCAGGGCCGTCACGGAACGGTCGTTGGCAAGCGCCAGCAGGCGCCGGGCGGCCTGACGCGCGCCGTCAAAGCTCAAATGTTTTTGCCCCCGGGCCAGCAACTCCGGGCGCGACTGCTGCAATGCAAGCCCGATTTCGGCGCGAAGGATCTCAACGTTGAGCTGGTCCGGGCGAATGGCGCGAAGCAGGCCAAGCTTCTGGAACGCTTTCGCCCTGATAAGCTGCTCGGTGCGCGGCACCATCCGCGGGACGCAAACGGTGGGCAAACCCTTGGACACCGCTTCGCAAAGCGTGTTATAGCCACCCATGCAAACGAGCGCATCCACCGACCAGAACAGCGCCGAGAGATGCGGGATAAACTTGCGGACGATGACATTGTTCTCGTCGGCGAGGCGTTTGATGGCGGCGGCTTCGGGCTCGGGCGTCATCGGGCCGCTGATCACCACCCCCTGCCACGGCGCCCCGGCGGCGGCGCGGATGAATGACTCCAAAACCGCGAAGCCGTCTTCGCCGCCGCCCGTCGTTGCGAGCACGACGGGACGGACGCGATCTTCGCGCGCGGGGAACGGGAGTTTGAAATCCGCCAGATCGGCGGGCGTCTCCTCGTTTTCCACGTAGCCGCAAAAGCGCGTTCGCTCCGCCAGGCTCGGCGGAAAGTCATAGGCCGTGGTTGAGTCGAAAATGGAACGTTGACCGTAGATGAACACCTCGTCGTAATAGGCGGCGATGCGATGCTGCATGCGCATCGGCCGCCATTCTTCCAGGACGTATTCCGGTTCGTCGAGAATGTCGCGCAACCCGAGCGCGGCGCGGCCCCCTTGCTTGCGGAGTTCTTCGAGCCCGTTGCGAAACTCACCGCTCGCCCCAAATGGATGTTTGTCCACCAGCACCACCGACGGGAAAAAGGCTTTGACCGCGGTCGTGAGCAATTCCGAGCGCAGGCCGCGAATTTCCGGCACGGGGAGGTTCAAGTGGCGCGCACAATATTCGCCGTTGGCGACTTTGCGCAGGCCGGGGAGCTTGAGGATGTCCACCTGGGGCGGCAACCCGAGCCGGGCCACGTAATCCGCGCCGGTCGCGAGCAACACGGACGCTTGGGGCGCGAGTTCGGTGAGTGCGGTGGCGATGGCGAGGTTGCGGCGCGTGTGCCCCAACCCCAAACCGTCGTGCGAGTAAAATAGAAATCTCATTTATCTTAATCAGGTTGGCCTTGTGGCGTTGACGGCATTTGAACCGCTCTTTAGCCACAGCTGTGCCAACCACTGTTTGCAAGGCTTCGCGCCTGATTTCCACCGCGCTTGTTCCGATTGCGATTGAACTTGGCCGGCGGGGTGTTCCGGCGGCGGAACAACCTTCATCACCCCCCAAGGTAGGGCGCGTCACTCCGTGCGCGCCGGGCTTGGTTGGACGAGGCAGCGGCGCGCACGGAGTGGCGCGCCCTACCAGCAAAGAGCGCTCTCGGGAAACACGGTTATGCCCAAGGCCTTTGGTGGTATTGAATCCGAACTCGCCAGGGTGTGAACCTTCGCGCATCCTTCGCCACCAAGCATGGGTGCCGGCCACAACAACCGATCACGCCTCCTCGCCGCGCTGGCCTTGGCGGTGCTCGGAGCGCTGCTTGGCCTTGCCTTGCGCGCGCCGGACGGGCCGCTGGGCGACGGTCTGGTGCGTACCAGCTATGATGCGCTGCACGTTTTGAATGGCACGCACACGGCGGCCCTGGCCGAGTCACCGGTCGTCATTGTCTATCTCGATCTCCATTCATTTGCGGCCAAGGAACTCGACCCGGCGCATCCCTGGCCGCGCGATTTGCACGCGCAGTTGTTGCGTCGGCTAACAGCGGCGCGCGCGCGGGCCGTGGTGTTCGACATCATTTTCAGCGACGCCGGGCCGGATGCCGCCGCTGACCGCGCACTGGCGGACGGCATCCGCACGAATGGTTGCGTGATCCTGGCCGGGGAATTGAATGACGACGCCAGTCACATGACGAGTCAGGATCAACCGTGGACGCGCCTGATGAAGGTGTCACCGCCGCTTGAACAATTTACCACCGCCGCTGCCCGGTGGGGGGTTGCGTCGCACGTCATTGACGATGATTTTGTCGTGCGTCGTTACCTCGCGGGCTTCACTTCGCAGGCGCAACCGTCGCTCACCTGGGCCGCCGCCGAATGGTTGCAACTGCCGGCCACACGTCCCCGCGAAGCCGTGAGCAGTGCGAACCAAAACTGGATTCGTTACTACGGCCCGGCGCTAGCCATTCCGAACGTTAGTTACGCCGAAGCCCTTGATCCGGCGGGCGTGCCGCCTGATTTCTTCCGCGACAAAATTGTCTTCGTCGGCGCCCGGCCCATGGCGGGACCGTTCCAGGAACGCCAGGATGAATTCCGCAATCCGTTTCACTCGTGGGGGCACAAGGAACTTTTCATGCCCGGCGTGGAAGTGCATGCGACGGAACTGCTCAATCTCGTTCGCGGCGACTGGTTGCGGCGGCTCCCGCCCGGAGCGGAATCCGCGTGGCTGGTGATCGTGGCGATCCTATTTGGCGGCGGACTGATCTGGCTGCGGCCCATTCCGGCCACCATCAGTGCGTTTGCCGGGGCCGGCGTGGTCCTGGGGTTGGCCGGGTTTGGTTTTTCCCGTGGCGTCTGGGTTCCGTGGCTCATCGTTTCCGGCGCGCAAATTCCCGCCGCCCTGGGTGGCTCGGTATTATTTTACTCGGTCGAGTGGTATCGCGCGCGGAAGCGATACGAAGCCGCCAAGCGCATCGCCGATGCAAAAATCCGGGAGCAGGCCGCGCTCATTGACAAGGCGCACGATGCCATTTTGGTTCAAGACCTTCACGGCATGATTACCTATGCCAATCCGAGCGCGGAGCGACTGTACGGTTGGAAACTCGGCGAACTCCAGCGCGACGACGCGTGCGATGAAATGTTTTCTCCGGACGCCGCAGCCGCCAAAGCCGCCCGCGCCACCGCGCTCAAAGACGGCGAATGGAATGGCGAGTTGCGCCAACAAACGAAGTCAGGGGCCGTTGTGATCGTCGCGAGCCGCTGGACGTTGATTCGCGACGATGCGGGCCAACCGAAGGCGTTGCTGTTCATCAACGACGACATTACCGAGAAGAAGCAGTTGGAGGCGCAGTTCCTCCGCACCCAGCGCATGAACACCATCGGCACGCTCGCGGGCGGCATGGCGCACGACCTCAACAACGCGCTGGCGCCTATCCTCATGGGCACGCAACTTCTTCGCCGCAAGGCGACCGACGACGAGACGCGCGATCTGCTCGGCTTGATGGAAACCAGCACGCATCGCGGCGCGGACATGGTGCGGCAGGTTTTACTTTTCGCACGCGGTCGCGGCGGGGAATCCGAGCGCATCCACCTTGGCGCGCTGGTCCAGGAACTGGAGAACATGGTGCATGAGACGTTTCCCAAAAACATTGCGGTCACGGCCTTCCTGCCCGACGACCTTTGGCCCGTGCTGGGCAACCCGACCCAATTGCATCAGGTGTTGTTGAACCTCAGCGTCAACGCCCGCGATGCGATGCCGGAGGGCGGAAAGCTTTCCATCGTCGCCGACAACGTGGAGCTGACCGAAGCCGAAGCGGTCGCGATTCCGGAAGGCAAGCCGGGCGAATTCGTTTCGTTGCTCGTCTCCGATACGGGCACCGGCATGCCACCGGAAGTGCGCGCTAAAATCTTTGAGCCTTTCTTCACCACGAAAGGTGAAGGTGAAGGCAAAGGCACCGGGATTGGACTTGCCACCGTGCTGCGGATCGTGAGAGCGCACGGCGGATTTCTCCGCGTGGAAAGCGAAGCGGGGCAAGGCACGGCGTTTGAAGTTTTTCTGCCCCGCGCGCCGGAGGCCGTGCCCGTTGAAGCGATCGAGGCGGTGAAAGGATTGCCGCGGGGTGCTGGCGAGTTGCTTCTGGTGGCCGACGACGAAAAGGCCATCCGCGAACTGGTCGCGGCCGAACTGACCGCGTTTGGCTACCGCGTGTTGACCGCGACGAACGGCGCGGAAGCCGTCGCCCAGTTCCGTCAGCACGCGGGCGAGGTGCGCTTGTTCATCACCGACAGCGCCATGCCGGTGATGGACGGGCATCAGGCGGTTGCCGAATTGCGCAAACTCAAACCCGGGCTGCCGGTGATTCTCACCAGCGGGGAAGCGGACGCGGCCAAAACCGATGGCGTGGTGGTGAGCAAACCCTTCGCGCTGGAGGAACTGCTCACCGCGATTCAGCGGATTCTGGCCGCCCCTTAGCAGCGCCGCCGACCGGCCGGCAGTCGGCGTTTCCTCCGGATCCAGACTTGGAATTCGTATCGCGCCTGTTACAATCGCTTTTGCAATGGCCACAACGCACCAAACCGGACGCGAGTTTTCCTGCCTCATTGTGGAGGACGACACCGCGTTCGCCACGATGGCGGCGCAGGTGGTTCGCGATGAGGGCGGCGCGGTGACGTTGGCCAAGAACCTATCCGAAGCACGCGCCGCAACGGCGAATCGCTCGTTTGATCTGGTGCTGCTCGACAACCATCTGCCCGACGGCAAAGGCTACGATTTCTTTGATCAACTGGCCCGACGCAATCCCGAGTCGCCCATCGTGATGATCACCGGCATGCCTGATCTCGGTGAAGCGGTGGCGCTCACGCGCAATGGACTTTTTGATTACCTGACCAAGCCCGTAAGCGTGGACGCGCTCGCCGCCTGTTTAGGGCGGGCGAAGCTGCGGCTTGCCGCCCGCGAGGTGCCCGGAAAGGCCACGGAGCTTTTCGGCGAATCCGCCGCGATGCGCGAGGTGATAACCCAGTTGCGCCAGGCGGCGAAGCATGCGGCGAGCACGGTGTTGCTCACCGGCGAAACGGGCGCCGGCAAGGATCTCGCGGCGCGCGCGCTGCATGAACTCACGTTCACGAATGTGAACGCGCCGTTCATCGCGGTGAACTGTGCCGCATTGCCGGCGGAGATGTTCGAGTCGGAATTGTTCGGGGCGGAGCGCGGCGCCTACACGGGCGCGGACAAAAAACGCGCGGGCCTAGCGGCGGCGGCGGCGGGCGGGACGCTGTTCCTCGATGAAATCGCGGAAGTGCCGCCGGCCTTGCAGGCCAAGCTGCTGCGGCTGCTCGAAGCACGCGAATTTCGTTCGCTGGGCAGCACGGAGAGTCAGCCGTTCACCGGCCGCTTTGTCGCGGCGACGAATAAGAATCTCGCGGACGAAGTGAAGGCCGGAAGGTTTCGCGAGGATTTGTGGTATCGGCTGGATGTGTTCGCGATCGAATTGCCGCCGTTGCGCCAGCGACGGGCGGATATTTCCGGTCTGGCGGAATTGCTGCTTGCCCAGCTCGCCCAGAAATATTCGCGCGCCAAGCCGCTGCTGAGGCCGGAGGATTTGGCGGCCCTCAACGCGCACAGTTTTCCCGGCAACGTCCGGGAGTTGCGCAACGTGCTGGAGCGTTCGTTGTTGAGGACGACGGAGGAAAGCAAGTGGCTCCAGCTGGATTTGAACTGGCTGAATCGCGGCACACCCGCCGCCGCCCCGGCGGCCAGGGAACCGTTGCCGCCCGAGCGCATTCTCACACCGGTGGACGCGCAGGAGTATCGGCTCATCCGCGACACCTTGCGCGAAACCAACGGCGGCATCCGCCGCGCGGCAACGAAGCTCGGAATGTCGCCGCAGGCGTTGTTGCGGCGCCTGGAGAAGTGGCCGGAGCTGCGGGCCCCAAAAGTTTAGCCCCGAATCGCAAGCGCCCGCACCGGCCGGTTTCAGAATCGGAACACGTTTCCGAAATCGGAATCCGAATCCGGAACCCCGATCGCCCCCACCGCAACATTTCCCCAGCAAACTGCGAGCTTTCCCCTTCGGCACCGCCGCTGCTAATGCGAAACGTGTCGCCGTGACGATCGCCGTCCCGCGGGTTGGTGAACAACGCCACGGTGACGATTCAAACCGTCGGGCGGTGGAGATGGGGAGCGGGGATATTTCCGGCTAAAATCGCCGTGAGCGGAGAAGGATTTGGTCAAGGTGCGGGCGTTCTCTCCAACGCTGCGTTCGTGGAGCTGTTCTCCGAGTTCGCTAAATCGCACCTTGACCTTGCTTCAGAGCGGGGCGGAAAGATTTTGTTCCGCCGCAGAAGGAGAAATTTTTCCCGTTGGCTTACGCGTTCTCCGCCGCGAGCAATCGCTCGGCTTCGATGGCGGCGGCACAGCCCATGCCTGCCGCCGTGATCGCCTGACGATAGATGTGATCCGCGCAATCGCCCGCCACGAACACGCCGGGCACATTGGTCGCCGCGCCGGCCGTGCGGAGGAGGTAGCCATTCTCATCGGTCTTGATGAACGGCTGGAAAAGCTGCGTGTTCGGCACATGCCCGATGGCGACAAACAATCCCGCGCAATCAATTACGCGTTCCGCATTCGTTTTGAGATGCTTCACACGTACGCCGGTGACTTTGTCCTGCTTCACATCGAGCACTTCCGTCACGGCCGAGTCCCACACCGGTTTGATCTTTGGATTCGCCAGCGTGCGGTCGGCCATGATCTTCGAAGCGCGCAAGGAATCGCGGCGATGAATCAGATAGACCACCGAAGCAAAGCGCGTAAGAAACGTCGCCTCTTCGCACGCGGAATCCCCGCCGCCCACGACGACGAGCGGCTGGTTGCGGAACATCGGCAACGCCCCGTCGCACGTCGCGCAGTAGGTCACGCCCTTCTTTTCCAGAAGGTCTTCGCTCTTCAAGCCGAGATGGCGATGCCCCGCGCCGGTGGCGATAATGACAGTTTTGGTTTCCACACGTTCCCCGTCCACCGTGAGGACGAAGGGGCGGTGGGAGAAATCCACAGATTGGACCAGGCTGCCGAGTTTGACGCGCGTGCCGAAGCGCTCGGCCTGTTGCTGCATCCGCGTCATGAGTTCGTAGCCGTCCACGCCTTCCGGAAAGCCGGGGAAATTTTCCACGATGCTGGTGGTGGTGAGCAAACCGCCGGGCTGTTCGCCCGTGATGACGAGCGGTTTGAGATTGGCCCGTGCGGTGTAGAGCGCCGCCGTCCAGCCCGCGCAGCCGGATCCGATGATGACAACATTTTCCATAATAATTTTCCACAGTTGATGCGCCTCTCTCCCAGGCAAGCAGTGAATGCTCAGCGTTTGCCAAGCAACATTCAAGCCGGGGGCAAAGGCTGGTTGCTGGACATCCTGTTTTCTTACGGCAAGGCGCTGTTTCACCTTGGGCGGCCGATTTTGACCGGCTGGTAGAACGGCAAACCGGCCCGCCACGTGTTTGGAATATGTGCGCTGGGTGTTTGGTTTTAAGCGATTACGAGGCTTCGTACCTGCCCAAGGGACGCACGTTAGCGCCAACGCTTGCTTTCCGCAGGCTTTTGCCCGTTTCAATATCACGCACCCGGCCTTTGGTTTGAGTCGCGAGTTGAGTATTTGTTCCGGGAGCGGAACAGGCGGTCGGATCAAACCGTGGGTTGAGCGCTGATTTCGCCGGAAACAAGCCGATTTAGCCGATGGCAAAAGGGCTGCTAGAGAAAACCCATGCCAACGTGACAGTATTGTGTCATGCTGGCGGGTAGCAAATGCAAACTCTTGAGTTCCAAGCCGGGATGTGTTCCTGCCACGGCAGGCGGCGGAGCCATGCCGTGGAGGTGGCGTTTGGGCTGGGCCTGCTCATGTTCGCCACCGTCGCCCGCGGGCAATCACTTCAAGATTTGTTCACCAATCGCGAGACCGTCATCACCGCCATCGGGCGGTTGGAACAAATCAATCACCCCGCGAGCGTGGAAGCCGGGGAACCGAAACACGGCGGCAAGGTCGGCGGGCACTCGCTCTGGATTTCATGGGTCGCACCGACCAACGGCGTCGTCGAATTCGAGACCACGACCAGCGGGTTTGACACGCTGCTCGCCGCGTATCAATCCACCACCACGAACGAGCCAACCTTCGCCGACTTGCGCGAGGTGGCGCGGGCGGACGATTCCGAAGGGTTTAACGAAGAGAGCGAAATCGAGTTTGGCGTCTTCGCGGGCGAACGATATGAGATTGCCGTGGACGGCTATTTCGGCGCGGTGGGCAAGGTGGAACTGAGTTGGAAGTTCGAAGCGTTGCCCGCGCCGCCGGCGAAAGTGCTCGGGACGCCGCCGGATCGTTCGGTCAATCTCGGCGAAACCGTTGCCCTCCAGGTTACGGTTACCAACGCCGCCGGCAGCCAGTTTAAGTGGTATTTCAATGGCAATGAGATTCCCGCCGCCGCCAGCACCAATCTGGTCATCGCCAATTTTCAGGCCACGAATGTCGGGCGCTACAAGTTCCGCGTGTTTTCTCAAGGCTCCCGTTACTACGCCATTCCCACGGAAATCCAGATCAACACGGATGGTTCGTCCAACACACTGGCACAGCCAAAATTCCGCGACACGCCCGCCACGCCGTTGATCGGCGGGAATGACGGCGGTGGCGGCGGTTCCTTGCGCGTGTTGAGCCAGACTGCTCGCGGCGGTGGCATCACAACCATGGACGTCGGCGTGGTCCGCGGCTACAACGGCAGTCAGATCTTCAATACCACCTACGCGGTCACCAGCCCGCTGGAACCGCCGCATTGCGGGGTCGTGGGCAGCACGTCGTATTGGCTGCTCTATCAACCACCCACCAACGGCACGCTCACGCTGAACACGGTCGGCAGCACCTATGACACGGTGTTGGAAACCTACACTTACAATGGCGCACTCACCGGCTATCAGGATTTGATCACGCTGGCCTGTGCCAACGACAGCTTCGGCACCAACGGCCCGGCGCAGGTGCAGATTCCCGTCGTCAAATCACGCCAATATATCTTGTCCGTGGCCGGGGTGAACGCCGCCTTCGGCACGGCGTGGCTGAACTACCGCCTCAATACCAATGCGCCGCCTCAGCCGCCGACGCTCACCAGTTCGCCGCAACCACGGACCGTGGCCGCTGGCTCAACCGTCACGCTCACCGCGCCCGTCACTGGCAGCGTGCCGATGGCGTTTACCTGGCGCAAAGACAACTTATTAGTGTCGGGTCAAACCGCCCCCGCGCTCGTGCTCGCCGCCGTGACCAACACTCACACCGGCAATTATACTTTCACTGTCACCAACGACCTCGGCAGCGTCACCGGAACGTTTGCGCTCAGAGTCGTCGTGCCACCGCAATGCACGCTGACGCGCATCCCAGACGGCATGCAACTCAGCTACCCGACGTTGACCGGTCAGATTTACACCACCGAAGAAAGCACCAATCTTCTCACCGGTTGGACGGCGTGGCCGGGATCGTTTGTGGGCAACGGCTTGACGAACTTCTTCACCGAAGCCAGCTCGGGAACGAAGTTCTATCGCGTGCGGGTCGAATAATTCCGTCAACGTTTCGCCGTCACATGTTCCGCGAACGGAACAATTACATCTGCCCCCAACGCTGGTTTAGCCTCCTTTCCCACACGAACGCGTTGGCAGACAGGCTGCTAGGAAACCCTTGGTGGCACGTCGCCTGGCGACGCGGCTCCAAACCTGAAGTGAAAGCTGACCCGGACCACAATTGGCAACCGAAGCGTGTAGGTGAAAACCAACTTGCTGACACTACGCGTCTGGCGATCACTCTTGCGGAACCGGCCGGATCGTTCCTGGTGCCGATCGGCCAGAGCCGGAAAACATATCTCCCTAAAATCAGATTTTATTTTTCACCACCCCTCCCGCAATATCAAAACGTGCGTTGGCTCTTTATCGTATGCCTCGGTTGCGTGCTGGCGACATTCGTCGCGGACGCGCAAGGCGCAAGCCCTGCCGCCGCCAAAACGGATGCCCCTACCACCAGCCATCTGATTGAAGCCGCCGGGCAGGTGGAATTCAGTTCGAGTAGCCGCACGAACTGGAACGTCGCCACCAACGGACTCGCGTTGCAACCCGGCGACCGCGTCCGCACCCGCACCGCGAGCCGCGCCGCAGTGCAACTCTCCGACCGCAGCGTCATCCGCTTGAGCGAACGCACCACGCTGGAAATCCTTCCGCCGCGCCGCGCGGAAAAGAAACGTTTTGGCCTGCCGGTCGGCTCGATCTTCTTTTTCAATCGCGAGCAGCCCACCGACGTGGAATTCGACACGCCGCTGGCCGCCGGAGCGATTCGGGGCACGGAATTTCTGCTGGAGGTTGCGGAAGCCGACACCGGCGTCCACCTCGCATTGATTGACGGCTTGGTCGCCTTGAACACCAGCCAGGGTGAAGTCACAGTCCAGCGCGGGGAAGACCTGCGGCTCGCTCCGGGCCAACCGCCGCAAAAGACCGCTCTCCTCAATGTGAACGCCGTCATCCAATGGGCGCTCTACTACCCCGCCGTCATTAACCCTGACGATTTACACCTCGACGCGCGGGAGCAAGCCGTCTTGAACATTGTGCTGGCGAAGTATCGC
Source organism: uncultured Bifidobacterium sp. (assembly GCA_964355895.1). Taxonomy (GTDB): domain Bacteria; phylum Verrucomicrobiota; class Verrucomicrobiia; order Limisphaerales; family JADLHS01; genus JADLHS01. Next base: position 5,719 of record CAYHFK010000046.1, on the reverse strand, counting down.
TCCGGCGATTTGCTCGCCGCGCTCGCCGCCTGGCCGGAAAACTCACCGGCCAAGGCTGACGGCGTCAACATTCTCCGCGCCCAACTCGAACTGGCCGTCGGCCGCGTCGCAGAGGCGGAAGCTTTGCTCGCGGCGGTACCGAACGACGCTCCCGGAAAACTCGCGCTCCATGGACTCATCGCGGTGGTGCGCGGAGACCCAGCGCGTGGAAGCGACCAGCCAGTCCGCTCCGCCGCCACCAGCAGTGAACAGTTGGCCCACACCTACTCGCTGCAGGCGCGCGCGGATTTGGGCGGTGCGCGGGCGGCGGCCCAGCAAGCCGTGGCACTCGCTCCCAACCTGGGCTTTGCCCATGCGCGCCTGGCGGAACTGGAGTTCGCCTTTGGTAATCGCCGCGCCGCGCTGGCCGAACTCCGACACACCCTTGAGTTGGCTCCCCGCCTCGCGCACGCGCACGCGTTGCAAGGCTTCGTCCTACTGGATCAAGGTTCGGCGCACGCGGCTCAGACCGCGTTCGACCGCGCCCGCGAATTGGATGCCGCCTTCAGCCCGGCCTGGTTGGGGAGCGGGCTTTGTTTGATGCAGGAGCGGCAGTTCGCCGCCGCGCGCACGGCACTGCAAGTCGCCGCCGCGCTGGAGCCACAACGCGGATTGTTTCGCGCCTATCTCGGCAAGGCTGCGAGCGAACTCGGAGATTCCCGGACGGCGGAGAAGGAATTCCATCTGGCGGAGCAGCTCGATCCAAACGACCCGACGGCCTGGCTTTATTCCGCCCTGGATTTGTGGCAGCACAACCGCCTCAACGAAGCCATCCGCAGTCTGGAACGCTCCGCCGATCTGAACGACAACCGCGCGATCTTCCGCTCGCGTTTGTTGCTCGACGACGATCGCTCCGTGCGCAGTGCCAACCGCGCGGCGCTTTATTCCGACGTGGGCCTGCCCGAAGTCAGCCACCACACGGCGATCCGCGCGGTGGGCGAAAGCTACGAAAATTTTTCCAGCCACCTGTTTCTGGCCAACAGTTATCAGGCGATGCAGAACGCCAACAGTTTTGATCTAAGAATGGAAACGACCCGCCAAAGCGAGTTGCTCGTGGCCAACCTGCTCGCACCGCCGGGCGGAGGCAATCTCTCGCAACTGCTCTCCCAACAGGAGCACCTGCAGTACTTCGGCCCGCGGCCCGTGGGGATGAGTTCCCTCACGCAATACGGTAGCGACGGCGACTGGCGCCAGGCGGGAACGGTCTTTGGCACGGTCGAGGGATTCAGTTATGCGTTTGATGCTTTGTATGAAAACCTCAACGGCCAGCAACCAAATGGCCAGTCCGAGCAACGCCAGTTGATGCTCACGCTCAAGCAACGCGTCACGCCGGCCGACGAGGTGTATTTCCAGATTGGCAACTACACGGCGGAAGCCGGCGACGTGGCGAATCACTTCAATCCGGCTGACGCCACGCCCGGATTCCACGTGGAGGAAAAGCAGCAGCCGACGCTTTATGCCGGCTGGCATCATACCTGGGCGCCGGGCAGTCACACCTTGTTCCTCGCCGCGCGGCTGGATGACCAGTTGTCGTTACACGATCCGGACAAGGACACGCTCTTTCTCCTGACCGGCCTGTTCGGCCCGCCCGTCAACCAGGTTCAATCCGGCCCGCTCGTCCCGCCGGTGGACCTGAACTTTGCGAGCGACTTCACGTTGTATTCCGCGGAGCTCCAGCAGATTTGGGAAACTGAAAATTACTCGCTCATCGTCGGGGGCCGCTGGCAGGCGGGCGACGTGGATTCACACGCAACGATGAACCGCCTCCTTCCCGCCACGGACGAGCAGGTGAACAGTTCCCTCGAACGCGGCGACATCTATGCCTACGGTTCGTGGCAAATCCTCGACCCGCTCCGGCTCATCGCCGGGGTCGGTTATGATCACCTGACGTTCCCCAACAATGCCGATCTCCCGCCCTTCCAGGCGGGAGAAACGTCACGCGAACTCGTTTCGCCCAAAGCGGGGTTCTTGTTCGAGCCGTGGAAACGCGGTTTGTTCCGCGGGAGCTATACGAAATCCCTCGGGGGCCTTTACTTCGACAACAGCGTGCGCCTCGAACCCACGCAGGTGGCGGGCTTTAATCAGGCATTTCGCAGCTTGATTCCCGAAAGCGTCGTCGGCCTCGTGCCCGGAACGGAATTTACCACCGCGGGTTTGGGATTTGATCAATCACTGGCCCGCGGCACCTGGTTCGGCATTGAAGGGGAGCAACTCGATTCCAATGGCACACGCGACGTCGGCGCGTTCAGCAGCTTTGTTCCGTTGATCGCCCCGGCGACGGCCACGAACACCCGTGAAACCTTGGCTTTTCGCGAGCGAAACCTGGCGGTGTATGCCGGCCAGTTGCTCGGCGACGATTTCTCCGTCGGCGCGCGGTATCTGATCAGCCAGGCGGAATTGAACCAGGGATTTCCGGACATTCCGACCACCGCGACCGGCCTCAACCAATTGGAAGGCGACGAGCAGGCCACGCTGCAACAACTCGCGCTCACGCTGAACTTCCACCATCGCAGCGGCGTGTTCGCGCAATGGGAATCCGATTGGTACCACCAGAACAACTCCGCCTGCCCGGACGAGGAATTCTGGCAGCACAACCTGACGGTGGGCTATCGCCTCCCCCGCCGGTATGCGGAAGTCCGGCTGAGTCTGCTGAATCTCTTCGACACAGACTACCGCCTGAATCCCCTCAATCTGCATGCCGCGCTACCGCGGGGGCGAATGCTCACGGTCAGTTGGCGACTAAACTTTTGATTCGTTGGCCGCTGGTTGCCCCGATGACGCTTTCAACGCGACGCCGGCTTTAATTCGAAGTGGCGCCATTGGGGTTTCCGGACCTTTTCAATCTGTGCTTCACTGTCGGCAATCTTCTGGTCCATTCGTGCCAGTTCCGCCGCGCGCTGGCTTTCGGCTTCCGGCGTTTGCGCCCAGGCCGGGAACGCAAAGAGCTGGACGCTGCGCCACCGATCGTAAAAGAGATGGTTCTTCTGGAACACCAGTTTCAGCAGTTCCTGACTTTGCTTCGTTATCGGCCCGGCCTGAGTCGCGAGATTCCACCCCTGCCCCAGTTGTTCCGCCGTCGCTTTGCCCACCGATTCGCCATCAATGCTCAGCTCATAAGCGCCCGGCGCCAGGCCGATGATCCGCAATTCATACCGATTTAGGTCCTCGAGAATCGGGGCCAACTTCAGAGCCGGTTCCGCTGCCGGATCAATCGGCATGGGCAACGCATCGTCCAGCCGGTCAAAACTGATGCTCCCATCGGCCACTTTCAGATTCTGGATCTGGCACGCCTCGCCCGCCACGACCGTTTTGGTTGCACCGTTGATTATCGCCCGCGAAACCAGGGCCGGGGCGCCCAGCTCCTTCAGAATGGCCCACGCCATGATCGTATGACCGATGGAGCCGGGATGCACGGCATCGCCACCGCCAATGAACGCCTTCGGGTCCGCGGCTCGCGCGCGCAGCATGATCGCCATGTACGGATCAAACTGATCGCCAAACGTCACGCCGGCTTTGGTGGCCACATCTTTCAGCCCGTCGGAGAACTTGCGCAATGACTGGTTGCGCACATCCTGATCGGGATCGGGTCGTTTGTCCTCAATGGGCTGGGGCGTCAATAGTGCGACGCGAACGCCGTTGGCCTTGAGCACCTTTGCGAGTTCCGCCTGACTGCGAATGTATGCGCCAAAGATGTCCGCGCGAAATGCTTGATAGGAATGATCGTTCATCCCGAAATCAATGGTTACTACGGTGGGTTTGAGGGGCAAAACATCGCGCCCGAGACCGCGCCCCACCGCGTCGTCAACCATCTTTTGTTGAGCGACCTCATCCGCGGCGAAAAGCTGCGGCTCATCGGGATGGGATCGTTGCCGCAACCAGGCGGTGTCGCCGCCCCAGCCCACGTTGCGGAAGGAGAGCTGCCATTGCGGATGGCGGGTCAGCGCATAGGCTTCGATGTACGTCGTGTAGAGTCGCTGCTCGGTGATGCTGTCGCCGAGAAAAACCACGCGATCACCGTCGTGAATGAAAAAGTCCGCGGCGATGACACGGAAGGCCAGACCAACCGTGGCGAGCAAAGTGAGGAACCGTTTTTTATGCATAGCTTTCATTGGGCCAAGCTTCGGAAACCGAAAAGATAAAACCAATTCTTTTTTAGCGAATTGTTGCCGGGTGGGGCGGGCCGACTAGATATCCCAACCCTTGCGATTGTCCCGCTTCACGAACTGGGCCGCCTGCGGCAGGTTGGTGGACTTCATATTGGGACCGTCCCAGTCCATCCGGTAGCCCTCGCCAACGCGCAACGCCACGCAGCCGAGGAGAATGATTTCCGTCAGGTAGGCGGCAATGTCGAAGTTGGAAAAGGCCGGCGTGCCGTCCTTCATCATTCGGAACCACTCCTGCATGTGACCGGGCGAACGCGGAATGCTTTGCGGTACGGCCTTCGCCGCTTCGTGCTTGTCGCCCGCCACGTACAAGTCCTGATCCTTCATCGCCACGAGGAAGCGGGCGCCGTTGTCGTCTGGAGCGAAGAGCTTGCCCTTTTCGCCGACGATCAGCGCGCCGCTGTGCGGCAGCGTCCCCATGGTCTGCAAAATCTCCCGCGTCAGATCGGCCGGTGGCCGGAGCGGCTTGAGTTCGTCGCCGGGATTGCCGTCATACCACCAGAACTTCAGCGGCGGCAGGCCTTCGCGTTCGGGAAACTCGTATCGGATGCGGGATGTTTTCGGGAACGTCTCTGGGTGAATCCGCGAGGCCAATTCGCATTCGACCACATTCGGGTAGCCGAGCTTGAGCGCGCGGAACGGCATGTTGACCGTGTGGCAGGCCATGTCGCCCAACGCGCCGGTGCCGAAGTCGAACCAACCGCGCCAGTTGAAGGTATGATAGACGCCCTGCTTGTAGGGTCGCACGGCCGCCGGGCCGAGCCAGAGATCCCAATCGAGATGCGCCGGCACCGCATCTTCCCCCGCCGGACGATCCAAGCCTTGCGGCCAGACCGGACGGTTCGACCACACGTGCAACTCCAGCGGCTTGCCGATCACGCCCGCCTGCACGACTTCAATCGCCCGACGCAGACCGTCTTCCGCACTGCCTTGGTTGCCCATTTGCGTGGCGAGCTTTTTTTCCGCCGCCAAGGCGCGCATGAGCCGGGCCTCCGCCACCGTCTGGGTGAGCGGCTTCTGACAGAAGCAATGCTTGCCAAGCCGCATGGCCCGGATCGCCGCCGAGCCGTGGTGATGATCCGGCGTCGAAACGGTCACCGCGTCAATGTCCTTGCCGATCTCGTCGAGCATCTTGCGGTAATCCTTGAACCGCTTCGCCTGGGGAAACTGCTTTCCCTTTTTATCGAGCGTGTTCGTATCCACGTCGCAGATCGCCACAATGTTTCCGCCACATTCACCGACGTTGTTGCTGTCGCTATCGCCTTTGCCGCCCACGCCGATGCACGCGACGTTGATGCGGTCATTCGCGCCGAGGACCCGGCCGACAAAGGGAAACGAAAGCGCGCTGGCGGAGCCCGCGGCGATGGCGCTGCGGCGGATGAACTGGCGACGAGTCAGGGTTTTCATAATAAGGTGAATTACCGGAGATTTGCTTGATTAGGGTGGCGATTTTTCTTTGCTGTTGGCCAACGTGGGGAGAGTGGTGGGGATTCCTTAACTTGTCCATCCCATAGAAC
>CAYHFK010000045.1:6249-19342 GCA_964355895.1 uncultured Bifidobacterium sp. | reverse complement strand
ATGAGCGAACCCGCCATCACACCCGAACTCGTCGCGAAGCACAACCTCACGCCGGAAGAATACGCCCACGCCAAGGAAATCCTCGGCGGCCGCACACCAAGCTACACCGAGCTGGGCATTTTCTCCGTCATGTGGAGCGAGCATTGCAGCTACAAAAACACGCGCCCGCTGCTCAAGACCTTCCCCACCAAGTCGCCGAAGATTCTCGTCGGCGCGGGCGAGGAAAACGCCGGCATCATTGATATCGGCGACGGCATCGCCATCGCGTTCAAGATCGAATCGCACAACCATCCGAGCGCGGTCGAGCCGTTTCAGGGCGCGACCACCGGCGTCGGCGGCATCGTGCGCGACATCTTCACGATGGGTGCAAGGCCAGTGTGTGCGGTCAATTCCTTGAGGTTCGGGCCGATCACTCCAGATGTAGCAGCGGACGTGAGTCCGCTCAAATCAAACTCTGAAAACAGTCAGAGCCGACTCACGTCGGCTGCTACAAACGGAGAAGCAGACGCGCAGTTGAAAAACAACCGCCGCCTCTTTGCCGGCGTCGTCAGCGGCATCGCGCATTACGGCAATTGCTTCGGCATTCCGACCATCGCGGGCGAGGTGTATTTCGACAAGAGCTACGAAGGCAATCCGCTCGTGAACGCGTTTTGCCTCGGCGTGTTGCGGCATGAACAAATCACGCGCGGCGCGGCCAAGGGCGTGGGCAATCCCGTGTTTTACGTCGGCCCGGCGACGGGTCGCGACGGTCTGGCGGGCGCGGCGTTCGCGTCGAAGGATTTGACCGAGGAGTCCGCCGAGCAACAGCGCGGCGCGGTGCAGGTTGGCGATCCGTTCATGGAAAAACTCGTGTGCGAAGCGTGCCTCGAACTGCTGGCCACCGGCGCAGTCGCGGGCATGCAGGACATGGGCGCGGCGGGTTTGACTTGCTCCACCTGCGAAATGGCCGCGCGCGCCGGCACGGGCATCGAGATCGAATTGGACAAAGTTCCGCAACGTGCGCCGAACATGAGCAGCTACGAAATCATGCTTTCGGAATCGCAGGAGCGCATGCTCATCGTCGTCCACAAGGGGCGCGAAGAGGAAGTGAAACGCATTTTCGACAAGTGGGATTTGCCGTGGTCCGAGATCGGCATCATCACCAACACCGGCCACATGGTCGTGCGCCACGGCGGCAAACTGATCGTGGACATTCCGGCGAAGAAGATCGCTGACGAATCGCCGGTGTATCAGCGCGACGCGCAAGAGCCGGAGTATTTGAAGGAAGTCCGCGCGTTTCGGTTGGAGGGAATAGCCGATTGCCAATCGCCGATTGCCGATTTGAAGAAGCTGCTCGCGTGGCCGAGCATCGCGTCGAAGAACTGGGTCTATCGCCAATACGATCATCAGGTGCGCGACGGCTCCGTCGTTTTGCCCGGCAGCGACGCGGCGGTCATCCGCATCAAGAGCAATTCATTGCCCGTGATGTCGGCGGAATTGAAAGCGAGTGTCACCGAATTCACCGGCGAGAAACTCATCGCCATGACCGTGGATTGCAACGGCGTCTATGTTTATCTCGATCCGTATGAAGGCGGCAAAGCGGCGGTGACCGAAGCCTGCCGCAACCTCGCGTGCAGCGGCGCGATCCCGCTTGGCGCGACGGACAATCTCAACATGGCCAACCCGCACAAGCCGGAACTCTTCTGGCAGATGCGCGAGAGCGTGCGCGGCCTGGCCGAAGGCTGTAAGGTGTTCAACGCGCCCGTGACCGGCGGGAATTGCTCGCTCTACAATCAAAATCCCAGCGGCCCGATTGACCCGACGCCCACGGTGGCCGTCGTCGGCATCGTGGAAAAACCGGAACACGTCACCACGCAATGGTTCAAGGACGAAGGCGACGCCATCATTCTGCTCGGCGAAGTCGTGGACAAAAATGACCCAATTCTCGGCCTCGGCGGCAGCGCGTATCTGCAAGTGATTCACGGCCAGAAAACCGGTTCACCGCCGCGCTGCGATTTGGAAACCGCGAAGACTTTGCACACGACGCTGCTCGGCCTGATTCAAAGCGGCCTCGTGAAGAGCGCCCACGATTGCAGCGACGGCGGTTTGGCTGTGGCGCTGGCCGAAAGCTGCATCAGCCAGCTCATCGCCCGCGAAACCCCGCGCTTGATCGGCGCGACGGTGGATTTATCCGCCGTAGGACAGGCGTCGCGCCTGTCTCAAACTGAAAAAGATAAAGAATTAGATGGAGACAGGCGCGACGCCTGTCCTACGAGGCTGGACGCCCTGCTGTTCGGCGAAACGCAGTCGCGCATTGTCATCACCTGCCAACCGCTTGACGCGGTGAAAGTGGTCGAGCGCGCAAAGTTGATGGGGGTGCCCGCGGCGCGCATCGGCACGGTGGGCGGCGACCAGTTGCGGGTAAAGACCGCCGGCGGCGAATTTTCCGCTCCGCTCGGCGAGTTGCACGACCCGTGGTGGAATTCCATCTCGCGGGCGATGGCGTGACGCCTTCCGGAAAAATCTCCGCTTTCGTTGCAGCGCGGATTTCGTTTAGTTTGCGGGCGCTATGAGCAAGACCGCACTACTTTTTGCCGGCCAAGGCGCGCAGGCCGTGGGCATGGGCAAAGACCTCGCCGCCGCGTTCCCGTCCGCCCAAGGGTGGTTTGATCGCGCCAATGCCGCGCTGGGTTACGACCTCGCCGCCGTCTGTTTTAACGGGCCGGACGCCGAACTGACCAAGACGGAAAACGCCCAGCCGGGCATCTTCTTGGTGAGCTGGGTCGCGTTTCAATTGCTGCAGGAGCGTGTGCCGGCGCTAAAGTTCGAGGCCACCGCGGGATTGTCGCTCGGCGAATTCACGGCGCTGACGGCGGCGGGGGCGCTGAGTTTTGAGGACGGCTTGCGCGTCGTGCGCCAGCGTGGTCGTTTCATGCAGGAAGCGTGCGATGTCACTCAGGGCGGCATGGCGGCGGTGATTGGCCTGGACGAAGCGCCCACCCGGGAGGTTTGCGCGGAAGCGGGCGTGGTGCTGGCGAATTTGAACTGCCCCGGCCAGCTTGTGATTTCCGGCGCGGCGGAAAAGATTTTGACGGCCGTTGATCTGGCCAAGGCCAAAGGTGCCCGGCGCGCGATTCCCCTGCCGGTGGCGGGCGCGTATCATTCGCCGCTCATGGCGAGCGCCCAGCCGAAGCTTCAGGCCGAATTGGCCAAGGCAAATTTGTCTGTGCCCGCGGTTCCGGTAGTTTCCAACGTCACCGCGCGACCCCACACGACCCCCGAACAGATTTCAGCCCGGCTCATCGAGCAAGTCACGTCGTCGGTGCGCTGGGAAGAATCCATGCGTTATCTGCTGGCGCAGGGTTTCACGCGTTTCATCGAACTGGGGCCGGGCACGGCGCTCACGGGTTTCATGAAGCGCATCGGTACCGGGGTGCAGATGTTGAACGTGGCGGATGTGGGAAGTCTGGAGGCGACGGTGAAGGCGCTATGATGTTTGTAGGAGACGACGTAAGGAGGCTCATTCTCAGAAGTTGGAAGTCGGAATTCAGAGGTGAGAGAAAAGATAGAGCCTCGTTACCCCGTCTCCCACTTGAAGATTTTCGTGTTTATTCGTGTCCATTCGTGGTTAATCATTTCCCCGCATGAAACAACTGGAGAATCAAATTGCCGTCGTCACCGGCGCGGGCCGGGGCATTGGTCGCGCCATTGCGTTGAAATTTGCCGCCGAAGGCGCGGATGTGGTCTGCGTCTCGCGCACGGCGGAGAACTCCGAGAAGGTGGCCGCGGAAGTCCGGGCGCTGGGCCGCAAAGCCTGGGCGCACGCCGTGGATGTGGCGGATTCGGTATCCGTCACCGCCGCCGCCGGGAAGATTCTTGCCGAGTGCGGCCGCGTGGACATCCTGGTGAACAATGCCGGCGTCACGCGCGACGGTTTGCTCATGCGCATGAGCGACGCAGATTGGGATACGGTGTTGAACACGAATCTCAAGGGCGCGTTTCTCGTCACGAAGGCCTTCAACCGGGCGATGCTCAAGCAGCGCGCGGGTCGCATCATCAACATCGCCTCGGTGGTGGGCCTGACCGGAAATGCGGGGCAGTGCAATTACGCGGCGAGCAAGGCGGGGCTGATCGGCTTCACCCAATCGGCGGCCCGGGAGTTTGCCTCGCGCGGCGTGACGGTCAATGCCATCGCGCCGGGTTTCACGGAGACGGACATGACCTCGGAGTTGAAGCCGGAAATGCGGGCGGAGGCTTTGAAACAGATTCCGCTCGGCTGCTTTGGTCAGGCGGAGGACATCGCAAACGCGGCGTTGTATCTGGCCGCCGCGTCGGGTCGCTATGTGACCGGCCAGGTGTTGACCGTGGATGGCGGAATGGTGATGTAGGGCGGCGCGTTCCCGGTCACTCGTCAAACCTCAGTGCCCCGAGGTAAGCAGGAGGACTTGTTCCAGCGTGGAAACCCCGTCGCGGGCGCGATCCAGTGCGGCCATGCGGAGCGTTCGCATGCCTTGACCGATGGCGACCTTGCAGAGCTCGCGGGAGTTCGTGCGCGAGATGATGAGTTTGCGGATTTCATCGCTCGCCGTCATGGCTTCGATGATGGCGAGCCGGCCGGCGTAACCGGAGTTCTTGCAGCGCTCGCAGCCGCGACCCCGATAAAGGGTGATGCCGTCGAACAGGCTGACGTCAATGTTCAAATCCTCATACATTTTCTGCGGGTAAGTCACCGGCTCCTTGCAGTGCGAACAGATGCGGCGCATGAGGCGTTGCGCGCAGGAGAGAATCACGGAGGAGGAAATCAAAAACGGCGCGATGCCCATGTCGTCGAGGCGCGCGATGGCCCCGGCGGCGTCGTTACAGTGCATGGTGCTCAACACCTGGTGGCCGGTGAGGGCGGCTTCGATGGCGATCTCGGCGGTTTCCGTGTCCCGGATTTCGCCGATCATAATGATGTCCGGGTCCTGACGCAGGATGGAGCGCAGGGCGTTGGCGAAAGAGAGGCCGATCTCCTTTTTGACGGGCACCTGGTTGATGCCGGGGATTTGGAATTCGACGGGATCTTCGACGGTGACGATGTTGAAGATCGGATTATTGAGTTCATTCAACGCGGAGTAGAGCGTCGTCGTCTTGCCGGACCCGGTCGGACCGGTGACCAGGATCAAACCGTGCGGGGCATCCACTGCGGTCTTGAATTGGCGGAAGGTGTCCGGGTCCAGGCCGAGTTTATCCAGGCTGGCGGAGAGGTTCGACTTGTCGAGCACGCGGAGCACGATCTTCTCGCCATGCACCGTGGGCATGATCGAGACGCGCAGGTCGTAATCTTTGCCCCCGACGCGTACGCGCATGCGGCCGTCCTGCGGCAGGCGGCGTTCGGCGATGTCGAGATTGGACATGATTTTGAAGCGCGAAGCCAGGGCCAATTGCATTTGCTTGGGCGGCGGAGTGGCGTCGGCCAGCACGCCGTCAATGCGGTAGCGCAGGCGCAGACCTTTTTCAAACGGTTCAATGTGAATGTCGCTCGCGCGGTCTTTGATCGCCTGGATGAGGATGATGTTGGCGAGCTTGATGACCGGCGCTTCTTCGCCCGCGGCGGCGAGCTGGTCGATGTTGACCTCTTCGGTGGTTTCCTTGACGGTTTCAATCTCCTCGTCGCCGTTTTTCTTTTGGGCATCAAGAATGATGTCCTCCATGCTGCCACCTTTGGCGGCGTCGTGGCTGGTGAGTTTGTCGGTGATCGCCTTTTCAGAGGCGATCATGGTGGAAACTTCGAGCTTGGTGATGCGCTTGACGTCATCCACGGCGAGGACGTTGAGCGGGTCGGCCATCGCGAGGAACAGCTTGTTCTCCAGGCGCGACACGGGAATCACCTTGTGGTTTTGGGCGATTTCGCGGGGCAACAGGTCCGCCACCTCCGGCAGGATGCTGAGGCGGGCGAGATTGATGGGCGGGACATTGAGGACGCGGCCCATGGACACGGTGAGATCCTGCTCGCTGACGTGGGATTTCTCGATGACGAGCTTGATAAAGCGCGTGCCCTCCCGCTTTTGTTGTTCGAGCAGTTCTTCGACCTGCTTGGTGGTGAGCAGGCCGTCCTCGACGAGGGCGTCGGCGATGCGTTCGCCAAATGATTTTACGGGGGGCATGGTTTAACGAAAAACTTTGCGGAGGTTTTTGACGAGGTCCACGGGGGGAACGAGATACCAGAGCAACCGGTTGTTGGTGGCTTCGGCGAGTTCCTTGGCCGCCTGTTGGTTGAACGGGTTCGCCGTGGCGACCAGTACCGATTTGCTCATCCGGTCAAACGGCAGCACGGACCAGCGCCGGCAGGTGTCCGCCGGAAAACTGCGGGCCAGTTCAATGTCGAGGTCGTACTTTTCCAGGGGCAAAAACGCCACGCGGGTCCGATCGCTCAATAATTTCAGCGCCGCGTCAATCTGCATCAGTCCTTTATCCGCGATCACCTGGATAAAAGGTTCGTTGACATCGGTGGGCGGGAAAAAAAGATCCGGCGTGGGCCAGCAGAGATCGAAGTCCGCCGGCGCGAGAATTTTACCCTCGACGAAGATCTTGTGCATCTGCTTGCGCCCGTCGTCCACGGTGGCGGTGGACTTGGCGCCGGCCTTCTTGAGCAAGCCGGTGCCGCTGTCGGCGGATTTCCGAAAGACGGCGGTGTCGGTGAGGCTGGGTTGATTGCCGGGGTTGGCCTTGCTCTCGATCTGCTTGAGCGCGGCCTGCACTTCCGGATCGTCGGGCTGATGCTGGAGGATGGTTTCATACTCGAGGATGGCCGAGGAAAACTGACCCATCTGCACGTACGCGTGCGCGATGCGTTTGGACGTGTTGATGGCATCCGGCTCGCGCCCCAATTTACTGTAGGCTTCCTTGAGGATTTCCAGCGATTGATAGTCATACGGCTGGGTTTGAGTGATGACCTCAAACATTTCAACCGTCTGCGCCAACTGCGCTTCTTCGCCCTGCGTCATTGTCGTTGCCATGTGTGAACTTAGTTGCCCCGCCAAACACGAAAACAACTGGAACGGCTCGACCGGGCAATTTCATTTAGCAATCTGCTCGCCACATTGTGTGCCCCAAGGCTGGCAAATCAACTTCGCCTGGTTGACCGCCCGCCTTCACAAGACGGAGACACCGGTTGTCCTGTTCTGGCACGGCGGGAACATTTTTCTCCACACGGACTTGGAGCACAACGAGGTTTTGGAGAAGCGGAAAGCCTTTTTGCCAGTTCTTGCAGACGAGCTTCCTGGAGGAAACCGTGAAGGATTGAGCGGGGCGCACAGCCCTCGACCTCCCCCTTACTGCGCTTACGGCTGGCTCGTTATTTTCTGCCAGTTGAGGCCCTGGGAACTGGCGTAGATGGCGAACGCCTTCTCGTTCTGAATCAGCACCGCCCGCACCACACTCGAATTGTCCGCGTAGCCCAGGCTCAACACGCTGTCCGGGATGATCCCCACCTTCTTGTGCGCGTACACCAGCGCGAACACCCCCTGCGCCAGCGCCGCGTACGGCAATTCCTTGTACGCCCCTTCGAGCGCGTCCTCGATGGCGTCCGCCAGGAATTCCAACTGATCCACGAGGTGCGGAAACAGCGGGGCGTTGATCTGGGTGAATTCCAGTTTCCATTGCGGCAGTTGGCGCAACACCTTCTCGGCCACCCCGGGCGTAACGCTTGCCGCCCCGTTGTTCACGAAATTTGCAATCTCTGGCATGGGCGTAGCCTAACGAATCCGCCGGCATAGCAAAAGAGAAATTGCTGACGCAATTGTTCGTCCCCGGCGTTCAAACCCCAACCGGGCTCCCGAGTCTTATTTTGTTCCCGCCCCGATAACGGTGGCGGCGGCTTTCTTCGACGGGTCACGGAAGAAGATGAGGAACACCACCAACACCGCCGCCGCGCCCCAAGCCGGGTAAATCCAGATGCCGTGCCAGTCGTGGGCAATGGCCCCCTGAGCTTGCGCAAGGGTGTGAAACGCCTGCGATTTGCCCGCCAGCGTGCTGCCGACAAAATTGCCAACGCCCCACAGAATGAAAGCGATGAAGCCCTGCGCCGCCCCGCGCATGCGCTCGTTTGCCTCATCATCCACGTAAAGCTGGCCGGCGATGAACAGAAAATCGTAACACACGCCGTGCAACAGGATGGCGGCGAAGATCAGCACCGTTCCCATTTCGACCTGGTTCACGCTGGCCGCGAGCAGGAAGTAACGGATCACCCAGGCGAGAATGCCGATGAAGATCGTCTTTTTGTAGCCGAGGCTGCGCAGCATCAACGGCAGCAGGATCAGGAAGACGACATCCGAAACCTGGGCCAGCGACATTTTGGCCGCCGTATATTTCCAGCCCAGCTCGGTGACATACATGTTCATGTTCACGAAATAGAAATAGAGTGGAATGCAGATGAGAAACATGCAGGCGATGAAGATGGCGAAGGAGGGCTTCTTCAACAGCGCCAGGGCGTCGAGGCCGAGGATTTCGCCCAGCCGAACGTCTTTGCCGGTCTTCTTCGGCGGGGTGTGCGGCAGGGTCAACGAGAACAATCCCAGCGCGATGGAAACCGCGCCGGCCAGGTAAAACTGCACCGCGGATTGCTCGCCCTTGAGCACCAAACTGAGCGTGACGCCGCCCGCGATCCAGCCGACGGCGGAGAGCGTTTTGACGAGCGGGAAGTCGCGTTTTGGATTTGCCAGATGGTGCAGCGAGAGCGAATTGCCGAGCGCCAGCGTGGGCGCGTACGAAGCGCAGTAGATAATCAGCACCGGATAAAATGCGCCAAACGTCGTCAGCTTGGGCAGCGCGAACATCAACGCGCCGCCGAGAATGCCCAGAAACGCGAGCAGTTTCTCCGAGGCGAAATAGCGGTCGGCGATCAGGCCCACAAAAAACGGGGAGATCATCGCCCCAATGGCGAAGGCGCCGTAGGCCAGTCCGATTTGCCCGCCGGCAAAACCGAGCGTCTTCCCGAGATACGTGGCCATGCTCACATACCACGATCCCCAGATGAAGTATTGGAGGAACATGAAGATGCTGAGTTTGATCTTAAGCGTGGTTTGCATGAGTAATGGGTTGTTGACGGCGAAACCTATAGCGGAGTCTGGCCGCCGCGAGAAGCGGAAACTGCCGGACGACACGCCTCCTCGATGGCTACTTGTCCGTGCGGCCCGCAAACTCCGCCAGCATCACGGCCATCCGGTCAATCTCCGCGCGACCGCTGTGCTCCGCGTCCGGCGCGGCGTAGCGGTTCAGCATGACGCAGAAAATCAACCGCTCGCCCGCCGCCGTGGTGACGTGGCCGGAAAGCGAGTTGGCCCAGCGCAACGAGCCGGTTTTGGCGCGCACGTTGCCGGCGGCGGGCGAGTTCTTCATCCGGTTGCGCAACGTGCCGTCCACGCCCGCAATCGGCAGCGCGTTCAGGTAGGCATCGGCTTCCGCATGGCGGCTCATGAATTCCAGCAGCGCGATGGTGGCATTGGGCGTGGCGAGATTGTTGCGCGAGAGGCCGGCGCCTTCCTCGAATCGCACGTCGCCCGGCGGCACGCCCGCTTTGGCCAGAAACTTTTCCAACTCGCGAATGCCGGCGTCTTCGGAAGTGAGCATGGGAGCGCCGAACTCCGATTCGGCGCGTTGGGCTCCGTTGCTCGTTTCGCGCCGATTCAGAGATCGGCGCTCCTGTTCCCGCGCCCCGATATGGGCCAGGACAAGATCGGTGTAAAGATTCTGCGACGGCTTCTGCACTTCGCAGACGAGGTCGCGCATCGGCAGTGAATTGACCGAACCCAACTCAACTAGGCGGCCTACGTCGAACGATTTCACCGGCGGGTTGAACCCGTTCACCGTGCGCGTCTTGCCGTACACCCGGATGCCGTGGCGGGTGAGGGCTTCCTTGAAAAAGGTGACGAACAGCCCGGCGGGATTGGCCATCGTCACCTCGTCGGTGTGGTTGGTGTCGTTGAGCGGCATCTGGCCGGTGACGTAAATGACATTCTGTCCGAGGGGCCGGTAAGCGCTGATTTCGCGACGGGTGCCGGGCGCGGCGGTCTGCGTGCGATTGCTCAATACCACGTAACTGGTCGCGAGCGAGAGCGTGAGCTGACAAGGCGCTCCGGTGGTTGGGCCGGGCTTCACGGAAAGTTGGAGCGTGTTGTCATTGATCGTGAGGGCCGAGATTTCGGCGGCGTAATAATTATTCAGGTCGTCCCATGCCCAGCCGGAACCGTACGGCGGACCGCGAAAAAAACTCTCATCGCCCACCAAATCCCCGCGGATCCGCCGAACGCCGGCGTTGGTGAGCGCGGCGACGAGCGGTTCGAGGGCGCGAAAAATGTCGCCGCCGTTGAGCCGGGCATTGATGGTTGGATCGCCGCGCCCGTAGATGATGAGGTCGCCCTTGAGCACCCCGCGCCGGTCGGGTTTTGCGGTGGCGTAGAGCGAAGTCTTGATGCGGTAATCGCCCCCGAGTTGGTCGAGCGCGAGCGCCATGGTGTAGAGTTTGCAATTGGACGCGG
The DNA here is from genome assembly GCA_964355895.1 of uncultured Bifidobacterium sp. GTDB lineage: Bacteria > Verrucomicrobiota > Verrucomicrobiia > Limisphaerales > JADLHS01 > JADLHS01. The sequence goes on along the minus strand of CAYHFK010000045.1, from coordinate 8,846 downwards.
GGCTGAAAAGTTTCCCGGCGTTCTGCTCGAAGAGCGTCTGGCCACTGTCGAGCGAAACCACCTTCACGCCCCAGGTGGCGGCGGCGAAATGCGGATTGGCGATGTGCTCCGTGAGGCGCTGCTGCAATTCGGTCAGCGTGGCCGGAGGCGGGGGTGATTGCGCCGAGGCCGGAAGGACAATCAGGAAACTAGTTGCTGCGAGCAGTAGTAATGCGGGAGAAAAACAAAACCAACGCAGAGACGCAGAGGACGCGGAGAATCGCAGAAAGCATCCGGCTGTGACATTCAGGGCTGGAGAGTTTTGGCTTCCAAACTTTGCGCCTCTTTGCGGCCTCTGCGCCGCTGCGTTGGTTTTCAAATTGGTGTTTCGTCGTTCAAACCAAGTTTCTTTTCGATTTTCACTACGCGCCGAATCAACTCCGGCAAACGCTGAAGGGCGAGCATCTGGCGCTTGGCTTGTTTGTCCGGTTGCGCGGGGCTGCCGAGCCATTTTTCGCCCGCCGGAATGTCGTGCATGACGCCGGACTGGGCCGAAACGGTGGCCTGGCTCCCGATTTTCAAATGGCCGCTGATGCCCGCCTGACCGGCGAGGATGACGTAGTTGCCGGGTTCGCAGCTCCCGGCGATGCCGACTTGCGAGATGACGAGGCAATGCTCGCCGATCTGCACGTTGTGCCCGATCTGCACGAGGTTGTCTATCTTCGTACCCCGACCGATGACGGTGGGCTTGAGGGCGCCGCGATCAATCGTCACGTTGGCGCCGATCTCCACATCGTCGCCGAGGATGACATTCCCGATCTGCGGAACTTTGCGGTGCGCGCCCGCGTCCAGCACGTAGCCGAAACCGTCGGCCCCGATGACCGTGCCGGAATGAATCCGGACGCGCTGGCCGATTTCGGTGTGCGGATAGAGCGTCACGTTCGGAAACAAGACCGTGCCCGCGCCGAGCTGGCAGTCGTCGCCCACATAATCTCCCGCGTGCAAAACCGCCCCCGCACCGATCCGCGCCCGTTCGCCGATGACGCAGTTCGGCCCGATGTAGGCGCCGGGATCCACCTGCGCCGTGGGTGCGACCACGGCGCTGGGGTGGATTCCGGGTGGCCGGGTTGGCTCCGGGAAGAACAGCGCGAGCGCCTTGGCGAACGCCACCCGCGCATTGGCCACGCGGATCAGGACTTTGCCCGACGATGTGTGCGCCCCGGTGACGATGATGGCGGAAGCGGCGCTTTGTTCGGCGCGGGCGAAGAATTCCTCATTTTCCGCGAAGGTCAGGTCCCCGGGCTGGGCGCGGTCGGCAAGGGCGAAACTCTTGAGGGGCGTTTGGGCGTCTCCGACCACTTCACCCTGCAGGTGGTGGGCGATTTCAGCGGCGGTGAAAAACATATTATCGCGGGGAGAGCAAGTCATCCGTTGACTTGAAAAATTTTCACAACTATAAAGACGCCCAACAGCAATTCAACCCCTAGTTTATTTATGGCCAAAACTCTGCGCGTCGGAATGGTGGGTTACGGGTTCATGGGCAAGGCGCATTCCAATGCCTGGCGCCAGGCCCCGCGGTTCTTTCCCCTGAAGGCGCATGTGGAACTGCACACCATTTGCGGTCGCAGCGCCGCCGGAGTGCAGGCCGCGCGCATCCAGTTCGGCTGGCAAAACGCCGCCACCGACTGGCGGGACGTGGTGGAATCACCGCTCATTGATGTGGTGGACATCAACACGCCAAACGATTCGCACGCGGAAATTGCCATCGCGGCCGCCCGGGCCGGCAAACACATCCTCTGCGAAAAGCCGCTCGCGCTGACCACCAAGCAGGCCGAGCAAATGCTGGCCGCCGTGAACAAGGCGCGCGTCGTCCATATGGTTTGCCACAATTACCGGCGTATCCCGGCGATTGCGCTGGCGAAGAAAATGATCGGCGAAGGCGCGCTCGGCCAGATTTACCACTACCACGCCCGTTATGCGCAGGACTGGCTGGCGGACCCGGAGTTCCCGCTGAAGTGGCGGTTGCAGAACAGCATCAGCGGCAGCGGGGCGCACGGCGACATCAACGTTCACATCATTGATCTGGCGCGCTACCTCGTGGGTGAATTCAAGGAAGTCTGCGGCCTGATGCACACGTTCATCAAGGAACGTCCGTTGCCGGGCGAGGCCGGCAAGATTCCGAGCCCGGCGGCCAAAGCGATCGAGAAGCGGGGCAAGGTGACGGTGGATGACGCCGCGACGTTCATCGGGCGTTTCGACAACGGGGCGCTGGCCAATCTCGAGGCCACCCGCGCCGCCCTCGGACGCAAGAACCATATCGCGATTGAAATCAACGGCAGCAGAGGCTCGCTGTATTTTGATTTCGAGGACATGAACCGGCTGAAGTTCTTCAACCACGACGATCCGAAAGACCGTCAGGGTTTCCGCGATATTTTGGTCACGCAGCCGAACGGAATCCATCCGTACATTGCAAACTGGTGGGGTTCGGGCCACGTGCTGGGTTACGAGCATCCCTTTGTGCATGCGGTGGCCGATTTCGTCAACGCTTGCGTGGAGGGCAAACCGGTTCAGCCGACCTTCGACGATGGCCTCAAGAATCAGCAGGTTCTGGAAGCGGT
>CAYHFK010000045.1:0-6149 GCA_964355895.1 uncultured Bifidobacterium sp. | reverse complement strand
GCCACCCTGCCGGAAGACGAGAAGCTTGGCTACATTCTCATCGTTACCCCGAACCATGTGCATTTCGATCCGGCCATGAAAGCCATCAAGGCGGGCATCCCGGTATTCTGCGAAAAGCCGCTCTGTCTGAACCTCAAAGAGGCGAACGCCCTCGTTAAGGCAGCCCGCAAATACAATGTCCCGTTCGGCGTGGCGCACACTTACCTGGGTCACTGGACCAGCCGCTTCTCCCGCTACATCGTGCAGGCCGGGTTGCTGGGCGACGTCCGCTGGGTGGACTCCTACTACCTCCAAGGGTGGCTGGCGACCAAGCTCGAAGCCACCGGCCAGATGCAGGCCACCTGGCGCACCAACCCGAAGCTGGCCGGCGGCTCGGGTTGCGGCGGCGACATCGGCACGCATGCGCTCATGCAACTCCGTTACGTGACCGGGCTGGATGTCACGCAGGTTTCCGCCCAGTTGGAAACCTTCGTCCAAGGCCGCATGCTCGACGACCACTTCACGATTTATTGTACGCTGAGTAATGGCGGCAAAGCCCTGGTGCGCGCCTCCCAGATTTGCATCGGCCACAAGAACGACCTTGGCCTCGAGATCTCCGGCACCAAGGGCACCCTGGTCTGGCGCGCGGAAGATCCGGAGTGTCTTACGATTCAACTCGTGAACCAGCCGGATCGCGTCTATTGGCGCGGCGCGGTCACGCCGGGCGACGGTTTTCTGCCCAAGGACGTGCCGGCCGATCTCATGGCGGAGCCGACCATCCCAGCCGGGCATCCGGAGGCCTTCCACGATGCGTACGCCCGCCTGCATCGCTGCTTCGAGGCCGACGTGCGCAAGTGGCAAGCCGGCAAGCCGTTCGCCTGTGACGGCTCGAAATACGCCAACATTGAGGATGGCTGGATGGGTATTGCGTTCATCGAAACCTGCGTCAAGAGCAGTGCGAAGAAAGGCGCTTGGAAGGCGTTGCCGAAAAAGATTTAGTTTCGGCGGTATTTTGCACAAAGGGACGGCGCTTCAGCCGTCCCTTTTTTTGCCGAACTTGAAGCCCCTCCAAGTTTGCGGTGGTGGAAAAGCCACGCAGCCGCCGGCCCGCTGCCGTTTCTTGCCCGGCAAATCGTGCGTCTCCCGGCCTCGCCCGAATCAACCCGGCGGCATTCGCGACCCCCTCGGCACCAACCTCGGCTCGCTTGGGGAGATGGGGCAGGTTAATTCGTCAAGCAAGCCAGGTTTTCGGAAGTTGACTCGACGGCCGATCAGAATCGCAGCTTGTGAATAAAATATCCTTGCTTTCTTGCGGGCGTGGCGAGATAAACCAATCGTTCAGAAAAACCAAGCCAGAATCGAGTTATTATGAAAACCTTATCGCTCCTTCGTTTGACGGTTGCCAGTTCGGTGTTGAGTGCCAGCGTAAATTCCTTCGCGCAAATTACGTATCAGGACAATTTTGATGCGGGCACCAGCGGCAGCGCCTGGACCGCCGTCCTTTCGCACGCGGACGCGTCGGCTAATTTCGCCTTCGATTATGGAACTGCGCTGGGAATTCCATCAGCCCCAAATTCGGGCGGCTCCACCATCGGCATGAGCTTCCTAGCCAACCAGTCCGCAGGCATACAACAGGGAGTCTCGGCATCGCCCAATGGCCAGAGTTTCACGGGTGATTTCACCATTCGCTTTGACATGTGGCTGAATTACAATGGGCCGCTCGGTCCTAGCCCCGTCGGTGGCAGTGGCTCCACCCAGGTCGGGAACTTTGGTTGGGGAACCTCCGGCGCATCCGCCCAATGGGCGGGTGCCAGTTCGAGCATCATGTTTGGAGCGACGGGAGATGGCGGTTCGAGTTTTGATTATCGCTTTTATAAGAATAACGCTTTGGACACAACCGCAGCGCCCTATGCTGCCGGGTCGCTGAACAATACCGCCGCGTATTATACCGGACTTTTTGGCGGCGAAGCCGCGCCTGCCGCCCAAGTAGGATTGTTCCCCGGACAGACGGGGACAACCCAGCCGGGCGCGTTGGGTTTCAAATGGCGGGATGTGGTCATTGAGAAGGTCGGCACCATCCTCACTTGGTCCGTTGATGGGAATCTGATTGCCACGGGTGACTCCGCCGGAGCGACCTTGAGCGGCGACAATATCTTCTTCGGCGCCTTCGACATCAATGCCACCAGTTCGACTGACCTGAACGATCAGTTGATCACGGCAATCTATGACAACATTGTTGTGACCGTGCCGGAGCCGTCCACGGCGGTGATGGTCGGTTTCGGTTTGACCGTATTGGTCGGGTTTGCTCGCAATCGTAAAGTCTAAACTCAATAAAAGTTCAAACAGGAAATTAACCGGACCCTTCTATCTGCCATTATGAAAAAAACCATTGCACTTCTCTCGGTTCTCGCCCTTTCCACCCTGTTCTCCGCCCGGGCGGACATTCTCGGTCAGTGGACATTTGAACTCAACACGCCGGCCGATCTTGCTAATTCAGCCACGATCTCGGGAATCGCGGCGGACGTAGGCACTGGGACAGCATTGGGAGTTCATGCGAGTTCCGCGACTGACTGGTCCACACCAGCCGGCAACGGAACGACAAACTCATTGAGTGTAAACACATGGGCGGTCGGAGATTATTTCGAGTTCCAAGTAAGCACGATCGGCTTCACCGGCTTGGGTGTTTCTTTCGATCAAACGAGCAGCTCGACCGGGCCAAGGGATTTTGATTTTGCTTACAGCACGGACGGGTCGCTCTTTACAACTGTCTCTCCCTATACCGTCCTGCAGAACGGACTAACGCCCAACCCGTCTTGGAACGTGAACACTTCAAGTTCCGCCTACTCTTTCGCGTTTGATTTGAGCGGCGTTACCGCGATCGATGAACAGGCGTCGGTCTATTTCCGCCTTATCAATAGTTCAACCACAAGCGCAGGAGGAGGCACGGTGGCAACGACAGGCACAGATCGCGTGGACAACTTCACGGTTTATTCACCCGTTCCCGAACCTTCCACCGCCGCGCTGTTTGGGTTGGGCCTGCTGGCTTGCAGTTTCATCCGGCGGCGGAACTGAGAACGCGCCTCTGATCGGTTTTCCAAGCCGCCCGGAAACGGGCGGCTTCTTAGCGTACCCCCCAGCAGTTCGTGGGCTTTCGCCCGGATGTCTCCGGTTCGCACCAGGCTTTCACCGACCAGAATTGCGCCCGCACCGCATTTTGCCAGGCGCTCCACGTCCGCGCGGGTGTTAATGCCGCTCTCCGCCACCAAGAGTGACGGGTGACGAGTCAAGAGTGACGAGAAAAGCTTCGCGGCCAAACGTTCCGTCGTCGCAAGATCCACCTTGAAGGTCTTCAGATTGCGATTGTTCACACCGATCAAACTCGCGCCCATCGCCAGAGCCCGATCCAATTCCATCTCGTCGTGAACTTCCACCAGCGCCGCCAGACCTGCGGCGGTCGCCAGAGTATAAAAATGTTTCAGCCGCACATCGTCCAGAATCGCCACGATCAGCAGGATGGCATCCGCGCCCCATTCGATGGCCTCCAGGATTTGCCGCTCATCAATGATGAAGTCCTTGCGCAACAGCGGCAGTTTCACGGCGGCGCGGATTTGCCGGAGGTAATCCAGCGAGCCTTGGAAAAACTGTTCATCCGTCAGCACCGACAAACAACTCGCGCCCGCCGCCTCGTATTCCTTTGCGATGCGAACCGGATCGAAGTCCGGGCAGATCACGCCTGCCGAGGGCGAGGCCTTTTTGACCTCGGCAATCAGCGCCACATCACCCGCGCGCGGCTGACGCAGGGCCGCGAAAAAATCCCGCCGCTCGCCGCGCTCCAGCATCGCATCCCGCAAGTCACCTGCCGCGATGAGCCGCGCTGGGAGTTGCGCGACTTCGCGCTGCTTCTGTTCAACGATGGTGTCGAGAATGTTCATCGGCCAAGTATTCAGTGTTCAGTGTTCAGTATTCAGAGAAGCAAGGTTGCCGCGCCGTGCAACTGACTGAATACTGAACACTGTCTTACTCTTCCTCATCCTTCACGCCCTGCATCCGCTTGGCCGGGCAGCCCGCGCGCAGCCAGCCGTTCACGAACGGGTCGAGGTCGCCGTCCATCACACCTTGCACATTGCTGGTTTCGACGCCCGTCCGCAAATCCTTCACCATGCGATACGGCTGGAACACGTAACTGCGAATCTGGTTGCCCCACGACACACTGCCTTTATCGCCGTAAAACTTCTCCATGTCCGCCTTCGCCGCGTCGAGCCGTTGCGCGTAAATCCGCGAGAGCAACAGCGTCATCGCCGTGGCGCGATTCTGGTGTTGCGAACGCTGGGCCTGTGACGCCACCACGAGGCCGGTCGGGATGTGCGTGATGCGCACGGCGGTTTCCACCTTGTTCACGTTCTGCCCGCCCTTGCCGCCGGAACGAAACGTATCCACGCGAAATTCCGTCGGCGGGATGACGATTTCCGACGATGCCTCCTCGATTTGCGCAATCGCATCCACGCTGGCAAAGCTGGTGTGCCGGCGCTTGTTCGAATCGAACGGCGAAATCCGCACGAGGCGATGCACCCCGCGCTCCGCCTTGCAGAAGCCATAAGCATTCTCGCCCTGAAGCAACATCGTCACGCTCTTGATCCCCGCGCCTTCGCCGGGCAGGGCGTCCTCGATCTCCACCTCCCAATCGCGCGATTCCGCCCAGCGCTGATACATCCGCATGAGCATGCTGGCCCAATCACAGGCCTCCGTGCCGCCGGCGCCGGAGTTGATGCTCAGGATGCAATTGTTGCGGTCATGCGGGCCATTGAGGAAAACCTTCAGTTCCAGCGCATCCAACTCCTTGATCAGCCGCGTGGCATCGCGGTTCAACTCCGCTTCCATTTTGGCCTGGGCGGCGGGTGGTTCGGCCTCGCCGAGTTCGATCATCACCCGGGCATCCTCGACCTGCTTCTCCGCCTGCAACAGCGGCTCAATCTTGCCGCGCAGGGTGTTGGCCTCGTCAATGATCTTCTGGGCCGACTCCCGGTTGCCCCAGAAATTATCCGCCGCCATCAGCGATTCGATTTCGCTCAGGCGTTTCTGCGTGCCCGGGACGTCAAAGAAACCTCCGCAAGTGCGTGAGCTTCTGGGCTGCCGTGCCAATGGATGCGGTAACGAGTTCGAACATCGGCACAGCATAAGGCATGGCCGCGGGCGGATGGAAGATGGAAATTCAGCGGCGCGGAATCGGGGCGCATCTCGACACCGCGCCCGATAGAACGCGGGTGGCGGAATACGGCCAATCCCTCTCCCCAGCGGATGGGGAGAGATTCCACGGCCCGCGAAAAGCCGCGCTTTGGGCCCCTGAACCGTAGCGCAGACTGGTAGTCTGCTGTATCGCGGATTGGCAATCCGCAAGGGCCTGACCGTGCGTGCCCTGCCGACTACCAGTCGGTGAAACAGCAGGTTGCCAACCTGCGCTACGAGCAGTCGGTTCATGGGCAGGGAACAGCGGCGGCCACTCCAATTTTTCTCAACGCCGCTTGAGCAAACTCAGCGCAGAGCTATGCGAACCGGCGGTGGATAATTCTCCCTCTCCCTTTCGGAAAGGGAGAGGGCCGGGGTGAGGGTTTGCGTTGGTGACGAAACCGAAGCCGGAAATTGGCACTGTGTCCGCTTGCGGCAATACCCTTTTCGTGTGGTTCGTGTATTTCGTGGTTAAAAATATCCTGTAACAAATCCTCGGATTTGCTTCTGAGGTTGGTGTATATGAGCGACACCAAAGTGATGCCCGACCTGTCCAACGCCCGGAAATGTCCGCAATGCGGCACGCCGCTGCCCGCCGGCGCGCTCGCCGGCTTGTGCCCCGTCTGCCTGCTGGCCCAAGGCGCGGCAACGGACACCGTCACCGAAGGCAAACAACCGCCCTTCAACCCGCCACTCGTGGCCGAACTTGCGCCGCTCTTTCCACAACTCGAGATTCTCGAACTCATCGGCAAGGGCGGCATGGGTGCGGTTTATAAAGCGCGCCAGAAACAACTCGATCGCATCGTCGCGCTGAAAATTCTCCCGCCCGGCATCGGTGACGACCCCGCGTTCGCCGAACGCTTCGCTCGCGAAGCCAAGGCGCTGGCGAAGTTGAACCATCCCGGCATCGTGACCTTGTATGAATTTGGCGTGGCGGCGGGCATCCT
>CAYHFK010000044.1:0-19628 GCA_964355895.1 uncultured Bifidobacterium sp. | reverse complement strand
CAGCGGATTAACAATCCGCGATACAGCAGAGTGCCACTCTGCGCTACGTCCTCCGCGCTGACCGCCGGTTCCAGTCGCACCTTGGTTGGCACTATCTGCACTGGCATTTCAAACGGCATCACGCTTAGTCTAAGGCCATGTTCAAATTTTTGATGATCGTCGCTTGCGGGCTGTTAACGGTCAACCCGCGCGCGACCGCCGGGGAATCGCCAGCTTCGACCAACGCCGGCTCCGCGAATTTGCGGATTGCCACGTTCGATATTGATGCGACGCCTCCCATCGGCGCCATGATGGCCTACGATCCCGTCACCAACCGTTGGGATCTCGGACTTCGGGCCCGCGGCATCGTGTTGCTGGGCGCGGGTGAGCCGATTGTGCTTTGTGCCGTGGATTGGATCGGCATTGCCAACGAGGGGCACGATGCTTTCCGGGAGGCGCTCGCGCGTGCGGCGGGCACGTCGCGGCAACGAGTGGCCGTCCACAGTTTGCATCAACACGACGCGCCCGATTGCGATTTCTCCGCCGAGCGCATTCTCAAAGATGCTGGCCTCGATCCCCGGCAATATGACAGCCGCTTTCAACGGCAGGTGATTTCCAGTTTGGAAACCGCCATCCGTGAAGCCCTGCCGCGCGCGCAGCCGGTCACCCACCTTGGCTTGGGCGCGGCGAAGGTCGAAAAAGTCGCTTCAAACCGGCGCATCCTTGGACCGGACGGCAAGGTCCGGGACACGCGCTGGACGGCCACCACGGATCCGAAGGTTCGCGCCGAACCGGAGGGCGTCATTGACCCGAATGTCTCGCTCGTGAGCTTCTGGAATGGCGAGCGGCCGGTGGCGGTGCTGAGTTACTACGCGACGCATCCGCAGAGTTATTATCGGACCGGAATTCCCAATCCCGATTTTCCTGGGATTGCGCGCTTCTTTCGGCAGTTGGCGGTGCCGGCGGCGTTGCCCATTCATTTCAACGGCGCGGGCGGCAACATTGGCGCGGGCAAATACAATGACGGCGCGGCGGAGAACCGCGTGGTGCTCGCCGAACGGCTCGCCGACGGCATGCGCCGGGCGTGGGAGAACACCCAGCGTCAGCCCATTGCCGCAAGCGATGTGAGTTGGAGCGTTGAGCCGGTGGCGCTGCCGCCCGCGAAATATCTCGCGCGGGAAAAACTGGAAGCCCAACTCCAGGCCCGGGACCCGAAGTTCGCGGTCGAGGGCAATGCTTCCAAGCTGGCCTGGCTGCGTCGTTGCCAGGCTGGCCACAAGATTGACATTGCCTGTCTGGGCCTGGGCCGGGCCCGGATTCTGCACCTGCCGGGCGAAGCCTTCGTGGAATATCAACTGGCCGCCAAAGCGGCCCGCCCGGATTTATTCGTCGCGGTGGCGGCTTACGGTGATTACGCGCCGTGGTATATCGGGACCGCCATCGCCTACGAACAAGGCGGTTACGAAACCACGCCTCCCGCCTCAAACGTGGCCCCGGAAGTCGAGGGCGTGCTCATGACCGCCATGCGAAAGCTCCTGCAGTCGCCACCGTAAATGCGTGGGATGGGGCAATTGAACCCGGCGTCGGTTCGCCAACTGCGTCCTCGTTACAGGGCGCCGTTTTTCGCATCCACTTGATCGTCCTGCGGGCTTCCGATCTCGCGGCCTAGCGCCCGTCAGCGGGTGGAGGGAAGCGTTTCACCGACCGGATTCCCGCCGGCGCCGGATGTCGGCGCCAGCCAGACGCTCGAGCAGCCGAAAGTCGCCGCCAGTTTGTGGTTAGATTTTGCCAATATCCGGTGAGACGCCCACACCGTGCAAGCTAGTCTGGTAACGAATCGTCCAATCACTATGAACACGCCTGCCACTAGCTCCCGGGGCGCGCAGTTGTCGCGCCGGACTTTCCTCCAACAAACCGCCCGCACCGCTGCCGCTGTCGCCATCGCCGCGCCGTTCGTCTCGCGCGGGCGCGTGCTCGGCGCCAATGACCGCATCGGCGTCGGCTTCATCGGCGTGGGCGGGCGCGGACGCAGCCACGTCAACACGGTCAAGAAACTCGGGGAGGCGGGCGAGCAAGTGCAAATCGTTGCGGTCTGTGATGCCTACGGTTTTCGCCTGGATGAAATCTCGAAACAGATCGGGGTCAAGGCTTATCGGAAGCATCGCGAACTCCTGGCTGACCCCAGCGTGGATGTGGTGTGCGTCGCCACGCCCGATCGGTTGCATGTGCCGCAAGCGATTGATGCCATTCGTGCGGGCAAGGATGTCTATTGCGAGAAGCCGATGGGGCACTGGAGCCAGTTTGATCTTTGCCGTCAGTTCTGCGATGAATCGCAGAAGCTCAAACGCGTGGTGCAGGTCGGCAACCAGGGCAACTCCAGTCCCGCCTGGGGCAAGGTGCGCGATCTCGTGCAGCAGGGCGCCGTGGGCCGCATCCAGCACGTGCAGGCCGGCTATTATCGCTACGGTGATTGGGGCGAGCGCATGCAGATTCCTGATCCCCAGGCGAAGCCCGGCCCCGACCTCGATTGGGAGGCGTTCCTTGGCGATGCGCCCAAGGTGCCATTCACGGTTGAGCGCTTCTTCAGTTGGCGGCGCTACCTTGATTACGCCGGCGGGCCTTGCACGGATTTGTTCCCGCACGTCTTCACGCCGTTCGTCAGCGCGCTGGGATTGAACTACCCCACGCTCGCCGTCGCGTCCGGCGGTGTTTTCAAATTCACGACCTACGACCGCGAAGTGCCGGACACGTTCAACATGTGCGTGGACTACCCGGAAAAGGCGAGCGTGAATCTCGTTTGCACGCTCACCAACGACTACGTCACCGAGCCCGCCATCCGCGGCGATGAAGGCACGCTGACGCTGCAGAACGCCGGCGGCTGGGAGGGTGGCTTCGATAGCATCACGGTCATCCCGCACAAGGGCGAACGCCGGATTGTGCCCGGCCTCAAGACCGAGGCCACGCCGTTGCACTGGAAGAATTTTCTCGCCTGTGTCCGCACGCGGGAGAAACCGGTGAGCGACGTGGAGTTCGGCCTCAAGGTGCAGGCCGCGCTCAGCATGGCGATGCTGGCACTACTCAACCGCAAGGTCGCCACCTTCGACGCGGCGAAACGTGAGATCGTGCTTTGATCCCATGAACAAATCTCGTAGCGCAGGTTGGCAACCTGCTGTGTCGCCGACTGGCAGTCGGCGGACCGTTTCCACGCTCGTGGCGCCTGCGGATTGCCAATCCGCGACACAGCAGACTACCAGTCTGCGCTACGTCGCCGACTGCCCGGTTCAGGGGCTCTTGCCGCGACATTTCGGAAAGGCATTCGTTCTTGCCGCGTTGCTCTCCTTACTCGCCGGACTTTGTTCGGCGCAAGCACCGCTGCGCTTGGACGCCGGGGCGGCCACGAACGCCTGGATCGTGTCGCACCAGGGCCAGCCGTTGCTGCGGTATGTGTTCAACCCGCGCCAAGCCAAACCCTACATCGCCGAGTTCAGCGCGCCCGGGGGCCGCAACGTCCTGCGCGATGCGCCGTCGGATCATCTGCATCACCACGGGCTGATGTATGCGATCAAGGTCAACGGGCTAAACTTCTGGGAGGAAGTTTCCGGCAACGGCGTTGAACGCGTGGTCGAGACGTCGGCGACGGAGTCCGGCGGCACGGCGACCCTGCGGCAGGTGATTCACTGGCTCGCGCCGCAAGATGCGTTTCTCGCGAACACGACGCCCGCCGCGCTGCTGATCGAGCATCGCACGCTCGTCTTGACCGTGGACGCCGCCACGCGCGAGGCGGCGCTCGAGTGGAAGGCGGAGTTCGAGGTCGGCAAGAAGACGAACGACGTCACGCTGACCGGAGCGACCTACCACGGACTGGGCATGCGGTTCCGACAGGATCTCGACAAACTGGCGGACCACTCTTACGCCGGGCGCAAGCCCGACCTCGTCAACCGGCAGGAGGTGTCGCCCGCGAAGTGGGCATCCGTTTCGTTCGCCGCGCCGGACCAGCCCGCGACGATCGCCCTCGTACCGCACCCGACCAACACCCGCGGCGACGGCGCATTCTTCTCGATGATCACGGCGTTTCCCTATCTTTCCGCCACGCAACTCCTCGACAAGGAACCGCTCGTCTATCACAGTGGCGACAAGTTCACGTTGCGTTACCTCGTGTTGCTTTATCCCGAAATAAAAACCACGGAAGCGATCGAAGCCCGCGCCCGGCGCTGGCGCGAGTCAGCTCCTTGAAATTTGACAACCCTCAACTACCAACCCTCAACCTACTATCGCCATGGCCAAAATTAGCATCGGCATCAACCTTGAGTTCGTCCGTCACGAGGACAAGTCCTTCGAGTGGGGCGTCGCGAAAGCCGCGGAACTGGGCTACGAATACGTCGAGCCTATGGTCCACCTCGGCCGCGAACTCCTCAGCGAGGCGGGCTATTTTCACAGCGTCTCCATGCTCGACGATCCGCTGCGCATCAAGCGCGCCTGCGCGCAGGCCGGCGTGAAGTTGTCCGGCCTTTCGTCGCATTGCCCGCTGATCAAGCCGGAGATCAGCGTCGAGTATCTCAAGCAGGGCATCCGCTTCGCCGCCGAGTGCGGCGCGCCCGTGGTGAACAGCGACGAGGGACCGAAACCGACGTGGACCACGGAGGAGGAGGACCACGTCTTGATGCGCTACACGCTGATGGAGGCCGCGAAGGTCGCAGAACCGCGCGGCGTTTTGATCGGACTGGAACCGCACCAGCAATACAGCAAGCACCCGGACGGTTTGGACCGCATCTACCGGCTGGTGAAAAGCCCGTCCATCGGCATCAACTTTGATACCGGCAACAGTTACCTTTGCGGTCACGATCCCTACAAATGGTTGGCGCGCGTGGTTGGCCGGCTCGTGCATCTGCACGCGAAGGACATCGCGGTCGAGCAGTCGAACGCCGAGCGCGGCAAGGTCACCGGCACGCCGGTCGGCTGCGCGTGCGGCGACGGCGTGATTGACTGGGCGCGCGTGATCAAGCTTTGCCGCAAGGCGAAGCGCCACATCGTGCTCTCGGTTGAATGTGGCACCGTCGAGCAGGCCGGTCGCTCCATTGAGCATCTCCGGAAACTGCTTTAGGCATCATGTCGTTTGGAATTTTATCCCGCATGACAGCGACGGAAAACCAACGGTGGGCCGCCATTTCCCAATCCCAACGGGATTGTGCAACAAAGCCTTGGGTTGCGAGGAACGAGCTACCCTGGGTCAATCGTCCGCGTCGTTTCAACCCCAACGGGGTTGTGTCACGTTGGTGTCTCAGCCACAACCCCGATGGGGTTTGGCCGATTCGGTCTCGCTCACCCAGGGTAGCTCGTTCCTCGCAACCCTGGGCTTTAAGCCGGAATCCCGTTGGGATTCATCGTGGGAATTTTTGAAGGGCATTACCTGTAGGCAATGCATCCGTTGAAAGGATTATCATGAACAAATCATTCCAGAATACTGAGCCCAGTTCATCGCCCCCGCACCAGCCGTCCCGTCGGGAATTCCTCGTCACGGGCGGCAAGCTGGTTGCCGCTTCGGCGCTGGCGGGCGTCGCGCTGCCGCACGTCCACGCCGCGGAAGACAACACCTTGCGCCTCGCGTTGATTGGTTGTGGCGGGCGTGGCACCGGCGCAGTCGCCAACGCGTGTGAGGCCACGGGCGGGCCGGTCAAGCTCGTGGCAATGGCGGATGTCTTCGAGCACAAGCTGAACACGTCCTTCAAAACCCTCGCGGAGAAATACCCCGCGCAGTTTGACGTTTCCCCCGAGCGCCGCTTTCTCGGCTTCGATGCTTATCGCAAGGCGATTGATTGCCTGCGGCCCGGTGACATTGCGTTGCTGACCACGCACGCGGCGTTTCGCGCGACGCATCTCGCGTATGCCGTCGAGAAGGGCGTGAACGTGTTCATGGAAAAATCCTTCGCCGCGGATCCGGGCGGCATCCAACGCATCCTCCAGCTCGGGGAAGCGGCGGAAAAGAAAAACCTCAAGATCGCCACGGGCTTGATGTGCCGCCATTCCTCCGCCCGCCACGAGTTGATCCAGAAGATCCGCGACGGCGCGATGGGCGACATTCAACTCATCCGCGCTTACCGGATGGACCAGGGTTACCATCTCGGTCCCTGGAAAGGCGGATCGAGCGAGCTGCTGTGGCAGATTGGCCATCCGTATTATTTTTTGTGGGCCTCGTCGGGAATTTTCATTGAGCTGATGATCCATCAGATTGATGAGTGTTGCTGGATCAAGGACAGTTGGCCGGTGAGCGCGCACGGTTTGGGCGGCCGCGCGCCGAACAGCACCGATTGCAGTGAGAACCTCGACACCTACGCGATTGAATACACGTTCGCCGACGGCACCAAGGCGATGGTGAACGGCCGCTACATTCCGAAGACGCAGGATGATTTTTCGACCTACGTGCATGGCACAAAATGCGCCGCACAGTTTTCAGGCAACATCCACGCGCCGACCGTGCGCCTCTACAAGGACCAGCGCATTGACAACCAGAACATCGCTTGGCGCCCGGAAAAGGAACGGGTGAGTCCCTATGTCGCGGAGTGGAGCGAATTGCTGCAGGCCATCCGCCAGAACCGGCCGCACAACGAAGTGAAACGATCGGCCTATTCGAATCTCGCGGCGATCATGGGCCGCGCCGCCGTCCACTCCGGCATTACTATTACCTGGGAAGAGGCGATGGCTTCAAAGTTTCAATTCTGTCCCGACGTGGATTTCACGGCTGACAGTCCCGCGCCGTTCCGCGCCGATGCGCAAGGCCGTTATGCGGCGCCGGTTCCGGGCGCATGGTCGGAGATTTGAACCGATCCGCGTTCGGTCACCCAATTCGCGAACCACGACCCAACCACTAATGAACATCTTGCCCGCGGTTGACGCACCGCCCGCTGCCATTTCACCCGCCGATCGTCGGGCGCTGTTCTGGGCCTGCTTCACCGCCATCGCCGCCACCGCCGCGGTGTTCGCCGTGCGCGGTCAGGTGATCGGCGACTGGGCGCACGAGTTCGGCCTGACCGAGACGCAAAAGGGCGAGATTCTGGGCGTCGGCCTTTGGCCCTTCGCGGCCGCCATCGTGGGCGTCAGCATGGTGGCGGATCGTATTGGCTACGGGAAATGCCTGTTCTTCGCGTTCGTCTGCCACGTGGTTTCCACCATCATGCTGATCTTCGCCCAGGGATACTGGTGGCTCTACGCCGGGACGTTTCTGGTTTCGATTGGCAATGGCGCGGCCCAGGCGATCGCAGACCCGGTGGTGGCTTCGATGTATCGCCACAACAAAACCACCTGGCTGAACATCCTGCACGCAAGTTGGCCCGCCGGGATGGTCGCCGGCGGCATCGCCGGCATCGCTCTGGGCGTGGGCGGCGGACTGGACTGGCGCTGGCGCATCGGGATGTTGCTCGTGCCGATCTTGCTCTACGGCGTGCTGATGCTGGGTCATCGCTTCCCCGTTCACGAACGCATCGCGGCGGGCGTCTCCGACCGTGAGATGTTCCGCGAAACCGGCGCGATCGGAATGTTCCTCGTGCTGGTTTTTCTGTTTGGCGAGTTTGGTCGTTTGCTCGGACAACCGTGGTATGTCGGCGTGCTGGCGTCGCTGGCGTGCGCGGGACTGTTCGGTCTTTACACGCGTTCGCTGGGCCAGCCGATCTTTCTCGTCCTGCTCGTGCTGATGATTCCGCTGGCGACCACTGAATTGGGCACGGACAGTTGGATCACCTCGCTGATGGAAGGGCCGATGAAAGCCCTGTCACTGAACGCCGGCTGGGTGCTGGTCTATACGTCGCTCATCATGATGATCCTGCGCTTCGGCGCCGCGCCGGTGGTGAAGCTGCTCACGCCGCTGGGCGTGTTGATGGCGAGCTGTGTGCTGGCGACCATCGGTCTCGTGGCGTTGAGCCGGGCCACGGGGCTGGCCATCCTCGCCGCCGCGACGCTTTACGGCATCGGCAAAACCTACTTTTGGCCCACGATGCTGGGCGTCGTGGCCGAACGATTCCCCAAGGGCGGCGCGCTCTCGCTCAACGCCACGAGCGCCGTGGGCATGATGAGCGTGGGCGTGATGGGCACGGTGTTCCTGGGACTGATCCAGGATCGCACGCTCGAAAGCCGGTTGCAGGCGGAGCAGCCGGCCCTGCACCAGCAGGTGGTGGCCACCAAGACCAGCGTGCTGGGCGCTTACCAGGCCGTGGACCCGAGCCGGGTGAAACAACTGAACGAAGCGGATCAGGCGACCATTCACGAATTGACCGGCACCGCCAGCAAAGGCGCCCTGGCCACGACGGCCATCTTTCCCGCCGTGATGTTGCTGGGCTACGTCGGACTGTTCCTGGTCTTCCGCACGCGCGGCGGCTACCGCGCCATTGCCTTGGGCGAACCAGATCAGCGTGACGCTCCAAACCCTTAAACTCTGATTGAACCAAACCCTGCCACACAAAATGAAAACTCCAAGGCTGCTGCTTTCGCTGGCCACCCTGCTGGTGGTTTGTTTGGTCGGCTGCGCTACGCGGCCCTCACCGCACGCCGGTTTCAATGCGCTTGTGTTCTCCAAGACGCTCATGTTTCGGCACGCCTCGATCACCAATGGCATCACGGCCATCCAGAAACTTGGCGCGGAAAACCGTTTTCACGTGGACGCGACGGAGGACGCGAGTTGGTTCACGCCCGCGAATCTGGCCAAGTACAAGGTCGTTATCTTCCTCAGCACCTCGGGCGACATTCTGAATGATGAGCAACAAACGGCGTTCCGGGAATTCATTGAACGCGGCGGCGGGTTGGTGGGCATTCACGCCGCCGTGGCCGGCGACGTGGCGACCGAAGGCGGCTGGCCGTGGTACGGCGAGGCGTTGTGCGCGCGCTTCACGAACCACTCATCCATCGTCAAGGCGACGATTGATATTGAAGACGCGCGGAACCCTTCGACCGTGGGGTTGCCCAAGCGATGGGAGCGCCGGGACGAATGGTACAACTTCATCGAAAGTCCGCGCGGCAAAGTGCGCGTGCTCGCGTCCCTCGACGAGACCACCTACAAAGGCGGCACGATGCACGGCGATCATCCGGTGGCGTGGTGCAAGAAGATCGGCCGGGGTCGCGTGTGGTACACCGCGCTGGGCCACACCGAAGCAAGCTTCACCGAACCGCTGTTCTTGCAGCACCTGTTGGGGGGAATCCAGGTGGCGGCCGGCGCGAAGCCGGCGGACTTCAAGCCCAGACTGAGCCCTCGTTGAATCGAGCCATGCAATCAATGCAACTCCCCAAAATTTTGCGCCAAACATTCACCCTGACGGTTTTGCTCTTAACCTTGCTTCCGCCGGGCACAGGTGCGGCCCCCGCGCGTTTCGACGGTGAACACTATCGCGGCGTGGGTGACACGGAGTATCTCCGACTGCTGGAAACTGCCCGGCGCATGTTCGAGCCGGACGCCCGGTTGCAAAACCTCCCCATGCTTTACATGCCCGCGTGGAACGGTCTGGTCGAAGGGCCGACGTGGGACGCGTGGTGGATTCAGAACAGCTACGGCACGACCTACGCCATCCTGCCGCTGCTGCGCGAACCGTTCCTCACCTTCCTGCAAAACTCGCAGGACCTTTGGTTCGACCAGATGGGCGACGGAAAGCGGGTCGGCGCTTCGCCGCCGCACGACTGGGTCGCGCCCGACGGTTGCCTCTGCGACGCGGCGCGGCCCGGTTGGATCGTTTACAAGCAGGGCGATGGCCGGCTCAAGATTCACGACTGGGGCATGGAGTTCACCGCCGCCGGCCTCGTGTTGCAAAGTGAATTGCTCCTCATCAGCCGCGACGCCCAAGCCATCGCGCGCTACCTGCCCAAGCTCGAACGCTGCGCCGCGTTCATCGAAACGCGCCGCGACCTGACCAACAATCTGTTCCTCGCCGGCCCGGCGGGAAATCTCCTCGCGCCGAGCTACGCCGGCTGGCGGCGGCCCGACGGCACGTACGACAAAGCTTATCTCACCGGGCTTTCCATCACCTATCTCGCGGCGCTGGATCGGCTGATTGAATTGGAAAAGCTCGCGGGCCGAACCGGGCAAGCGCAACGGTTCGCCGGGTTGCGCGCGTTAGCGAAGCAAGGCCTTCAGCAACTGACGACCGACGAGGGCTATTTCATCCGTTCGCTGGACCCCGACGGTACACGTCACGGGGTTTACGGCGCGTCGGAGCACGGTTACTTCGAGGCGTCGCCGAATCACGACGCCATCGCGTTTCGGATCGCGGATGACGCGCAGGCGGAAAAGATTTTTCAGAAAATTGCCTCGCTGCCCGAACTGCGGCCGCACGATTTCATTCTCCCGAATTATCCCAGCTACGACGACATGTATGAGAAGCCCAAGGGCCTGTGGGGTTTCGGCACCTGGGTCAACGGCGGCCACTGGTCCACCTGCGAAGCTCGGATGATGCTGGCCTATTACCGGCTGGGCAAATTCGACGACGCGCGCCGTTCAATGCTCCAGTTGCTCACCTTCGCGGAAAAATTCCGCATGGATAACCCGCTGGTGAAGATGGGCAGCGATGTCTATCAGCCCAAGCAACCCGTGAACCTCACCTACGACGCCTTTGGTCCGCCGGCGGCGTTCATGCGCGGCCTCTTCGAGTATCTCTACCGCGCCGACGGCCTCACGCTCGTGCCGCACATTCCGCCGGGGGTGACCGAACTTGAGCAGCGCGATCCGGTGCGTTTTGGGGCGAAGAAAATCTTCCTCTCCGTGCTCGGCAGCGGCGAAGTCACCGCTGTGAAAGTCAACGGGCGAAAATGGAAGACGTTCGATGGCGCGTCGGTGTTTCTCGCGTACGACAAGACGCCGGACACCGCCCGCGTCGAAATCTTCCTTGGCGGTGCGAAACCGTCGTCCCGCCAATTCGCCAAATCCGCGCCGGCTCTCGCGCCGGAAAATCAGAAGGCCAGGCCGGTCGTGAGCGACGCCGGGTTGGCGAAGCGCGTGGAACGGGTGCGCGAGTTTCATCGGCAGCTCGTGGCTGAGCATTTGGGTAAAACTTACGAGGCCGCTCACGCGAAGTTGATTGTGGAATTTGCCGAAGTTACCGCGGCGCGGCGGGAGTTGTTAATGACGGACAAGATTCGCCGCCTGCCCGAGCCGTCGCAGGCCGCCGCCGACAAGTCTTACGACGAGACGCTGGCGAAACTTTGCGATGGCCTGGATTCGGTATTGAAGTCGTACGAACGCTCGCCGGACGTGCCGCGCAGAGAAATGTTCCAGCTTTGGATTCGCGAGTAAACGAACGCGCGCCAGGTGACTTCCCGGGTGTTCAAACCGGGGTGGCATGCGTCCGGGCCGGTCGGTAAGGTTTTTCGGTGTTAACAACAATAGAAATCATGGCTATGAATAAACAGATCACCCGCCGCAGTTTCCTCCGCACCAACGTTACGCTCGCGCTCGCAGCCGGCGCATTTCCATCCATCATTCCGGCGTCGGCGCTGGGCCGGGGAGGCAGGGTTGCCCCGGGCAGCCGGATCGTGGTCGGCTGCATCGGCAACGGGCCGCAGGGCCGGGGCGTGATGAACGGTTTCCTGTCGCAAGCCGACGCCCAGGTCGTCGCCGTGTGCGACGTGAAGAAGGACCAACTGGAGTTGGCCCGCACCGCGGTCAACACGCGCTACCAGAATTCCGACTGCGCGACGTACGAAGATTTTCGCGAACTGCTCGCGCGCAAGGACATTGACGCCGTGCTGATCGCTACGCCGGATCACTGGCACGTGCATGTGGCCGTCGCCGCCGCGCGCGCCGGGAAGGACATCTACCTGGAAAAGCCGATGGGGTTGTCGCTGGCCGAAGATAAAATTCTGCGCCAGACGGTGCAGAAGCACAAACGAGTGTTCCAGTTCGGCACGCAGCAGCGGTCCGCCCGCGAATTCTGGCGGGCGTGTGAACTGGTTCGCAACGGTCGCATCGGGAAGTTGAAACACATCAACGTCTGGGCGCCCGCCAGTCAACCGGGCGGTTCGACGACGCCGGTGCCGGTGCCGGACAACATCAACTACGACCGCTGGCTCGGTCCGGCGCGGTTCACACCCTACACCGCCGACAAGTGCCTCGACGTGGGCAAGACCTGGTGGTTCAACACCGATTACGCGCTGGGCTTCGTCGCCGGCTGGGGTGTGCATCCGCTGGACATCGCCTTGTGGGGCCACCCAAAAATGTTTCACGGGCGGATGGGCGTCGAGGGCAAGGCCATCTTCCCGTCGGAGGGCGCGTGTAACACGTCGGTGGCGTGGAAGGTGGACTTCACCTTTGCCGACGGAGTGACGATGGATTTCCGGGGGACGCCAACTGGCTACAAGGAAGTCAACGCGCTGAATGACCTCACGGTGTGGCGGGAAAAATATGGTGAGGTTAAAGATCACGGCACGGCGTTCGAAGGCACGGAGGGCTGGGTCGTCGTCAAGCGCAACAGCCTGCGCACCTCGCCGGAATCCCTGGCGGAGGAGCCGATGGAGTCGTTCAAGATCCAGTTGCCTCGCAGCGCGAATCATGTGCGGAACTTTCTCGACTGCGTCAAGAGTCGCGCGCGCACGGTTTGCCCCATCGAAGAAGCCGTGCAGGCGGATGCGCTCTGTCACCTGAGCGACATTGCCACGCGTTTGGAACGCAAGCTCACCTTCAATTGCCGAACCGAGAAGTTCGTCGGGGACGACGAGGCCAATCGCAAACTGCAATTGCGGCCCATGCGGGCGCCGTACAACGAGTGGCTGTAACTGCACTACGAATCCTGTTGTAACAAAGCTGACGCACGGTTATGGCAAGTCGGTAAGTGCCGCCTGTAACGCCAAAACGACTACCTGATCACCACCTCGCCGTCCGTCGAGCAGACGGGTGGGTTTTTCGTTTCATGGGAAGAATGTCCGAAGTTCCGGGACGTCGAGGGTGAAGATTTGCGTGAAGTCCCTCCCGGCGTAACTCAGCATTGGCTTCCCATCGGCATCGCGGGCCGGAACGGATTTGCCGTAGGCCAGGATACGTCCGTCCGGTGACCAAAGCGCGTCATGCCGCGCTTGTCCGTCGTTCGTGGCCGTGAGGAACACGGCCTTCCCAAAGTTCTGACCGGGCTGGGCGCAGACGACGGCGATCCCGTCGTCGCTGATGATGCAGAGCGCATTACCGGAAGGATGCCAGCGGAGGCTGTTGGCGCGAATTTTCTGCAAGTGGGTGAGTTGCACCGGGCGCAGTTGGGGATCGCTCGCGCGGTCCGAGCCGTTCTCGGGAATCAGGAAGGTTTGCATCGCCCCTTGCGCATCGTGGGCGAAATAGGCGATGCGTTTTCCATCCGGGCTGCCGTAGGCCGTTCCTGCCGCAAAGTTGTGCGTCAGTCGCCGGATGCTCACGCCCTTCGGCGGGCGCGGGTAACGCTGGGCGGAACCCGCGTCCGCGGTGGTGATGTCCACGTCGAGCGGCACGTTGGCGACAAAGAGCGACTGTTCATACGTTACGCCATCATCGTTGCGAACCCGGCCGATGAATGTGCGCTTGTTGCCCGCCGCATTCACCCAGGCGTCTTCGGCGGCGCGCTCGATCTCTCCCGGTTTTGCTGTGCCCCGCGGGACCACAGGCACGAGCACGGCAAACCAGTGGGTGGCGCCGCCGGGCGCGCGAGGATTTACTTCCATATAGCCGACGGTTCGCTCGTATTGGGGTAACAACGCGTCGTCGTAGGTGAAACCGATGCGCCGTCCGGCGCGGCTGTATTGATGGCTATGGGTGCCGCCGCGATGCGCGCCGGGCAGGGTGTCCCGATCCGTGGCCACATCCCGATGATCGAGCCATTGCAATCGTTGCGAGCCGTCCGCGCGAACCTCGGCGCCGTTGCGGTTGGTTTTGGCGTAGGGGCCGCGCGTGGCCAGCAGTTCGAGCGGCGGGCCATGGATGAAGGTCACCTTGTTTTCCCGCGGGTGAAACGAAGCGGCGCCGAGTCCCGGGGCGGCAAGTTCACTCGTGGAGAACGGCGGCGCGTAAAGCACGGTTTCGCGACCACTGGCGATTTCAACCTTCTCGATCGTGCGGCCGCGGTCAATGCCCGGGCCGAAGGTCTCGCGCGTGTCGTAGCAGAGGAACCGGCCATCGGCGGAAAAGTTGTCGTTGTTGCCGTCGAGCAAGTGATTCTTGGCGCCGAACGTAAGTTGCCGTTCGGTCAGCGGGAGAGAGACATTCATATTGGTGTGGGCGCATCCGGCTGCCAACAGGGCCAACCCTAGCGCCGGCAGTGCGGCATTACTCTGGAAAAATGAACTCATCGGTGCGGCTTGGTTGACTTCGGCAACAATCTATTCATCGGTGGTGGAACTGCGCGTCCAGAGCGTCAAGTTGGTCACTTCGCGCGGCTGCGGGCGGAACAGGCGTGCGGCGGTGTAACCCACCGCAAACGTGAGAAGGTTGCCGACAATGCCTGTGTAATATGAATCGAAGCGAGATTCGACGGCCTTGATCCAGTTCGCCGGCAGGACGCCGAGCGCGACGAAGGACATCCCGGCGGAGAAAACCACGGCGCAGCCGATGCCGATGCCGACGGCCCGACCGTCCACCCGGGTGGTGAGGAAGCCCAGCAGAAACAGTCCGAGCAGCCCGCCGGCGAGAATGGACTGAAACTCGGTCCACAAATGCTGGAGGGTCATCGTCTCGGCGCGGAACAGCCACCACGCACCGCTAATCATGACGAGCGAACTGCCCAGGGTAATGGCCTTGGCGGCGCGAATGTAGTGGGCGTCCAGACGGCCGGGAGCGAGATGGCGTTTGTAAAGGTCCGTGACCGCGACGGAGGAAATGGAGTTCATCGCCGACGACATGCTCGACATGGCGGCGGCGAGCACGGCGGCGACCACCAAACCGGTGAAGCCCGGGCCAAGCTGCGTGGTGACGAAGAATGGCACAATGCCCTCCGCCTTGCGGACGCCGGTGAGCATTTCAGTCGCGCTCGGGTCCGGGAACACCTTGTAGAAAACATAGAGTCCCGTGCCGACGAGCATGAAGTAGCCCCAGGTGGGCAGGCACGACCAGCAGCAGATCCACATGGCGTGGCGGGCGTCCTTTGTGGACTTGGCGGCACAATAGCGTTGGACGACTTCCTGGTTCGTCACGTAGTCGGTGAGCCACTGAATCACTCCAACGGCCAGCAGCATGACGAAGGTTTTTCGCGACAACGAAAAGCCCCAAGGAATCGCGTGAATCTGGCCATCGGTACCCGGTTCGCCGAAAAGCAATTTGCCGTCCGCCGCTGCCGTCGAAAGCAACTGCCCCAGACCGCCGGGAAGTTTCCACACAATGGTGACCAGGATCAGCAAACCGCCCGCGGTGAGAATGACGGATTGCACCATGTCGGTCCAGATCACCGCCTCAAGGCCACCGACGATGGTGTAGTAAGCCGTGACGGCGCCACCGAGCAGCAGGCACACCGGCACACTCCATCCGGTGAGCGAGTGCATGAGCAACGCGACGAGGTATTGGATCATGCTGATCCGGATGCACTGCGAGAGGAGGAACACGCTGGCGCCGTACACGCGCGTCTTCGGGCCGAAGCGCGCTTCCAGATATTCGAACAGGGAGGTGACATTGCCGCGCCGGAAAAAGGGCAGAAGATACCGCGCCGCGATGAACACGCTCACTGGGAGGGTGAGGCAGATCAAGTAGCGCAGCCAGGCGGTTTTGAAAGCATCGGCGGGATAGGCGACGAAGGTGATGGAACTGATCTGCGCGCCAAACAGGGAGACGCCGGCCACCCAGCCGGGGTAGGAGCGGTTGCCGACAAAATAACCCTCGGTCGTCTTGACCCGCCGCGAGAACAGCCAGCCCACCGCCACCATCGCAGCGAAGTAAAGGCCGATAACCAGCAGATCGAGAAAGCGCAGGGAATTCATCAGCCGGGCTTCAGTTCGCCGGAGCGCAGGGCTTGCAGCATTCGATCGCGGCTCAACGACTTCACGTTGCGCACGATCTCGTCCCGCATCGCTTTGCCCGGCTCACTTTGTTGCGGATACGAAAGGAACTTCAACTCCACGCCCAGCGCCTCGGAGCATTTCCACGCCAGCAGCGGCCAAACGACGCCCAGGTCGCCAATCAGCGGCAGGCTGCCCTCGTGGCGCGCAAAGCCGGACATCTCCATGCGGAACGGCACCTTGAACATCTTCGTCTTGGGCTGCCCATCGGCGATGGCTTGGGTCACGGCTCCGCCGCCGCGCTCAATCTCCCACACCTGTTCCAGCGCCGGATCGAGATCAATCCGGATGAGAGTCTTGCCCGCCAGGCTGTAACTGAAATGGCCCTGCCACGCGGACCACAAACCATGTCCCGTGTAGGTTTCGAACGGTCCGTCATGGATCTCCTGGGTCAACGCGACGCCAGATTCGATGATCACATCGGCCGTGGCGAGCAAATGCGCCAGCCGGCTGGCGCGTTCGGTGAGCGTGAGACTGTCGCCAATGCACAATCCTACCGCGCCGCCGCCGATCAGTTGGGGAATCGTCACCAAGACCGGTAAGCCGCGCCGGGCGCCGATGCCGATCATGGTGCGTTCGTCGGCGCCCAGCCCCGCCACTTCTTCAAATGAACAGCCGTGCTCGCGGGCGAGGGTCAAAATCTCCTGGGAGAAATGTTCCAGCCACAAACCCATCGGATAACCAAGGTTGCCGGCAGCCTTGATGATCGTTTTGCCCGGCGACTGCTTCAGTTTCTCGATCAACGACCAGTCAATCGGGATGTGGTGGCTGATGGCGCGGATCGCGTCGTCATCCATGAGCGTCAGCTCAAATTCCTCACCGCGCGGCAGGATCGCGGTCGGCAGTTCCAGTGATCCGCTTTGGCAACGCTTCACCAAGTCGAGCGTGCCGCCCATCTCGTGGGAAACCACCGCCGAGCTCGTCGTCACTCCGTCCACCAGGCCGGTACGCATCAACTCCGCGATCAAGGTGGTGACACCCTCGTGTACGTTCGGGCCGCTGCCGGTGACCACCACCACCTTGCCGCCGCGTTGCTTGGCGGCGACAATCCGGGTGACGGCTTCCTCGAAGCGTGTCTGCGTCGCGGCCGGAAGATCGTTGAACAGGGATTGCAGAGGCGCTTGGTCAATTTTCATGCGTTGCCTTCAGGATAGCTGGTTTAGGTGAGTCCACGTTCGCGCAGCATTTGCTCCGCGCGTTCCACGTCTGCCGCCGTGTCCACGCTGAAGCCGGTGAACTCGTGGTCCGGCGCGCGGGTTTCCACGACGCGCAGTTTGTAGCCGTTTTCGAGCACGCGAAGTTGTTCGAGCGATTCAATCTGCTCCAACGGGGTGGGAGCCAAACCGGCCAGCGTAAGCAGGAAGTCGCGGCGATAGACGTAAAGCCCAACATGTTCAAACACGCGGTGGGGCACATCCTGGCGCGGATAGGGGATGAGCGAGCGCGAAAAATAGAGGGCATTGCCGGCGCGGTCCACTACCACCTTGACGACGGCAGGGTTGGCAAAATCCTCCGGGTGGCTGACGGGATGCATGAGAGTTGCCATCGGCAGAGCGGGATCGTCCAGCAGCGGTTGCACCGCTTCCTCGATCATCTCGGCGTCCAGAAACGGCTGATCTCCCTGGAGGTTCACCACGATGTCCGCCTCGATCTTCGTCACCGCCTCAGCCAGCCGGTCCGTGCCGCTGGGGTGGTGCGGCGAGGTCATGATCGCCTTTCCGCCGATGGCTTCCACGGCGTGAGCGATGCGTTCATCATCCGTCGCGACCCACACCGAGTCCAGGCAGCGGGCGGTCAGGCAGCGTTCGAGGACGCGTTCAATCATCGGCTTGCCTGCAATCAACCTCAGCGCCTTGCCGGGCAGTCGCGTCGAGCCGTAGCGGGCGGGGATGATGCCGACAACTTTTGGTTTCTTTGCGTGAGCGTCTTGCGTCATGGGTCGTTGATTCCGTTTAGTCCGAGCGGTGGGCAATCTTCAAAAACTCAAATTCAGCCCGAAAGCCGTCGCCTTTTGGGCTGCACGCGTAGAGCCCGCATGCGAGTGGCGCGTTGTTCTCGATGTTCAAATGCGCGATTCGCATCTGGTTCCAACCGGCAGGTTCGTTCGCGGCAAACTCAACGATGAAGTCCGCCGCCTCCTTGCGAATCCGCAGGCACACTTCATGGGTCGCGCGCGGAAAATCCTGCACCGACCAGTCCGAGAAGCCGTGATTCGTAACCACGACGCCAAGTCGGGCGGGGCCGTGCGGTTCATGCTCAACCGACGTTTTGATCCAGCATAACGGCCCGACCCGGACCATCAAGCCGGCCTGGTCGTATTGATGCACCGGATGGAAGCGGACTTGGGTCGTGATCGTAAAATCGCCGCCAACTTCAGTGAACAGAAAATGGCCGTTGTCCGCCCGGAAGCCGTAGTGAGTTTCCTGCCAGAAGTCGGTCGGGGTCGCCGGTTGCACGACCAGCGCGGGCAGCGACGAATCCACCGACCAGCTTGGGGGCGGATTCAACCAGCGCAGTTGCGGATCGAGCGTGGGCTGATGGAAATGCTCCTCGAGGATGACTTTAGTTGGCTTAGGTGGTTGCACGTTGGGGACACTGGTCATTTGGGAACGCCTTCACCGGCATCCCAGATGGTTGCGCCGATGAACCGTTCGCGGTTCTCGTTCTCATTGTAATAGTAAATGGTCACGAGCTTTCCGTCCGGGCGCTGCACCGTCCGCGGGTAGCCGAGATCCCAGCAGCCGCCGTCGGCGCGCAGCACGATTTCCTTGCCCCAACTTCTTCCTTGATCCCCGCTCAAGCGCACGCGGATGCCGAAGGGCTTGCGCCGGTGGCCATAAGTAATGGCCAAGCGGCCGTCCTTCAACTGGATCAAGCTGGGCGGATTTTCCACTTTTGGAACGGGACGACTCAGGAATTTCCAGCTCTTGCCCTCATCGTGGGAGACGTAAAGGTCATTGCGTTGATTGTAGCGAATGGCGGTGAGAATCGTGCCATCGCTCACCCGCACGGACGAGGGCATGATGGCGTAATCTTTTTTCCACTTCGGCTCCGGGCAAACAAAGGACTCGAAATCCCAGGTCTTCGCCCCGTCGCGCGTTCGCACACAAATGACCCGCCCTTCGAGTCGGTTCCGTTTCGCCGCCGTCAAAAACATCGTGAGATCGTGCGGGCCGTTGATCAGGTAATCCGTGCGCGCGGCGATGCCGGTTTGGCCGAAGTCGGGCAGTTTGAATGGTCCGTCCCAGTGGTGACCCCGATCCAGCGAGGTGTAGAATCGGGACTGCCCGGCATCCACACTGGTCATGCGCGCGGTGAGGATGAAATCCGGGTTTGTGAAATCAATTCCGCCCGGACAAGCCGACAACGGTTTGCCGTCCGTGCCCGTCGGCACGCCGGCAACGAATTCGCCCGGCGGCGGGCGGAGTCCTTCGGGCTTTTCGAGTTGCCACGTTTCACCGCCGTCGAGACTGCGGGCCAATACGTGTTCCGCCGGCCGGCCGTAATCAATCGCGTGTTCATCCTTGCTGATCTGGTGGAAATAACCGACCTCGAACCCAACGAGGACTTCATTGCCCCACGACCACGCGCCGTGGTTGGCGGGCCAACCGGCGAAGCGGCCAGTCTCCGCGAAGACGGTCACCTGCCTCATCACCCGGGGTGGTGTTTGCGCCGATCCA
>CAYHFK010000043.1:0-19664 GCA_964355895.1 uncultured Bifidobacterium sp. | reverse complement strand
CAGCGAAGCGGACTTCGGCGAAGCGCAGGAAGATGAGGCCGAGGACGGGCGCGGAGTATTCCTGGGACTTGAGGCCGGAGTTGGCGCTCCAGTGATCTTTCGCCCGGCGAAAGTCCCGCCAAGTGCTTTCGCTTTCAGGTTTCGCGCTCACGCGCGTCGCGGTGTCGGCGGCGTCCCAGAGGCGTTTTTCGAGTGCGGCGTTGTTGGTGTCTTTTTCGGATGGGGCGATCCAGTGCATGAGACTGCCGCGCATCGTAGGCCGCGACGCGCGTTAAGCAATTTCAAAGCGTTTCAGAGGCAACACTTAAAACAATAAAACTTGCGGACCCACGCGCGGCGACACGATTTGAAATGATTTGCCGGCGGCAACCGTTTGCGTGCCGCGAATTGTTTTTTCAAATCAATGGCTCGCACGCGGGCCCGCCGGAATTTTCAACTTGATGACTACCAATCCCGAAAGGAGTCGGGGTTGACGTAGCCGGCCCAATCCAGCCGCCCGTCAGGACTGCGGATGAAATGGGAAATCGGTGTAACCCCGCGCATCCGGTGCCGACCACACCTTCATATCCGCCGGCGGATTCAACTCCCATCCGTTCGCGAAGCGCTCGACCAGATCCGGATTGCTCAGGTACGGCCGGCCGAAGGCGATGAGGTCCGCCGGACCGGAAGCAATCGCCGCCTCCGCCGTTTCCTGCATGTAGCCGCAATTCCCCATCAGCGGCCCGGCAAACACGGCGCGAAATTCGGCGAGCGTCATCGGTTTTCCCTCCTCGTGAAAACCAAACGCCAGCCCGTCCACCACATGCAGATACGCCAGTCCGAAGGTGTTCAATTGCCCGGCGGCATACGTGAACGTTTCCCGAAAATCCGGCGCCCCCATGTCGTTGAAATTCCCATTGGGCGCGAGGCGCACCCCGACGCGGCTCGCCGGCCAGACGGTGAGAATCGCCTCGACGATTTCCTTCAGGAAACGGCAACGGTTCTTGACGCTGCCGCCGTAATGATCCGTGCGTTGGTTCGTCTTTGAGTCCAGAAACTGGTTGATCAAGTAGCCGTTGGCCGCGTGAATTTCCACGCCGTCAAACCCGGCGGCCTTCGCCCGCGCCGCCGCCCGGCGGTAATCTGCCACCACCGCGGCGACCTCCGTCGTCGCCAGCGCGCGCGGCGACTCGTAAGGCAGCTTGCCCTGCGGAGTGTGGATGGTATCGCCGTTGATTTTGATGGCCGAGGCCGACACCGCCGGCTGCCCGCCATGAAAAGCGCTGTGCGAAGCGCGGCCGCAATGCCAGAGCTGAAGAAACACCGGCGTGCCCCGGGCGTGCAGCGCGGCAACAATTTTCTTCCAGCCGGACTCCTGGGCGTCGTTGTAAATGCCCGGCGAATCCACCCAGCCAATGCCTTGTTCGGAGATGGTCGTCGCCTCGGTGATGATCAGTCCGGCGGAGGCGCGTTGCGTGTAGTATTCCGCCATCAGATCGTTCGGCACGCGTTCGCGTCCGGCCCGGGCACGCGTCAGCGGGGCCATGACCACGCGGTTGCGCAGGGTCAACCCGCGCAGGTCAAAGGCGGAAAGCAAATGGGGGGAGTGGGTTTTTGTAGCCGCGGTGGTCATGATTTGTTGGGTGTCAATTTAGTGCGGCGTTCGTTGGGCTGACAATTCTGGCCGCGAACGCCGGCGTAGATTAGCGGGCTCCGGGGTTTTCGCAAGTTACCCGTCCCGCTTGCCCGCCGATGGTGCCGGCGAATCCTCCGCAAGGGTCGAACGCCGCGACTGAAGCTCTGCACATCGTCAGCCAATTCCAAGCTCCCGACGAAAACACACCCGCGCAGTCGCCGAAGGGCTGGTCGTCAACGCGGGGCCGGCCGGGGTCGAGCACGTCCTCGGTAGGGAGCCGGACTTCAGGGGCGCGCACCGGCCCGGGCGCGGACGATGGCAAAGTCCACCAGCACTTGCGAATGGAAGAAGCCCGCGAACATGTTGTGCCCCTGGCCTTCGAGCACGATCAGTTTCACGAACGATTCCGCGCCGGCTTCTTTGTAGCAGCGGACGAATTCGGCCGAGTTCTCCTTGAGCGGCACGACCTGGTCCACATCGCCGTGAATGAGCAGCGCGGGCACGCGCGCCCTGGCCAGCACTTCGATGCGCGCAATCGGATTGAACTCGTCAGCGCGGGCTTCGAGTTCGGCGGGGGTGAGGCCGTAAGCGGGCGCGGCGTTCGTGAGTCCCGGATATGTGCGGAAGTCGAGCACCGGATAGATCCCGATGATGCCGGCGACGCGGCCGGGGTTGGCGATGGCCCAACTGCTCACCCCGAGTCCGCCCCGGCTGCGGCCAAGCAGGCACGGCTTTTTCCCGAACCCGCGCTGCGCCGTCAACTTGCGGTAAAGCGCGTCGAACAGCGCGTGGCTCTGCGGGCTGCCGTAAGCCTCGCCCACATCCATGCCGGCCACCGCGACGCCCGCGGCCAGAAACTGCTCGTGCATCCAACGCTCGGCCTCGTCGGGAAGGCCGGGCAACGTCGGCGCGTAGAAAATCCACGGCTGCGGATTCGCGCGCCTGGCCGCAGGCGGAAGGAACACAAACGCCGGCCGGCCTTGGACCGAGAGATTTTCGGTGTTGGGAAAAATGATCCTATGTGGTGCGCTGGCCGCCTTCGCCTTGGCTGGGGCGGCGGATGGCGACGCAGTTGCAAGTTGCTGCGCCAGCCACGGCGCGACCTTCCCGGCCCAGCGCGCTCCATGTTCGCGGAGTCCTTTGCCGCTGAAGTGAACGCCCTTGCCACCACTGTCACGGAGGTTGCCGGTCATGGCATCGCTGTCCGGGCCTTCGAGGGCGATTCCTGATTGCCACAACGCCTGTTGCGCGGCGCGGATGTCCGGCGAACCAGTGTCGTCGGGCGTGTGGTAGCTCACCTGCGCGACGAACCACGGCGCCTCCCAGCCGGCTTCGCGGCGCGAATCGCGGATGAGTTGCTCCAGAAACTTTCGGTAAAGCCCGCCCGGCAATGTGCGGCTGGCGTCCGTCTGGTTCGCGTCGGATTCGCCCTGGTGCCACAGCACCGCTCGAAAGCCAAGCGGGCCGGCTTGTTTCATCCGCGTCACCAGATTGTCGAACAGCGTCCCCTGGGTCTCCCACTCACCGGTCGCGACTTGCGTGACGTTCCCGGTCAGGGTCGGCGGATTCGGGAAGCGCGTGCCGCGCGGCAGCCATTCCCGGACACTCGTGGCCCCGACCCCGGTGGCGATGATCCCCACCGGAACTTTGAATTGCTCCGCGATCGCGTCGCCAAACGGCGGAATGAAACTGCCACCGCTTCCGCTGGTGCCCGGCTGCGGGTCATTCGCGAGCTGCCACTTGCCGTTGTGAAAGGCCGCCACCAAACCGGTCTTCGTCTGCTGCTGCTCTTCGCCGTGATTGGCGGAATTCGACTGACCCGCGATGACGAACACTTCGCCAACCCCGACGTGCTCGACAGCGGTTTCCGTCACGATGGCGTTCGCCTGCCTCACGCACACTTCCAGCCGATACCATCCGCCAGCGGGGGCGTTCAATTCGGCACGAAATTCCGTCGTTCCTGACTCGATGGTGGCCAGGGTCTGCCAATCCGCCGCCACGCCAGCGCTCACCAGCCGCGCTTCCAACGTGCCCGGATGCTTGCTGCCCTGGGCCAACGACCCGGCAACGATGATGATTCCCTCCGCCCGGCCAGCGCGTTGATGGACCTGATAGTCGAGCGGCAAGCTCAACCGCAGCGCTACCGGGGCACTCGTTTCGACTGCCTGAAGTTCAAGCGAAAGGAGGAGGGTGGCCAAGGTTACCAAGGTGCCGGCCGTCGGTCGCAGGAATTTCATGCGCGCCACATTAAAAGTTTCCGGGTTTGGCAGCCATCAATTCCTGGTGGGGGCCGGCACGCCATTGCAGCCGCGCACGACTGCCAGCGCGGAGCCCCAACGCATCAACTCGTTCAGCCTCGCCACGATCCGCGATTGCTCGGGCGGTTACCCTTTGCTTGAGCAGCGCCAAGCCAATGAAGCTTCACGAATGGCCGGCTCACGGGTTCACCAGTTTCACGCGGTAGAAGCGGCTGCTCGTGCCGGGCGGACCGCCGGTCAGCGTGCCATCGTCCACGAAAGTTTCCGTGCTCGCCACACCTGCGGGCACATTGGTTTCCGTCACCATCAGCGCCGAGGTGAAACTCGCCCCGGAGACCGTGAGGCCATCGGCATATTCCACGGCGTAACGCTTGCCACCGACCGAAGACCAACTGATTCGCGGATAGCCCGTGACGGATTGGATGCTCGCTTGCGCCCGGAAAGTGGAACTGGGATTGGTCGGGTCCAAACCCAACCAGTAGGATTGCAGGTTGCTGAAGCCATTGGCCGCCGGCGACTGGGGCAACGCGTTGGTGCTGCTCCCAAAGTAGCGGCTTTCCCACCAGTCCGGCAGACCGTCGTGGTCGGTGTCCAGCGGGCCGTTCCAATAATCAATAACAACGCCACCGATCAGGAGCTTCTGGCCGGATTGGCTGATGGCGTTCGTGGCCGGACACAGCGCCAGAACGATCGCTGAATCGGGCGATAGCGTAAGCGTGGCCGTTCCTGAAACATTGGTGGCGAGGAACGCGCCCGTGGCGAGATTGTAAAGGTGCTTCGCCTCGGGCCCGATGCTCACCGTGACCTGCTTCATGACGGCATGGGGATTGTAATAAAGGTATGTGGGACAGGTCGCGGGCGGGAACGCTTCGGTGGCGATGCAATCAATTTGGAGGATGCCCGGCACATTCGACGTCTGGAACAACGCCGCCATCCAGCCACTCCCCCACGTGCCGTAGGGATTGAGATCCTGAATCGGCGTGGCGGCGTCGCCGGTCGCGTAAGGCGTCGTAGTGCCGAGGTGACGGACGCCTTCGTAGGAGATGCTTTGCACCCCGGTTTGCTGCACCCACGCCGCGCTCGACTGCATATTCGTCGGGAGAGTGTTTGGATAGAAAAGGTTTGCATTGGCGGCGACGTGCAACAGCCAACGACCCAGCAACCGGGCGTATTGCGGTTCGTAACGGACCACGGGCGCGATGATGCCGGCGGCAGAGTACGAGTTCATCGAGAAGGCGTAGCCGCTGGAGTCGGTGGTGCTGCCCATGAGGCCGTAGGCGTCGAAGTTTCCCCAGCGTGAGCTTTCACAGCCCCAGCCGGGCCGGGCGTCGGAGGTGGGAGCAAAAATCCAGTTCAGATGTTTGCTCGTCGAGTAGTTGCGACCCAACTCCGCGTTCATGCGGGCGGCCAGTGGCGGGCCGAAAAAGCCCAGCGTTTCGTAAAAGGGATTGGCGGCGCGGCTGTTGATCTGCGTCATGCAGGCGTCTGCGGCGGCGAGATACTTCGCGTCGTTGAATTGCACGTAAGCCATGTATTCGAGCCACGCGATGCCGATGGCCATGTCAGGTTCATCCCAGGCGAAATCTGTCGGCGTCATGGTCGTGAAGTTGAATCCGGTGTGCTCCCAATTGTTGCTCAACCCCGGCAGCGCGGTGAGCCAACTGTCCGCAATGGCCGCCATCTTCGTTTGCAGCGAAGCACGGCCCGGATAGCGCGAGCCGATTTGAAAAAAAAGTGTGCTCGGGAAAATGTCATACCAGGCGGAGCCGGAACCTTGCGAGTTGACGTTGTTCAAGACCAAGCCGTGGCCGTTGACGACGCAATAGAACACCTCGCATTGTTGAACGCGATCCTGGCCGTTGAGCGAAGCCATGTTCAGGCCCGCGAGCGTGCCGCCCAGCACGGCGCCGAGCGCGGTGAGCGCCTCGCCGCTGTCGCGCGGGTTGCCGACGTAACTCGGCAGACCGAAGGCCGGCCCGGAGAAACCCGCCGTCGTGTTCGCAGTGTATTCATAGATCAGTGGAAGATACTGGCCCGTGACGGATGGGTTGAAGGCGAGCTGATGATAATCGAGGGCGGTTTGGCTCCAATCGCGGATGACGAGCGGATTCGGCAACCCCGGGAAGTTTTCGAGGTAAGGCACGAGCGAATTGACATTGGCCGCCGTCGCCAGAGAAATGTCGTCCAGCCAAGCCTGACCGGTGACATCCACCCCACCGCCGGAGGTGAACGAGAGTCCCAGCTTCGCTGCGCCAGCCGGGGCGGTGAACTGCTGCGTCAATTCCTCCCAGAAGTCATGCGCCCCGGAAAGCAGATAGCTTATCCCGGAGACGTAGCTGTCGGCCGCAGAGTAAAAGTTCACCGTCACGCGCATCGGTCCGACATTGGTGATGGTGTAGCGAAGGTTGTAGCGGAGTTGGTAGTTCGTGCCGGCGGTGACGTTGAGCCGGTCGGAATACCATTCGCCATAGGAAGTGGTGCGGGAGTCGTTGAGCTGGAAGGAATGTGTGGGGCTGACCGAAAGTGCGGCGCTCCACACGTCGATTGTTGTCAGCGAGCCGCCTCGGTTCCAGAAGTTGGGAACGCCGTCGGCATTCGCGTCGGTTTCCAAGGTGGGGTTGGGCCAGATGTTTCCGGGCAACAGACCAGCCGGGAGCGGTTGCACAAAAGCCAGACTAAGCCCCACCGTCAAAAGCGCGAAGGCCCACCGCGCACTGCGGCTCATGACTTCAAGCGTCACCTCCTGATTACGGGGGCGAGGCTTTCGGGAGCCAACGGGCAGTAATCTCATTGCGACGAATGTAACCCAAGCCCGCCAGCATTGATGCCCGTCAGAAAACAAAATGAGCAAAGGCTGCCCCGTTGTTTTTTCCGCCCGGCGAGGATTCTCCTCGCCGGGAAGACGTGTGCTCCTTTGCCGTCACTCTTGGATGACGCGATAGAAGCCGGCATTGCCAGCGTGGATGGTCGTGTCCAGATACGAATTCGAGAGCGAGAGGTCGCCCGCCAGCCCTGTGACGAGATCCGTCCAGACGGTGGGCGAACCCAAAGTACTGGCGAACTGCACCGTGTAGAGCTTGCTGGGCATGCTGAACCAAGTGATGGTCCTGCCGCCGCCATCGGCGGTAATACTCGTGATGACCGGAACGCTGATCCGCACGGACAGGTCGTCAATCACCATGGTTCCTGTCACGCCTCCGGAACCGCCGGAGGCGAATTTAACCGAGAGTTGCCCCGTGCCCGCAGGCACTATGAAGCGGCCCGAAACCCGCTCGAAGGGCGATGCGGCGACACTGCCCAGCCAGCCTGGGCTTAGGCCACCAACCTCGAAATTGTATTCCGGCCCAAAACTAACGCCCCCGGCATCGCGGAATCCGAAGGTCAACCGCATATTCCCACCCGTCGTGTCGTAAAGTCGGAAGAATTGCACGTCGAGTACGTCGTCGGTCGCCACGCCGGACAGGGTCAAGTATTGATACCATTCGCCGTAAGTGTCGGAATTATCCACCAAGGAGAGCGAGTGGGTGGGGCTGACGGAGTTACTCGTGGTGACCTGATCAATCGTGGTGTCATTTCCGCCGCGCGTCCACCCCGCCGGAGACGCGGCGGCGGGATCGTCCAACAGAGAGCCCACCTCAAACGTCGGGTTCGGGAAAAAGTTACCGGCCAGGACGGTCGGGGGTATCACTGGCGCTGCTGAATTGAGGGCCACCGTCAGGTCGTCGATGACCATTACCCCGGTGGGTTCTCCGGAGCCGCCGGAAACCAGGGCAAAGCGCAACCTCACCGCGCCGGTCGGCACCAACAACGCCCCATTCCGCTTCGTGAACGTCGAATCCGCGATGGTGCTCACCCATCCGGCACTGTTCGTGCCGGTCGTGACAAAGTGGGTTTCTCCGACGAGTTCGTTGATGGCGTTAAAGAATTGCGCGGTCAAGCGCATCTCATGTTGGATACCCTCACTGACGTTATGCATCTCAAACCACTGGATGTTCAACGCCTGGCCGTTGGTGGCGTTGCCGATGAGACTGACGTCGGAGTACCACTCGCCGTAACCGATATCAATGTCTTCATTGTTATCTATGACGGCCAACGAATGACTCAAACTGACCGAGTTGCTGGTCGTCACCTGATCAATCGTCATGTCACCGCCGCCGCGAGTCCAATTTGCAGGCGTGCCATTGGTCTGGTCGAGATCCTTGCCGAGCTCGAAAGTCGAGTTCACCCAAAAGTTACCGGGCACCGGCACGCGTGCCACGGATAAGTCATCAATGACCATTACCCCCGTGGTGCCTGGAAAACCGCCGGAGGCCAGGGCACAGCGCATCCTCACCGCGCCGACCGGCACCAACAACCCCCCATTCCGCTTCGTGAACGTCGAATTTGCGATGGTGCTCACCCATCCGGCGCTACCCGTGCCGGTGGTGGTAAAGTCGGTTGTTCCGACGACGCTGCTGCTGGCATTAAGGAACTGCACGGTCAAGCGCATGAAGGTACTGGAGAACTTGTTGGTATACATTTCAAACCACTGGATATCCAACACCTCGCCCGGACTGGCAATGCCGATGAGGCTGACATCCGAGCGCCACTCGCCGTATCCGGTGCTGGTGTTTGCATTGTTATCGATGACGGCCAACGAATGACTTGAGCTCACAGTGTTATTGGTGGTCACCTGACAGATCGTCGTATCACCGCCGCCGCGAGTCCAATTTGCGGGAGTCCCGTTGGTTTGGTCGAGGGTGGTGCCGCTCTCGAAAGTCGAGTTCACCCAGAAATTACCTGGCAGCAGCCTCGCCACGCGCGCCACCGATAAATCATCAATGACCATTACCCCGGTGATGGCTGGCTCTCCGCCGGAGGCCAGGGCACAGCGCATCGTCACCGCGCCGACCGGCACCACCAACGCCGCATTCCGCTTCGTGAACGTCGAATTTGCGATGGTACTCACCCATCCGGCGCTACTCGTGCCGGTGGTGGTAAAGTGGACGGTGCCGACGTCGTTACTGCTAGCGTTAAAGAACTGCACGGTTAAGCGCATTTCGGGGGCGCTGAGGTTATACATTTCATACCACTGAATATTCAACACGTCCCCGTTGGTGGCGTTGCCGCTGAGACTGACATCGGAGCGCCACTCGCCGAAGTCACCCGTGGTGTCGTCTATGACGGCCAACGAATGACTGGAACTGACGGAGTTGTCGGCAATCACCTGACAGATGTTGCTGCCGCCCCCTGCCCCACCATCGCGAGTCCAGTTTGTAGGTGTGCCATTGGTTTGGCCGAGGTCGCTGCCAGTCTCGAAAGTCGAGTTCACCCAGAAATTGTTCGGCAGCAAGGCCGCGCGGGCTGGACCTACGACCGCTAACAGAGCGATCATGGAAAACAGGGAGCATCGGAAATTCATGGGATTCATATCGGTAAGTTTCGGGCTGCGGATGGGATTTCCGACTTAAGTGTGGATTGGCTATCAACTGGTTTTTGCGAAGACGTTTTCTGAATTCGCACGAGCCTCAGGGCTCTAAGTCGAAAGATTGTCCGGCCCGCTTGGAATGACACTCTTTCAACAGACATCGCTTGAAATTAGCGCGCCGCGCCCAAGACGGGTGCGGCGCGCTCAGGTCTAGCCTGCCACTAACACGCCATCTTGCGGCGGCGAATCGTATTCAATCCGATCAATGTGGCCATGCCCAACATGGCGATGCTCGAGGGTTCCGGCACGACGGAGACGGAGAGATCATCAATGATAAAGCTGCCGATCGTGGAATCCCCACCACCGGACACCAATTGGAGGCGCAGATATACCGTGTCCGCAGCGACCACAATTGGCCCTGGTACACCAGCATTTCCACCATTTAATTCATCCCGCACCGTGAAGCTGGAGTCTGCGAGGGTGCTGACCCAACCGCTGCTATTGCCTGTCACGACGAAATGGTGGTCGCCGCTGTTGGGGCCGCCGCCGCCGCCATCCAACAACCGCAGCGTCAGGCGCATCTCACCGCCGCTGATGCTGAACATCTCGTGCCAGTGCAAAGCGAGTTGGTCGCCGGCGTTAGCGAAGCCGGCAATGGCGAAGTCGGAATACCATTCGCCGTAGGCCCCAGCGATGGGTTTGATGATGCCCAACGAGTGCGAGGCACTCACCGAGTTTGCCGTGGACACCTGAAGGATGGTTCCGTCAGCACCGCCGCGGTTCCAGTTGTCGGGCGTGCCCGTCGCCAGGTTCAGGTCCGTGCCGGATTCAAAGGTTGGATTGTGCCAGAAATTGCCGGCAGGGACATCCGCCCGCAGCGAAGCGGAAACGAAACACAGAGCGATGGCGATGGGGAATAGTTTGGTTTTCATGGGTTGTTTGCTTTCAGGTTTCCTGTTGGTTCGTTAACAGTTTGACTCGCGCTACAGCGAAAGCAAGTTTAATCGGCGCTTAGTTATTCACACGTATTCATAACTTGTTCACATTTATTTAGCGAAACATCTCCAGCTTGACCGGTTTGAACGTAGTCGTGAAGGTCGCGGGTTGCTTGAAGGCTTGCACCACTTTGCACGCGATGGCTCTCGTCATGAGAGTGCCGCCGACTAGCTTTCCATTTGGAGACAGGGGTTTGTTTTTCAGCATACGAGAGTAAGCGAGAAAAACCGGCGAGCGCAATGGGGTGTTCACCCCCCATGTGCAAGGCGACTGAATCCAGATAATATCTCCATATCTCCACGCGGCGTGGTGGTTACGTGGTGGTTTAATTCCGGTTCCGGGCACTGCATGTCCCGATCACTTGCGGTCCGGATCGTACACGTTGCGCTGATCGGAATCGAACGGTGCATCGCGAAGCTTCGTCTCGGCGTTTACGGCCCCGGAATTCAGCCGCCAGCGGACCAGGCCGACATCCCGAGGGGCGGGCTGGCCTTTCACGATATCCTGGCACCGATAGCCCGTCCCGAACGCCGTGAGGATTGAACCATCCGGCAACCGCACCGTCGAGGTCGCCTGGCTGCTCGGATACCACGACGTGGGTCCTTCCTTAATGTGCCCGATCCAGCGGTGCAGAATGTATTTGTGGTCCAAGTCCCAAGTCTGACCGTGATCGCGGCTGACCACCGCTTCAATTCCGAACTGCGGGAAGCCGTCCGGCGCGTTCACGTACCCTTTGCGCACGACGTAGGTCATCACGATTTCCCCGCTCGGCAACAAGAGCAGCGAAGGATGATGCCGTCCCCAGTCGTAGAGCTTCCGCACCCCGGACCAGGTTTGGCCATCGTCGGTGGAAATGGAGATTCCCAGTCCTTCGGTATGGTCAATCGTCTCGGGTTGCATCCGGGCCGGCGTATCGGTGCGGCCCGCCGCCACCAGGTGGCCGTTCGCCGCCCGCAGCAACGCCACCTCGCTGACCGCCTCCCATTGAGGAATCTTGGAGGACGGACTCCAGCTTTTACCTTCGTCTGTGCTGAAGCGGAGATACGCTTGCTGATGCGCGGTCTTGACCTCCGGCGGCTTGAACCACGTGTAGCCAGTTTCCACCAAGCGAACGAGCTTGCCCGTCTTGGCGTCACGTTTCACCAGCGGCGGATCCCAAGTGTACCATGGCTTGCCATCGGAAGTTGGGGTCAACGGCACGGACTCCTTCCACGTCTGGCCGTAATCGTGGCTGAACCAACGCGCGCTGCCATAGAGCAGCACGTTGCCGTCACCCAAGTAGCACAGCGACGTGCCCAAACCCGCCACCGGTTTGCCGTCGGTCCCCACCAGCGCGGGCTTCGGCGAACTCCACGAGGCCCCGCGATCGTCGCTGAACAACACCTCGGCATGATGCGGATAATCGCAATTCACGAGCATCAGCAGGCGATCCTTCTCCGGCAGGTAAGCGAGGTAGGGCACCGCCACCACGCGATTCCAACTCTCGGTGACGATCTGGAACTGCGCCGGGAGCCGAACGTCACCCGCCGGCCCGTTGATTTGTCGAACCTCGTGGGGTTGCCACTCCCCCGCCATCGCCGTTGTGGTCAGCAGCAGCACGAGGTTGATCACGTTGAGAACTTTGCTCTGGGGTTTCATGCGCTTTGTTTGTATCGGCTGACGACCATTCACGCCAGAACCGCCTTCACCACTTGGCCGTGTACGTCCGTCAGGCGGAAATCGCGGCCCGCGTGGCGGTAGGTGAGCTGCTCGTGATCGAAGCCAAGGCAGTGCAGGATGGTCGCCTGAAGATCGTGAACGTGGACCGGGTTTTCCACGACATGAAAACCAAGATCGTCCGTTGCGCCATAGCTGAAGCCCGACTTGATGCCGCCGCCCGCCAGCCAAATCGTGTACGCCTGCGGATGATGATCGCGGCCCTGGCTGCGGCCCAGCGCGGGGTTGGACTCGACCATCGGGGTGCGTCCGAACTCGCCGCCCCAAACCACCAATGTGTCGTCGAGCAAGCCGCGGCGCTTGAGGTCGGTGACCAGTGCGGCGCTGGCCCGGTCGGTCGCGCCGGCGTTGCTCTTCACGTTGCCGGCCACGTCACTGTGCGCGTCCCAGCCTTCGTGGTAAATGTTCACGAAGCGCACGCCGCGCTCCATCATCCGTCGCGCCAGCAGACACGCGCGGGCGAAGGAAGGTTTGTCCGGGTCACAGCCGTAAAGCTCCAGCGTCTCCTTGCTTTCGCTCTTCAAGTCCATCAGTTCGGGCGCGGAGGTCTGGAGCTGAAAGGCCATTTCGTAGGCCGCGAGGCGCGTGGCGATCTCCGGGTCACCCTCCGCGGCGAGACGCCGCTCGTTGAGCGCGGTGACGACATTGAGCGTGTCGCGCTGGAGCTTTGCGTCCACGCCGGCCGGGCTGTTCACGTTCAGAATGGGCGGGCCTTGATTGCGAAAGCGCACGCCGGTGTACAGGGTCGGCAGGAAGCCGCTCGACCAGAGCGCGGAGCCGCCGCTCAAGCCACCGCCGGTACTCATCACCACGAACGCAGGCAGGTTCTGCGTCTCCGCACCCAATCCGTAAAGCGCCCAGGCGCCCAGGCTCGGCCGGCCGGGCTGCGAGAAGCCGGTGTTGAAGAAAATCTGCGCCGGCGCGTGATTGAACTGGTCCGTGTGAACCGAACGAATGAGACAGATGTCGTCCACCACTTTCGCCAGGTGCGGCAACATCTCGGACAACTCGGCGCCGGACTGGCCGTGCCGGGCAAACTTGAAGCGCGGCCCGAGCACGGCGGCATCAGGCCGAATGAACGCGTAGCGCTGGCCGCCGATGACGGACGGCGGCAGCGGCCGGCCTTCGAGTTTCGCGAGCTCGGGCTTGTTGTCGAACAGCTCGAGCTGGCTCGGCGCGCCCGCCATGAAAAGGTGAATGACGCGCTTGGCCTTGCCGGGAAAATGCGGCTGACGCGGCGCGAGGGGATTGGTCGTGCTGCCGCCGGCACCGCGCCCGCGCCCGGCGAGCGCATCGGTGAGCAATCCGGCGAGCGCGATCTTCCCAAGGCCGACACCGCAGTCGCGAAGAAAGTGGCGGCGCGTAACCTCGAGGCAGTGTTGTTGCAGCGGATTCATGGCTTAGCCTTTTGTAATCATCTCGTCCAAATTCAGAATGGCGCGGGCCAGTGCGGTCCACGCCGCGCGCTCGGTCACGTCACCCGGACCTTCACCCGCGATGAGTTCCGCGTCGAGGTCACCGCTGGCGAAGCGTTGTTTCTGCACCTCAAAAAATTTCACCAGCGTCGCGACTTCCTCGTCGCTGGGGGGTCGCGTCAGGCAGCGGCGGAACGCTTCGCGGATGCGCGCTTCGACCGGGCCTTCGCCCGCCGCCAGCAGCTTGCCCATGGCCTGCGACACCTCGACGAAGAACACATCGTTCAGCAGCGTCAGCGCCTGCAGCGGAGTATTCGACACGTCGCGCCGCGCCACGCACGATTCGCCGGTCGGCGCGTCGAACGTGTTGAACATGGCGAACGGCGCGGTGCGTTTCATGAACGTATAAACACTGCGGCGGTGGCGGTCTTCGCCTTCGCTGGTCGGCCAGCCCGGGCCGCCGTAGGCGACTTCGGTAACGCCCGCCGGTTGCGGCGGATAAACACTCGGCCCACCCATTTTCTCCGCGAGCAGTCCGCTGGCGCGCAACGCGGCATCGCGAATAATCTCCGCCTCCAGCCGCACGTGCGGCCCGCGGGCAAGCAGCCGGTTATCGGAATCCCTGGCGAGCAACTCCGGTGTCACGCGCGACGACTGCTGGTAGGTCGCGCTCATCACGATGAACTTGTGCAGCTTCTTCAGCGACCACCCTTGCTTCATGAACTCCACGGCCAGCCAGTCGAGCAACTCCGGGTGCGACGGAGTCTCGCCTTGAAACCCGAAGTCTTCCGTCGTGCGCACCAGACCGCGGGCAAAGAACGCCTGCCATTGGCGGTTGGCAGTGACGCGCGCGGTGAGCGGATTGTTGGTCGCGACCAGCCAGCGGGCGAAGCCGAGGCGATTACGCGGCAGGTCGTCGGGAAACGGGGCAACGGCGGTGATCACGCCCGGCTCGACGGGATCGGCGGGTTGGAGGAATTCACCGCGCTTGTGGATGAACGTCGGACGGGGATTTTCCGGCGGGCGTTCGCGCAGGACCAGCGTCGTCGGATGCGTCGGCGGTTGGCGGAGTTGCTCGATCTCTTTGCGCGCGTTCGCAAGTTCCGGCGTGGTGAGGAGAAATTGTTCGCGCAACCGTTGCTGTTGAGCCGCGGTGAGCTGGGCCTCCGGAATTTGCAGCAGCCGTCCGATTTCCTCCGGCAGATCCCGCGCCGGCGCGCCACCCTCGTGGGTCGTCACTGAAATCCGAAACCGCCCCAGGGAACAGGCGTAATGACGGCCGAACATCAACTTGAGTTGCAGTTCGCCTGGCGGCGCTCCAAGTGGTTCGGCGAGCACGAAGACCGCCTCATGGCGCTCGCCTTCCCGTCCGGCGGTGGACCAGCCCGTCTGCGGGTCGCCATCCGTGGCCAGGGTCGCGCTGGCACTGCTGCCGAAATTATTCTTCGCATAACTCTCCGTAGCACTCGCAAACTTCAGCGGCTGACCGCCGGCGGAAAGTTGAAACTCGCCCATGAAGAAATCGCCCTTCGGTCCCTCGTAATAGGCCATGCCGGGTCCGTGCCGCGGCAAGCGATCGTCGGGCAACGCTTCCAGTCGCACCGCCGTGATGCCGCGCAAGTCGGTGCGAAACTTCAGCTCGTACGTGTCACTCTTCGAGATGTCCCCGCTCGCGAACACGGAGTCGTCGGGCTGCACGGTCAGCAAGGGCATGCTGGACTTCGCTTCGTGGGGACGGAGCGGCGTC
This sequence comes from uncultured Bifidobacterium sp., assembly GCA_964355895.1. Lineage (GTDB taxonomy): Bacteria > Verrucomicrobiota > Verrucomicrobiia > Limisphaerales > JADLHS01 > JADLHS01. The sequence goes on along the minus strand of CAYHFK010000043.1, from coordinate 4,510 downwards.
CACTCCACGGTGCGCGCCCGCTCGCTCGCGCGCCACTCAGCGAACTTCTTGTCCAGCACTTCCTTCCGGCGCACTTCCAGCGAACGACGGTCAGGGACGGGCGCTCCGAAACTGAGGCGTAGCCGGCCGATGGTGTGTTGCCCGCCATACTGCTGGTCGAGCTTCACGACGAAACGCGTGCCACCGGCGAAGTTCACCGGCGGGTCGAACGTGAAGGTCCCGGTGTGCGTGGTGTTGAGCTTCTTGCCCTCGGCATCAACTCCCCAGCCGGTGCCGGGTTTCCCATCAATGGCATCGGCCACGGGCAAGCCCTTCTGCTCCACGTCGGCGCGGGCGGCGACGAGTTTCACGGGTTGGGCCTGCTCGGGCGAATTCTTCGGCGCCGCGGTAACGCTGATTTCGGTGAGCACGAAGTTGCCGTGCTTCACCCGGCCCGGGCCCTTGCCCGGCAGCGCGTCGTCCGTGAGCGCTTCGAGCCGGAGGGTGTTGATCTCCGCGAGGTCTGTGTCGAACACGAGGGTGTAAGTGTCCTTCTCCGGACTACTGCCCGCGAAGAGCACCGAACCGTCGTCGAGCAGCCGGGGCTTTTCGCCGCTGGCGGCTTCGGCACTGACGGGCTTGGGCGTCTGCCACACGCTGCTTTCCAGCGGGAACTGGTTGGGCAAGTCGGCCAGGAGTTGCGCGGCTTTCTCCCGGTTCGCCCGCTGCTGCTTTTCGGAATCGGGCTTCGGCAGATCGAGGTCCGGCTCGTCGGCGTTGTTGAGAAACGCCATCATCTGGTAATACTCGCGCTGCGGGATGGGGTCGTATTTGTGCGTGTGACACTGCGCGCAGCCGACCGTCAATCCGAGCCACGTGGCGCCCGTCGTGCCGACGCGGTCCGTCAGCGCGTGAAAACGAAACTCCAGCGGGTCAATGCCGCCTTCCTCATTCAACATCGTATTGCGATGAAAGCCGGTGGCGATGAGTTGGTCCACGGTTGCCTTTGGCAGCATGTCGCCGGCGATTTGCTCAATCGTGAACTGGTCGAACGGCATGTCGGCGTTGAGCGCGTTGATGACCCAATCCCGCCACGGCCAGATGGTGCGCGGCCGGTCCTTCTCGTAGCCGTTCGAGTCCGCGTAGCGCGCCAGATCCATCCAGCGCCGGCCCCAGCGTTCGCCATAGTGCGGCGAAGCCAGCAGGCCATTGACGAGCTTCTCATACGCGTCGGCGGTATGGTCACTGACGAACGCATCCGCCGCCTCCGGCGTCGGCGGCAACCCGATGAGGTCAAAATAAACCCGCCGCGCCAGCGTGTAACGGTCCGCCGGCACCGACGGCGCAAGCCCCTCCTGCTCCAGCCGCGCGAGAACGAAGTGGTCAATGGCGTTGCGCGGCCAGGAAGCTTGTTTCACCGCTGGCAGCGGGACCTGCTTTGGTAGCACGAAGGCCCAGTGTTGTTTGTATTCCGCGCCCGCCGCAATCCAACGCTTGAGTGTTTCCTTTTCGGCGGAAGTCAGTTGGTGCTGCGTGCTCGGCGGCGGCATCGCCTCATCCTGGTCGGCCGAGAAAATGCGTTTTACCAACTCGCTCTCCGCGGGTTTACCCGGCACGAGCGCCATCGCGCCGGACTTGGCGGGCTGGGTCGCCGCCTCGCGCACGTCGAGGCGCAACTTCGACTTCCGCGCTGCGTCGTCGGGGCCATGGCACTTGAAACAATGCCGCGACAAAATCGGCCGCACCTCCCGCGTGAAGTCAGGATCATCCCAGTTCGCGGCCCTCAGTTGGAACTGGGCCGCGCTCCCCACGACAATGCAAATCAACCAAATCCAAAGTGTATGCGTGGACAATCTCATTTCATTTCCATGTCCGGTTCCGAAGCGCCTCGCTGGCGGGGATTTGGTGGAAGGTGGTGTCGCGGAAGCGCACGCCGGGGGGGTGGGGCTTCGGTGCCAATGCGGCACCCTCGCCCCGATTTGGCCCGGGAGCGGAGTTTGATTCATCAATGCATTCATCGTCGGTGGTCCCCGGTGCGTTGGATATAGTTCAGGGCTGCGTGGGTGTAACGCCAATTTTGAAATGAATCGAAGGCCGCAAACTGGTAGGCGAGTACGATCAACCAAAACGACACCTGATAGCTGACCTTGGAGCATTTGTGTCGCAATCGTCGCTGCGCGAGAAACGCACCCGGCCAGCCGCCCAACAACTCCAGCAAATGCAACTGGGCCTCGGGAATCCGCCAGAAGCCTTGCTCCGCCCGCCGCTTGTCCACAGCATAAACCCAATACGCCAACGCACTCAGAACGAGCGCGTAAATCCCGAGCCAATGATAATCCGGCCCGAGCCGTTGCACGGCATAGACCGGCAAGGCCAGCAACCCAGCGATCACCAGGAGGCTCATGCGGCGAGGAGGTGGTGGAGGGTGGAGTCGAGGAGGTGCGCGCCGAGGGTGCGGGTTTGGTGCAACCCAATCTCAAATGGCATAACGACGCTCATTGCTTCTTTTCGGCGCGACAAGAAACGATGCGATCTAGAATCCGTCGCAGTTCGTGGTTGTCGCGTACTTCGGCAGATTCGCACGCGGTTGTTCTGATGTAAATCCGGCCCGGGTAAAGATTGGCAGCGTCGTTTTGTTTCTTGGCTAGCAACGGAGCTTCCCGCGAGGGAGGAATCTCAATCACCACAAATATGACCCCGTCTTTGTTCACCCGATGACACTTCACCGCGTGAGGCGGGTCAATGTATTCACGGACCGCCTTGTTCAGGGTGGTCACTTCCAGAAGTCTAAGCTGCTCCGCATCCAAGCCGGTCTGATCGAACACACCCTTGGTTTTCTCGGCAATGCCGAAAACCAGATAGCCTCCTCCGAAGTTAGCAATGGCAATGATGTCTTTGGCAACGGCTGCCACGCCGTCCCGTGTAGTAACAATCTCCCGCTTGTAATCCACATCTTGCGTTTCAATACCCAAGTCGAACAGATGGTCAAATCTGCCAGTTCGCCGTCGGTTGAACAGGCGGTTGCCGTGCTCCAAGAGCGAATCGATCGTAAATGGTTTTGCCATGATCAGGTCTGCGCCGGCACTTTTGGCGCGACGACCAAAATCGCTGTCCGCCTGACCACTAATAACCCAGATCGGAATCGTCGCCGTCCTCGGATTTGAACGCAGTTGTTTGACAAGCTCCAAGCCATCAGGTCGTGGCTTAACCAAGTCCGTGATGAATAAATCTGGAATTTTTCTAACTGCGAGCCGCAATGCCTCGGTGGACTTAGTGGTTGTGATCACAGCGGCATTCAACAAATTGCTTAGGACTGCCTGATACAGACCTAACGTCAAAGGCTCATCATCTGTGGCTATGACCAGGGGCTTTGCTGGGGTAATCATGCTGCCAAGAGGTGGTGGAGGGTGGAGGCGAGGAGGTGCGCGCCGAGGGTGCGGGTTTGGTGCAGCTGCGCTTTCAGCATGTCGCACCACCGCAGCAATTCCTCCACCCGCGCCACGATCCGCTTTTGTTCGGGTTTCATATCATCACGAAGTTTTCTGAATCAACCATTGGGACAAACCGGACGAGATTACGAGTTTTGCCAACCGGTCAGCCGTGAGCAGAAATACCGAATCATCGGCTTGATGGGCGGCCAAGTCAGGCTTGGGTGAGTGAACGACGAAATACGCTTCGGCATCATCATTCAGTGCTTCAAAGCGTTGCTTGTAATCTAGGAAGGTTTTCAGGTCGGCTTCGGATTTCACCTGCACGATGGCACGTTTGCCGGTAACGGGCGACAAAAGCTCCATATCAACGGTTTTCTCCGGTCCTCCAAGTGAACTGATGCGCTGCCAACCGGCCTGCGTGAAAATTAGGTCGCACAGCAATTCAAAATCTTTCCACCCCAAACGGGGTATGAGTTTTTCAATGGCGGCTTCAAGCTGCGCCAGACATTCCTGTGCGTGCAATACTTCGGCAGGGAAGATGCCGTTCAAGCGGTCCAGCAGATACGTCTTTTGACCCACGGTGCAGATCGTGCCGCGAAATCCCCGCACTTTGGTAAGCGCACCGCTCAACCCGTCAACGTGAAGGTTTTTGCCGGCGCAGTCTTTGCACGACCACGGCGCGAGCGCTTTTCGGATGCGGCTTTCGTCCGGCCATTCCTCCACCTGCCGACTGGCGAAACACCACCAAAGTTTGCGCCGATAAAAGGTGATCCAGAGCGTCTGCTCGTCCGCCATGTAAAATGCCTTTACCTGGTTGGTCGCTTCTGTGGCCTTGCCTTCGGTCTTATTACCGGTGGTGTGCCAATACTGCCACACTGCGTCCCAGTTCCCTGCCAAACACTCCTGATGCTGCTTGCTGCGATAACCGAGGCGGATGCAGGGACTCGGGCCTTCGATGCAGTCCTTCTCCCACTCGCCCTTTCCGCCGAGCTTGATGAACAAAACCTGCGAAGCCGTGAGGGGTTTGGATGGATTACTCATGCGGCGAGGAGGTGCGCGCCGAGGCTGCGGGTTTGGTGCAACTGCGCTTCCAACGTGTC
>CAYHFK010000042.1:8076-19780 GCA_964355895.1 uncultured Bifidobacterium sp. | reverse complement strand
AATTCCGGCCCTGTTCCAATGACGACGTCCGCCCTCACCCTAACCCTCTCCCCCGGGGAGAGGGAACAGCAGTCGTTTGCTCTCGATAATTCCTACGGCTGCCGAATTGTCGCCGACTCACGAGTCACCAAGAGACGGCGAATCATTCTCCCTCTCCCTTGGGGAGAGGGCCGGGGTGAGGGGAATTCAACAAAACTATAAAATTATGCCTGCGAAAAAAGCTTCCAAACCCACCACGCAAAGCACACCGCAGCAAACGCGGCTGTGGTTGATGTATCCACCCAAGCTCATCAAACAACCGTTGATCTGGGAAGTGGCCAAACGCTTCAAGGTGGTCACCAACATCCGCCAGGCCAGCGTCACCGACGAGATCGGCATCGTCTGTCTCGAACTCGACGGCAAACGCGAGGACGTGAAAGCCGCGATCAAGTGGCTGACCAAGAGCGGCGTGAGCGTGGAGCCGGTGGAGATCAGTGTCATCGCGAGTTAAAGCCCTTGCGCACCCTCTCCGCCGGGTTGCTTTTCCGAGCGGCTCCATCTCAACCACGGCCGAATTCCAATTTCTGGGCTGCTGCGGTTCAAAATGCAGGATTGAGGTTGGACGGCAAACCGGGTTTTAATGATGTCCATGAATGTTTATTCCCTCAGCCAGCGTCTCGCGGTCTGCAGTTGGTCGCTGCAACCGACCAGTCCGCAGGATTTAATCGCCAAACTTGAAACCACCGGCGTCCGCCGTGTACAGCTCGCGCTCGACCCTTTGCGCGAGTCGCCTGCGATCTGGGGACCGACACAAAACTTATTCCAATCGGCCGGCATCGCGATTGTGTCCGGCATGTTCGGTTGTGTTGGGGAAGATTATTCCACGCTCGACACCATCCGCCTCACGGGCGGCATTGCGCCGGACGCGACATGGGAACAAAACCGGAAGAACATTCAGGCCACCGTCGCGCTGGCGCAATCGCTCGGGCTGAAGCTCGTCACGTTTCACGCCGGATTTCTCCCCCATGATGAGCGGGACCCGAACTTCGCAAAGCTGAAACAACGTTTGAGCGAAGTGGCGGAGATCTTTGGCGCGCACGGCATCGCGCTGGGTTTGGAGACCGGTCAGGAAACCGCGCCCGTGCTCCTCGAATTATTGCAGAAACTCAACCGCCCGAACCTCGGCGTGAATTTTGATCCCGCGAATATGTTGCTCTACGACAAGGGCAATCCCATTGAGGCGTTGCGCACGCTCGGTCCGTGGATTCGTCAGGTCCACATCAAGGACGCGCGGCGCGCGCAAGTCCCCGGCACTTGGGGTGAAGAAGTCGTCGCGGGCACTGGTGAAGTGGATTGGCCCGCGTTCTTCGCGACCCTCCAGCAGGTCGGCTTCAACGGCGACTTGTGCATCGAACGTGAAGCGGGCACTCAACGCGTGGCCGACATTCGCGCGGCGCGGGAAATGGCGGAAAAAATTCCAGGCTGAGCCGCGTGCTTTTCCGGACTGGAAACTTTCTTTTATGAGCAACACAAAGCCTCAAACCACGGGTCGGCCCGTGAACGTCGCCGTCGTGGGCCTCGGGTTCATGGGCCTCACGCACATCAAATCGTATCAGCAGCTTCCTGGCGCGCGCATCGTCGCCGTGTGCGACGCGGTGCGCCTGCCCGTGAACGGCGTGTTGGCCGGCGTCAGCGGAAACATCACCGGTTCGGACGCGATTGATCTCGGCCAAACCATCCGAACGTATCAAAAGTTGGAGGATTTGCTCGAAGATGGCGAAGTGGAGCTCGTGGACCTGTGCGTGCCGACACCGTTGCACGTACCGCAAACCCTCGCCGCTCTCCACGCAGGCAAACATGTCCTGTGCGAAAAGCCGCTGGCGCGCACGTCCGTCCTGGCCGCGGAAATCGTGAACGCCGCCAAATCGGCCAAAGGGTTCTTCATGCCGGCCATGTGCATGCGCTTCTGGCCAGGCTGGGCCTGGCTCAAGAATCTCGCGGCGCAGAACACTTACGGGAAAATTCTCACGGCCCGGTTCCGGCGCGTTTCCGCGCCGCCGGGCTGGAGTCGCGACAGTTATTTCAAGGGTGGCGACTCGGGCGGTGCGTTGCTTGATTTACACATCCACGACACCGACTTTGTACAATTCCTTTTTGGCCGACCTACCAGTGTCTTTTCCACAGGTCAGAGCCGGTTCAGCGGCGCGATTGATCACGTCGTCACGCAATACAAGGTCGCCGGGGGCGCGACAGTTTATGCCGAAGGCAGCTGGCTCTTGACCAGCGGTTTCAGCATGGCTTTCACGGTGGTCTTCGAGCGCGCGACGGTTGATTTCGAGAGCGCGCGCGGCGCGGACGCGTTGCAATTAATGGCAGACGGCCAACCGGCTCGCGTCCTCAAACCCGAAGGCGTGGATGGCTACGTGGAAGAACTCCGCCATTTCATCACCGCCATCCAATCCGGCCACCCGCCCACGGTGGTGACGGCGGCGGACGGCTTGAGTGCGGTGGAAATTTGCGAAGCGGAGGAGAAGTCCGTTCAAACCGGCCGGGTGGTCGAACTCTAGCCGGCGGGCCGCCGAAAAAATCAGCGCGCGGATTTGGGGCTTTTGCCCTTTCGCTTCCGTAGCTAGATTGCCGGCATGAACATTCAGACCCTCCACATCGGCATGTCCGTCCGCCATCCGCAATATGGCTTGGGCACGGTAAAAACCATTTCTGAATCCACGGCTGACATTCTGTTCGCCGACGGCAAGCACACCGTCGCGCCGGAGGCCGCGGGCCTCGAACCCACCGAATCGCAGGCGGCCGTAAGTGGTTTAAGCATCCCGCTCGCGCAATTGATTGAGCAAACGGTGGCCGCCGCGATTGACCGCCTCGGTTTGGCAAAACCCGACTTGCTCGTCGAGAAACTCGGCGCCCGCTGGCACAACGGCAAAGTCGTGCTGCATCCGGCTGACCCGGCGTTGCAGACGAAGGAAGTGCCGCTCGAAGTGTTCTTTCATAAGATTGTCATGGTGCGCAACAACCTTCGCGTGCTGGAACAAAAGATCAACGCGCACGAGAAACTCAGCGACGGCGAGAAAGTCGAGATGCAACAGTATATCACGCGCAGTTACGGTTCGCTGACGACGTTCAACGTCTTGTTCCAGGAGAAGGAAGATCAATTCTAACCACCAACGATTCGTCTCAATTTGTCGAGCCAGAGCCGGCGGCGGCGGCCTCCGCTCCTATCGGGCCATAACCGACCCATGAAAACCATTGGAGCCGCTTGATAGACCAAGCGACACGGCCTGGCCTCCGCGTCCGGCGGGTCGTGGGCGGACCAGCGGCGACGCGGCGCGAGCAACGCGACGACCGCCTTCAATTGTCATAGCAATTTCCCCTTCACTGCTTCAACCGCGCCTCCATCCAGTCCAAAGTTTTCGCCCACATCGCCGGTGTGTAAACATGTCCCTGGCCCGGGTACACGACGCTCTCGAATTCATTCGCTTTGCCGTAAAGCGCGTAAGCTTGACGCACGGCCGCTTCAATTGCGTGAATGCCCTCCACCGGCGAACCGGGGTCCTGGTCGCCGTTCATCAGCAACACCGGGCGCGGCGCAAGCAACGCGACGACCGCCTCGGTATCAAAATGACTCAGCAGGTTCGGCACAAAATAGTAAATGCCATGCGCCTTCAGCGCTTCCTGCGCGATGAGATTCTGATAGCGCGTCAGACAAGCCACGGCGACGCCGGTTTGAATCCGCTCGTCCAGCGCCATCAACCACCACGAGCGCGTCGCGCCCATGCTCATGCCCGTAACGCCAATGCGCCGGGTGTCCACTTCGGGCCGCGACGCGAGATAATCCAGCGCCATCAGGTCATCGCGCAGCATCATGCCCCACAACGTGCGACCGACCCAGAGATTGAATTTGCTCGCGGTCAATTCGCCAGCCCCACCCTTCTCTGCGGCGCCGCCCGGCCCTTGGCCGTTGCGCTCGCCGAAACAATACGCGTCAATGGCCAGCACGACGAAGCCGCGCTTCGCCAACGCCGGACCGGGCGCTTCCGGCGTGTGCTGGGCCTGAAACAATTCTTCCTTCCCGAGGTCGTATTCGCCGCCGTGCCAGTGGCAGTAAAGAATCGCCGGCGACTTGCCGGAAACATTCTTGGGCAACAGGAGATAACCGGGAACGGTCGCCCCGGCCCCGTTGTCGAAGCGGAATCTTTCGAACAGATAATCCCCGCGATCCTCCCGCGCGAGCGTCTCGACTTTGGGAACTTTCGGGCGCGGCGGCAGTTTGCCGAGCAGATCCACGAGTTGCGCGCGCACTTGCTGGCGCTGCTTATCCCAGGCGACCTTGCCCGCCGGAATCGTGAACGGCGGCGCGATCTCCGCGGATTGCAGCCAGCGGTGGGCGGCGCTTTGATTGGTTTGGGCCACGGCGGGATTTTCGGCGGAACCCATCGCGGTGGCAACCCCCAAGGCGAACAGGTAGCAGATAAACCTTCGTCTGGATTCAAAATTTGTCACCGGGCAGCGGCAAGCCACGACACAAACTGCCGAGATCACGACCAAGGGTTCTGGCGATGGCAGACAGTTTTTTGAAAGAAGGATTACGCTGGCCTCTTTCCACGCCACCGATATAGCTGGGGTCAATATCCGAGTCGAGCGCAAGATCCTCCTGGGACAAGCCCTTGACCTTGCGCGCGTCTCGAATCCTCTGACCGAGCAATTGCAGCGACGTTGGTTTTCTCAACGTCGGCAGGCTCCGCTACAAGACGATTTATCGTCCAGTGACTATAATCACGATTCTGCTTGTATTGTTCTGGCGAAGATATAGAAAGGTCTTGGTTCAAGTGTGAACCAACCTCGGGTGCAGTGCCGGACGGAACCAAGATCAACAAAACCGCCAATGAACAACATGAAACATGTGAAACTCTCCGGAAGGCTTGGATTATTCCTTGTCGCCGCTGCATTTCTTTACTTTGTATTTCCCGCCCTCGCCAAGCCGAGACCGCCGCAACCGCCGTGGCCGCAGGCGACGTTGAAAATCTTCGGGTTCGACAGCCCCTACCAAAAAGTGCCGTGGCGCAATGTGGCGATCAATGAGGAGGAATCCACGCTGGTGGAAAGCTGGAGCGGCTTTGCGCTGGAGCGCAGCGGCCTTTTCCTTTCGCCCATTATCATCCCGGTCAGGGTTTCAGACAAGGAAGTGAACCTGGCTCCGGCAAGCGGCTCAATCCGTTTTTGGCTGGCCCCGAACTGGTCCACGGCGAGTGAGAATAGCGTTGGCAAAGGGCCGGGGCATCTGGCTCATTTGTTGGAGTTGGTGAATCTCGGCGGCAAAGCGTCGGATGTCCGTTGGTCTTTGTATGTGAATGAAGCGGGCGACACGATCCACTTCGTCGGCCAAACCAAACTCGGGCTGACGGAATTGCTCAAAGCGCCGGTGGCGTTCACGACGGGCGATTGGAGAATGATTACGCTTTGCTACAGCGAAACCAACACGGTGTTGCTGCTGGACAATGAAGTGATTGCCAAAGGCGAAGGCGTGGTGTCACCTGTGCCGTGGGCGGAAAAGGATTTGGTCCTCGTAGTAGGCAGTGACGTGCTGGCGTCGCCGGAAAGTCTGGCGCACGCCCAATTCGAGGAACTGACGACGATGCGACAATGGCCAAGCCAGTCGGAGTGGCAGGCGTTGTATTTCCAAAGCACGAAACGGCGGACGTTGCTGGGGCCACTGGGTACGAAGGAGGAGGAACTAGCCAAGGTGGCCGGGCTGAAAGCGGCGGGCCTGTTGCCGGAAGATTATGGGCTGGCCAAAAGCAGCGGCGAGGGGGACGGGCCAATTGTGGCCTACAGCTATGCGGAGGGCGATTTGTGGCTGGAGATCACGGGCGTGACCAATCCTTACGCCTATTTGACATTGCACGGGACGGTGACGGGCGATTGGTATCAGTTGTTGAGCAAGACCAATCTGACGCAACTGGGGGAATGGACGTTGGGCGAATACAAACAAGGCGAGTACGGCACGAACCGGACGGATTTTGCCCCAGTCTATATGGCCGACGACACCAACCGATTCTTCCGAGCGCAGCATGCGGCCAGCTACCTCTACCTTGGGGCGGGGGGCAATGCGTATGAACCGAACCCGGTCTTCAGTGACGGCGTGAGCACATTTACCATCGGCAACTACGGGAACACTAACCTGACGGCTTATTACCGCATGAGCGGCACGGCTTCCAACGGGGTGGATTACACGAACCTGACGGGTTCGGTCATCGTTCCGGCGGGCGACACGGTCAACATTTCCGTTCACCCGCTCGCGGACAACCTGCTGGAAGGCGAGGAGACGGTGACCTTGACCCTGGTGCAAACGAACAACTACGTGATTGACCCGACCTACGCCGCCGCCACGATTTTGCTCAAGGACGCCTCCACGCTTGTCTACGTGGGCTGGGTGGGAAATGCCATAGAGGCCGCCGGCCCGCCGGGTGTGGCCGCGCAGACGGGCGCGATTTCGATCAACCGTTGGGACGAACGGTATCTGTATCCGGCGTTGACGGTGCATTATTCCATTGCCGGCTCGGCGAGCAACGGCACGGACTACACCACCTTGAGTGGCACGGTGACGCTTCCGACCGGCGTCGAAACGACGAATCTGATCATCAATCCCGCAGCCGACCTCCTGGTTGAGGGAATGGAGATGGTGACGTTGACGGTGATTCCGACCAACACTTACGCGATTGAAACGAACAACGCTTCGGCCTCGGTCACGATTGCGGATAGCTCGACGACTGTTTTTGTCGCGCGCCAGCAAGATGCAATTGAGCCCCACCCAGCGAGCAACACTCCAAAACAGACCGGCATTTTTTCGATCAGCCGAACAGATACGAGATTCGAGTCACCAGCCCTCACGGTTTCCTACCAGTTGACGGGAACAGCGACGAATGGGATTGATTACACAAATATGACTGGGACAGTAACATTTCAAGCAACTCAGCTTTCAACGAATGTTTTCATCGAACCTGTATTCGACGACCAGCTCGAAGGGAATGAGACCGTTACGCTCACCGTCACCCATGTTGGAGATGGGTATCTAATCAATCCAAGTTTTGCCGCTGCCACCCTTACGATCCAGGACAACATGGGCACCAATATTTTTCAAACGGTTGCCCGGATGTACACGCCGGTGGGGATCGATTATCATCCGCCGACGGATTCGTTGATTGTCTCCACCAATGCCATCACCGGCGAGCCGCGCAACTTCTGCCGGCTGTTCAAAACCCTGGTGGGGACCAATAGTGTGACGGTGATTACCAACTGGTCCGGCGTGCATGGCGCGGTGGGGGAGGTGATGCTCACGACGGTGAAGACCACCGGCAATGGCTTCACGAATGGCGACCTCTATTTTGGAAGTGGCACGGCCATTGGCTGGATTTCGGCGGATGCCACGCGCTCCAATATCAACTGGTGCGTCCTGACCAATGCCACGCAGACGAACGCCTTGCTCATCGAGGGCGGTCTGTGCATGGACAGCACCGGCGTCTTCAGCAATCAAGTCATCGCGGTGACGAGTTCCGGCGGGTATGCGGCGGGCAAGAAAGGCGTGTGGCGGGTGGCGGCGAACCGCACGCCGACGTTGGTAGCCAGCATTGAGACCGGCCACTTTGAAGGGGTGACCACGCTCCCAAACAACGTTTCCCAATGGGGACCGTGGGCGGGAAAAATCATCACGGGCGATGAAACCCTCACCCCGCCCCCGATTTACACGATCGCCGCGAATGGCGGGGTGACGACGAATGACACCACGACGTTGATTGCCGGAGGCATCCGGCCGGAGGACTTTGACCTCATCCCGGCGGGCCAGGATTTGTATGCGTGTGATTACTACGGCAATGCGGTGGTGAAATTATCCCGGGCCTATTTGACGAACTTCGTGGGGCAACTGCTCATCACGCAAGAGGGTACCACCGTGAATGACCCCGGGAAACTCTTCGCCGTGCGGTGGGATGCGGCGACCACGAACTTCGTGGCGCGGCACCTTTTGACTTTTGTGCGCCCCTTGGAACAGGTCACTTTTGCGCCGGTCAGTCTGCCACCCTTGACGCCCTAACAATATGAAAATACCAACTCTTATTCTTCTGAGCTTTGCCTGTGCAAGCGGGGCGGCGCACGCCCAAGGTACATTGGTTTTCGATCAAGAATCATCGAATGACGAAGTATCACCCTTTGGCTCCGTTCCAATACAAGCCTACAGCACGGTGGGCCAATCGTTCACCCCGAGTTTATCAACGGTAGGCGTTGTGCAGCTTAGGCAGTTTGATATCACTCCGGGCAATTTCCTTGGTGCAACACTAATCGTGAATCTACGCGGGACGGCCATTAACGGTCCGATCATAGGAACCACGGCCCCGGTCACTTTGAGCGACAGCTTTACCGGGTCAGTCAATTTCCTCTTTGCCACTGCCGTTCCGGTCACTCCATCCACAACGTATTTCTTTGAAACCGTCGTACAATCCGGCGACAACTGGGGTATAACGGTAGTTGGCGACAGCTATCCTAGCGGCGTCATCTATGGCGGCTTGCAACCTTTTTCTGGCAATGACCTTTGGTTTCGGGAAGGGATCGTTGTGCCTGAACCGTCGTCAGCTTTGCTATTCTTCATGGGCAGCGGTGTAGCCGGTTGGTTCCTGCGGCAGAAGCGTCGCCGCCTCCACTGATTTATGCCATTGCCATGAATGGCTTGGTGAAATGGAAATTTGCTTCCGGGCAGATGCGGTTGATCCGCTTCGTACGGTGAGATTCTCAAATCTGGTACTGCGGGATTTTGAGAAGCTTGCCGTTCTTCAAGGCTGATTGGTGCGCCACGATGCCGGCCACCGTCATGTTCAAAGCCATGGCGATATCCACGAGCGGCTGGCGGTCCTGGAGGATGGCGGTGACGAACTCGTTCATGAGATAGCCGTGCGAACCACCGTGTCCGCCCCCGGCCACGCCGGGCGGTAGTGGCGGCCGGTTGATGGGCGGCAGTTTTTTCTCAAGCCCTTCGTATTTGCCGTAAAAAGAACCTTTTTGGCCACGGACGCGGCCCATCTCCCCGCTGAGGCCGGGCGTATCCCAGCTCACCGCCATGCGGGACATCCCGCCTTCGCTGGTGCGGAATAGCGCGATCTCCGTGCCGAACGCATTCCGGTAACGGTTGTTCGCCGGCTGCAAATGTTGGATCCGGCTCGGCATGCCCATGCAGGAGACTTCGGTAAAGCTCCCGCCGGTGACGCCCACGTAGTAAGCATTCGAGTGCGTCGGATACCATTGCGGCGGCAGCCCGACCCGCCAGCCCTGGTAGGAGTCAATGGGTTCTTCCATGTAGTGATAGTATTCGCCTTCGGAATACACGAGCTGGCCGAGCCCGCCGGTGTGGTAAATCTGCCGCATGGCGTACAGCTCATCGTGAAAGCAGGACGTCTCGAACATCATGTATTTCAGACCGCTGGCCTTGACCGCGGCAAACAACCGGTCGGCATCCTTGAGTGAACCGAACACCGCCGGCACCGCCGTGGCGACGTGTTTGCCGTGCTTGAGCACCTCGATGCAATGCCGGGCATGACTCGGCGCGTCGGTGGCCACGAACACCGCTTCGATCCGGTCGTCCTTCACCAGTTCTTCGAGCGAGGGATAAGTTTTCGCGCAACGCGTCACCCTGGCCAGCTCGGCACAGCGGTCGGGGAGAAGATCGCTGACGGCCACGACTTCGACGTTCGGGTGGTCCTGGAAACCGAACGCCGCACCAAACTTGCAGACGCCGTAGCCGACAAGGCCCACGCGAATCTTGCGGTCGGAAACCGGTCTCCACCCGGCGGAAGCGTTTGGGTTTTCAGCCGTTTTCTCGAAACCTTGGATTGGCTTTTCCTCGGAATGGGCGACCGTGGCCAAGCCCAAGCCGGCGGCCGTGACGCCCATGGTGTGCAAGAAAGAGCGGCGGGTGAAGAAGCTGCGCGCGTCGGACTGGTTGGCAGCGACGGCCACGAGGTGAGTTTCGCTGTGGCCCGGGAGTTTTTGTTTCATCGTTCAAAATTAGCTGCGTCGGTTATGACAGGTCAAACTTTGTATGCGTCCGTTGAAAAGTTGCAGCCGACGTGAGGAGGCTCTGACTTTTCATCGTAGCGGTCTGAAGCTACCGGGAGATTTGAGCCTCCTCACATCGGCGGCTACGACCGAGGATGAAGTCTTCAAGCCGACGCTAACTCAAAAAATTGGCACCTGCTCGGGCACGACTTGGAGCAGCCGGCCCAAATCCCGGTCGTTGACTCCCGTGGAACGGTTCGCCGGCCAGGCGATCCAACCGGGTTTGCGGCTGATCTCCAGGGTTCGCGGCTCCCGCCAGCGCCAGGTCTCGGCGTGGCCGTCGGCGAAGGTGAACGTGCCACCGTTGTTGTGTCTCGTCGCCGGAAAGCTGATCCAATCCCACTGGGCCGTGCCGAAGAGCTGGAAACCGGGGGCATTGATGGCAAAGGTGGATTGCTGGATGCTTTTTTCGTGTTCATCAATGAACACGAGCGCGCGGGCGGGCCCCGGTTTGAGGATCTGCGAGGTCTTGTGCCAGCACTTGCGATAGTCGGAGTCGCGTGGATTCGTGATCGCGTTCATGTAGATGCTCATGGACACGGTGCGCGTGCGGGGGATTTGGCCCTGGTCGCGGACGGTGGAGGTGTCGGCCGGGCACTTGTAGATGCCGACCGACTGGTTGTAGCGGAACAGCGCGCCGTTTTGAATATTGGTCAAGGTCGTGTCCGTGTAGGCGTTGCCGTGCAGCCACGAATTCGCCTTGGTCGTCAAGGCGGTGCGGGAGGGGACGTACACAATGGCTTCATTGGCCGGGAGGTTATCCTGCTGGTCGTCGGTGTACATCTGCCAGCAGAATTGGAGTTGCCGATAATTGTTGAGACAGCCGATCTGCTGGGCCTTGGCCTTGGCCCGGCTCAAGGCCGGCAGCAGCATGGCCGCGAGAATGCCGATGATCGCAATCACCACCAAAAGTTCGATGAGCGTGAACGCACGAGCGGTCTTGGTGGGAGATTTCATCCGCGGTTGTTCATTGGTCGTGATTCATTTAACTCCTGCGATGCTGGCGCGCAACCGTTTTGTGACTTTTAGCGCCAACCTTGCTTCCGGCTTTTGGACGGGGGGGTTGGCTCAGGCAGATGATTACTGATCGGTTGGACAAACGAAATCGCCCCCAACGGGACTTCCTATTTCACGGGGGCGGGGACCAAAGGCAGATCAAGCCATGCGAGTCCCACGTCCCGGTTCATGTGGCTCTTCACCCCCTTGGGCATTCGCTCCGCCGCGTTGCCGTCGTAAAAAATCGCCAACCGTTGGCCGACTTGCACCACCGACGGCAGGCCGATGATGTGCCGCGACCAATTGCAATTCCGAGCATCGAGCACCACCGCCTTGTGCTCCGGATTCCAGTGGTTGATATCCGTGGTCCAGTAAACCCAGATGGCATCGGTGTATTCGAGGCCGTCTCGGAGGCCGACGTGGTTTGTAAACAGCCACCAGGTACGACTCTTGGGTTCGTGGTAAAGCGAGGAGTTCTCCACCTGCTCGGTTGCCGGCACGACCGGTTCCGGGTCAACGCGCCAGGAACCGTTGAGGTCGTGGGTCCGTGCAATGCCGAGCGTCCGCAGAATGGGCTCCGACGTGGAAGCACTGAAGAACATGAGCCAGCCGCCGT
>CAYHFK010000042.1:0-7976 GCA_964355895.1 uncultured Bifidobacterium sp. | reverse complement strand
TCCGTGCCCGCGCGGCCGAGCGGGAGCGCCGGCCCGCGCTTGGTCCAGTGAACGAGATCCTTGCTCGTGGCCAGGCAGGCGAGCCAGCCGTTCGTGCCCGCCCCGTCGTAATGCATGAAGTAGCTGCCACCGTGCTGCCAGACCCAGATGTCCCGGGCACCGAGATAATCACACTGCCCGGGCCCATCGCCGTGGCGCAACACCGGTCCCTGATCCTGCGCTTCGAGGCGATACTTGGCCGCCGGGCGGTCGTCGGGATAGGTGGTGATCTCGGTGGCTCGTTTGACGGAGGCTGCCGCGGCGGGCTGAACGGCAAACACCAGCGCGGTCACGATGGCGAAAATTGTTGGAACGACGTCGCCGGGGAGTTGATGGGATGAATTCATAAGCACTCGTCGAAACTTTCCCCTGCCACTTGAGTCTTGGCAAGCCGCGACTTGGAGTCGCTGTGAAAACCAAGCAGGGTGCGGTTGTCGGGCAAAGGGCCGGACAGCGAGACGCGATACGGGGAATGAGGTCCGTCGCGACAAATTCATGGTCGTGGTTTGAGCCCAGGAGTCGCCCCCTGACCGCCGGGTGTTTTCTTTCCTTGATTTTCCCTGCGTTCAGCCGTTCCCTTTACTTTGGTTGGTTTAAATTAAAATTCATACCATGGCCTACAAAGACGTCACCCCGCCCGTCGGCGGAAAAATATCCATCCACGCCGGCAAACTCAACGTGCCGGAAAACCCCATCGTCCCCTTCATTCGTGGCGACGGCACCGGCCCGGACATCTGGGCCGCGAGCGAACGCGTGTTCGACGCGGCAGTACTAAAAGCTTACGGCGGCAAGCGGAAGATAGCGTGGTTCGAAGTTTTTGCCGGTGAGACGGCGAAGAACAAATTCGACAACTGGCTGCCCGACGACACCGTCGAGGCGTTCCGCGAATATCTCGTGGGGATCAAAGGCCCGCTCACCACCCCCATCGGCGGCGGCATTCGCTCGCTGAACGTCGCGCTGCGCCAGATGCTCGATCTCTATGTCTGCCTGCGCCCCGTGCAATGGTTCACCGGCGTCCCGTCGCCCGTGAAACATCCCGAGAAGGTGAAGATGGTCATCTTTCGCGAAAATACCGAGGACATCTACGCGGGGATTGATTATCAAGCGGGTTCGGTCGAGGCGAAGAAGATTCTGGATTTCCTAAAGAAGGAACTGCCGGCCGCCGTGAAGAAAATCCGTTTCGCCAACGAGACGCCCGATCAGATCGGCATCGGCATCAAGCCCGTCAGCAAACCCGGCACGGAACGCCTCGTGCGCGCCGCCATCGCTTACGCCATCACCAACAAATCCAAGAGCGTCACGATTGTCCACAAGGGCAACATCATGAAGTTCACCGAAGGCGCCTTTCGGGACTGGGCCTACGAACTCGCCCAGCGCGAATTCGGGGCGGTGGAAATTGACGGCGGGCCCTGGTGCAAGATTCCCGACGGCAAACCCGGCGCGGGCCTCATCATCAAGGACGCCATCGCCGACATCACGCTGCAACAAGTCCTCACGCGCCCAACGGATTTCGACGTGATCGCCACGCTGAACCTGAACGGTGATTACCTCAGCGACGCGCTCGCCGCGCAGGTCGGCGGCATCGGCATCGCCCCCGGCGGCAACATCAATTACATCAGCGGCCACGCCATCTTCGAAGCGACGCATGGCACAGCGCCCAAGTATGCGGGCAAGGACATGGTGAACCCCGGCAGTGTGGTGTTGTCCGGCGAGATGATGTTTCACTACCTGGGCTGGACGGAAGCCGCCGATAAGATTCTCAAAGGGCTAAATGGCGCGATTGGCAGCCAGCGCGTCACCTACGACTTTGCCCGCCAGATGGAAGGTGCGACCGAGATCAAGTGCTCGGCGTTCGGCGACAATATCATCAGTCACATGTAGTGGCGGCCGACCGCTTGGGGCGAACAGGGACGGCTTCATCGCCGTCCCTGTTTTCGTAGCCGGCGAACGATTCCATGAAACACATTTTAACGCTGGCCTTATCCGGACCCATGCAGTTGAACTTGGGCTGATTTTAACGCCGAGGCGCAGAGCCCGCGGAGGAGCGCAGAGTTTGGCAAGCAAATCAGCGCTCACCTTTTGGTGGGCTTCACCTGTCTCCGCTCCGTGCCTCTCTGCGGCCTCTGCGCCTCGGTGTTTAAGTCGGATTCCGTTTTCCCACGGCATGGACCCGGCTTATGGCTGGTCGCGTTGCCGCGGTTCATTTTTGCCGACCCGACGGAAACGAATTACGAACGCGCCTGCGCCGCGCTCACCACGGCGAAGCCCAGTGACGCCGAGCGATTGCACCAGTTGTTCAAACTGGACTGGGAACGCGCCATGATCGAAAGCCCGGAGTTTGCCACCGAGGTTGGCTATCCCGGACGGAACCATCGTTGGTCGGATATTTCAGTGGAGGCCATCGCGCGACGGAAGCGAGAGTTGCAAGCGCCGCTCAAGGTCATCCGCGCCATCAACCGCGCGCAACTCAATGACGCCGATCAACTCAGCTACGACCTGTTCCGCAAAAACTATGAGCTGGCCGTGGCGGGCACGCGCTTCCCGAGTGAATATTTTCAAATCACCCAGCTCAACGGCCTCCAGCAAGACATCGCGCGCATGCTCGCCATCGCACCGCACCCGACCGTCAAGGATTACGAAAACCTGATTGCGCGCCTCAATGGAGTGCCCGCGCTGATTGGCCAGACCCTCGTGTTGCTGAAGCAAGGGCTGGCCGCCGGCATCACGCCACCGCGCATCACCTTGCGCGACGTGCCGCAACAGGTGGAAAACCAGATGCAAGCCGATCCGCAGAAGAACTCCCTGCTCGACAGCTTCGGGAAATTTCCCGTGGGTATC
Organism: uncultured Bifidobacterium sp.; assembly: GCA_964355895.1. Lineage (GTDB taxonomy): Bacteria > Verrucomicrobiota > Verrucomicrobiia > Limisphaerales > JADLHS01 > JADLHS01. Next base: position 5,099 of record CAYHFK010000042.1, on the reverse strand, counting down.
CCTGAGACACAACAGGCGCGCCTGCGGCAGGAAGCGGAAACCGCATTGAAGGAAAAGGTCATCCCGGCATTTGGGAAGTTGCACGCCTTCCTGGTGAACGAATATCTGCCCGGCGCCCGCGAAACCATTGCCCTGAGCGATTTGCCCGACGGCAAGGCGTGGTACGAACTGAGCGCCCGCGTTTCCACGACGACCAAACTCACCCCGCAACAAATTCACGAACTTGGCCTCTCGGAGGTGAAGCGGATTCACGGCGAGATGGACAAGGTCATCGCGGCGGCGGGCTTCAAAGGCAGCTTTGGCGAGTTTCTGGAATTCCTCCGCACCGATCCGCGTTTCGCCTACCCCCAACGCCGCCGACTTGCTGCGCGGTTACCGCGACATTTGCAAGCGCGCGGATCCGGAACTCGCCCGGCTTTTCGGCAAACTGCCGCGACTCACCTACGGCGTGTTGCCGATTCCGGATTACGCCGCGAAATCGCAGACCACCGCCTACTATCAACCCGGTTCGCCACCGGCCGGACGGCCCGGGTATTTTTACGCCAACACCTACGCCGTCGAAACGCGGCTCAAGTGGGAGATGGAAGCGCTCACGTTGCACGAAGCCGTTCCCGGCCATCACCTGCAAATCGCGCTCGCGCAGGAGCTGGACGGCGTGCCTGATTTCCGCAAGCACGGCAGCTACACCGCGTTCGTGGAGGGCTGGGGACTCTACGCCGAAAGCCTCGGCCCGGAGATGGGATTTTACAAAGACCCGCACGCGAAGTTCGGCCAGCTCGTTTATGAAATATGGCGCGCGATCCGGCTCGTCGTGGACACCGGGCTGCACGCAAAGGGCTGGCCGCGGCAGCAGGCGATTGATTACTTCCTCGCCCATTCCAGCAAGAACGCGCACGACGTGACCGTGGAGGTGGACCGCTACATCGTCTGGCCCGGGCAGGCGCTCGCCTACAAAATCGGCGAACTCAAGATCAAGGAACTCCGCGCCCATGCAACACAGGAACTGGGCGACCAGTTCGACATTCGGCAATTCCACGATCAAATCCTCGGCAATGCCGCCCTGCCGCTGGATATTTTGGAAACGCGCATCAAAGCGTGGGTGAAGCTGCGAAAAGGCGGAAAAGTAGAATCGGCCTACGCTCGCCCTCTCCGGGGGAGAATCATGCACCGTTCTCCATGATATCGTGCGTCGGTATTTGCCGAACGGTCGTTTTAAAAAACAGCGACGGTTCAAGGCTGTTTCCACTCCCGGGGGAGCGCGTTAGGGCGAGGACGACCCGCCAAGTAACTTCTCCACTTCTGCCGCCGCCACGGTCTTTTCCGCGCGCGTCATTAGATTACGCACGCGCACCTTGGAATCTGCTTCCACTTTTGCGGTGTGCGCAGCCTTCAATTCCTGCGCCCGTTTGAATTGCTTGTCCGGTTTCGCGGGCGTGAGTGAGTACTCCACCACCTGCCCGGCGGAGCGCAGATCCTGGATGAGCCTGAGCGATGCCGGGCGGAGCGTCTCGTCCTCGATCAATACGAACACGTCCACGCCCCCGTCGAATTGCGGGAGCCGGCCGCGGGCTTTAAGCAGTTCCAGCAGCACCACGTCGCCCAGGCCAAAACCGAGCGCGGGCAGATTCACCTTGCCGCCGCTGATGAGTTTCACGAGGTTGTCGTAACGTCCGCCCCCCGCGATGGCGCGAAATTCCCCCTTGCGGTCGAACGCCTCGAACACCGGCCCGGTGTAGTAGGCCAGCCCGCGAATCACGCGATAGTCCACCGTCACAAAATCACCCAGCCCCCGCGCGGCGAGATTGTCGAGCATGGCCTTCAGTTCCACGGTCGGTTCGCCGGCTTCAATGAAGCGGTTCACGGCCTTGAGCGAAAAGCCGAGGGCGGCGAGTTTCTGCTCGGTTTCCGCTGGCGACGTCCGGTCCAGTTTGTCAATGATCTGGTAAAACTGATACTCCCCTTCCGTTCCGCGCGCCGCGTTTGGGGTGCCGCGTTCATAGAATTCCTGCCACGCATTGCGGCTGCTCAGGCGGATGACAAAATCCTCGGCGGTCAAGCCAAACGAGCACAGCGTGTCTATGAGCAGTGCGATGAGTTCCGCGTCCGCGGCGGCATCCGGCTCGCCAAAAATGTCAGCATTGAACTGAAAGTGTTCGCGCAGCCGGCCTTTTTGCTGGCGTTCGTACCGAAACAGTTGCGGGATGGCGAACCACTTGATGGGCTTCTTGTACGCGCGCTCATGCGCCGCGACCATGCGCGCGAGTGTGGGCGTCATTTCGGGGCGCAACGCGATGGCGCGGTCGCCCTTGTCGGTGAAGTTGTAGAGCTGGCCGACGATCTCCGCGCCGCTCTTGGTGGTGAAGAGTTCGAGGGATTCGAGCGGTGGACCGTCGTATTCGCGAAAACCGTAGCGGCGGGCGGCCGCGCGCCATTTGTCGAAGATGTATTGGCGCGCATCGGCACTCCACACGTCTTTGTGAGGGATGGGTTCAGGGTAGAAATCGCGAAAACCGGGCAATCGTTCCATAGCTCGCCGGGAGATTAACGGTCTCGAGCGGAAAGGCGAAATGAAAAAGGCGCTGGCCACCCGCGCCCGCGCCCCAAAAGAAAGCTTGGCCGTTACTTCTCGTCCTTCTTGGGCGGCAGTTTGATCACGTCGGTGCGCATTTCCTTGCCGGCTTTGAACTTCACAACGGAACGGGCCGGGATCGGCACGTCGGTACCAGGCGCTTTGGGATTGCGGCCCACGCGGGCCTTGCGCGTTTTCACCTCAAATACTCCAAAGTTGCGCAGTTCCACCTTGTCGCCATTGGCGAGGCATTCGGAGATGTGATCCAACATCTTTTGAATGACGTCGAACACCTCCCGTTGCACCAGGCCTGTCTCGTTGCTGATGCGAATGACCAGATCGCGCTTTGTCAGTGTCATAAGGTTTGAGGGTTATGGGTGATGTTGATTACACGGGCCTTTATAGCCCGTTGGACACCGTGGGTCAAGTCGCAAAATGACAGGAAAAAGCATCAAGGGGTGAGCCTCGTCATGCTAAAATCGTTGCCCCGCGGCGAGTCTATGGTTTAATCCCCTCGTGATCCAAGCGGGCAAGCTCCCGCCGACCTTATGAACGAAACCACCGCCGTCGAACTCAAGCGCGATTGCGCCGCCGTGCAAATCCCGGCGGGCATCGCCACCAACCTTGCCGCCGGCACAACCGTGCATATCACCCAAACGCTTGGCGGCAGCTACACCGTGCAAGCCCCGGGCGGACTGTTCCGCGTGGCGGCCCAGGACGCGGATGCGTTGGGACTCGATTCGCCAACGGCCGCCGGGCCGGAAACGGTTTCGGGCAACCTGGATGAGAAGCTGGTTTGGGACACGTTGCGAACCTGTTTCGATCCGGAGATTCCCGTCAACATTGTTGACCTCGGTCTCGTCTATGACATGCAACTCGCGAAACTCCCCGACGGCAACAGTCGGGTGGACGTGAAGATGACGCTCACCGCGCCCGGCTGCGGCATGGGCCCGGCCATCGCCGGGGACGCCCAAGTGAAACTGCTGAACCTTCCCGGGGTTGATGATGCGCATGTGGAAATCGTGTGGGATCCCCCGTGGCATCACTCGATGATCACGCCGGCGGGGAAAAAGGTTCTCGGGTTGGAATAATCCGACTCGTCGAAACAAAAAGGGCTGAACCCGAGACCCGGATTCAGCCCTGAATTATTCTTTAAGTTTACGGCGCCGCGAAGATCACCCGGCTGCTGGCGTTGACGCCCGTCATGAAGCCGTAGCCCGCGTTTTGCTTCTGCAACACGACACCGCCAAAGTTGTGTGCCGCACTCGTACCCGGTTCCTGCACCTGGCCGGTGAAACTTCCGAGCGTGGGGGAAATAGTCAGCGTCAGCGCGTTCGGACTCAGATTCACCACCGAGCTGCCGGCATTGACACTCACCGTATTGCTGAAGTCCGCCGCCAGATTGCCGCCCGTGAAACTCACCGATGCACTCGAAAGGTTTATCGCCTTGTTCGCTCCCGTCGGGGCCACATACAACGATCCCACCGCCTTGGTTTCGTTCGTGAACCCGGACGGATAACTTGCCGCGCTGGCGCCCGCCTGTTTGATCCACACCAACGTGCCGCTCACATCGCTGCTGCTCAGGTTGGCAAAGCTCATCCAGCTCACCACCGCGCCCCTGGCTGAATACAGCGACACATACACCGGCCAGTCGCCATCGTCGGTCACCATCGCGCTTTGCATGAACTGGGAGCCGTCGGCCAGCGTGCCGTTCATTGTCGCCGTTCCATCCGCGCCCACGGACAGCGTGGCGTAACCGTCGCCGGCCGGAATGTGCGTGTCGCCCACCAAGCCGGGGATGACCAGCGTGTATTTGCCGGCATACGGCGAGTTGCCCGTCGCGCGGCCACCGGACAACGGCGAATTCCACACGCCGTCGGTGACGCGCCCCGAAACCTGTCCCGCTTGGGCGCCTTGCCCGACGAGCAATTCGACCGTCAGCGGAGCGCTGTTCCAGCGCGGGATGACGTTGGTGGCGCGCAGGTTCAAATCCAATTTCCCGGAGAACGCATACCGCGCGTAACCCACCTGCAACCAGCCGGAATAATTTCCACTTCCATCGGAATGAACTTTGAACGCCCCAGCGCTGGCAAGGCGGACTTCGTCACTTTCGAAGAAAAGCCCGTTGTAAGTTCCCGCCCCGGCCGTGTAAGGCGTCGGGACGAAGCTGGCCTGCAACACCAGATTGCTGGCCATGACAAAGGTCAACGAGGCCAATGACGACTGGACGGCCTGGACATTTCCGCTCCAGCCCGCAAATTCGTAACCGGCGGCGGACGTCGCGGTCATGGTGTAAGTCTGTCCGAGGGTCAAGCTCGCTGAGTTCAAATTGGGCGTCACCGTGCCCTGACCCTGTACGATCAGAGTCAGTGTCGTCGCTTGCGGCGCAACAGGCTGCACCGCCAGTGTCGCCCCGCTGCTCGTCGCGCTGCCGGCCACATTTGACACCACACAGGTGTAAGTCCCCGCCCGGTTGGTCGTCACACTGGTCAAACTCAGCGTCGCGCTCGTCCCCCCGCTCACATTCGCG
>CAYHFK010000041.1:0-19983 GCA_964355895.1 uncultured Bifidobacterium sp. | reverse complement strand
GCGCAATTGATGATGCGGGCGTTCGGGCAATGCCGGTTCAGGTCCAACATCACGCGGTTCACGTCAGCCATCGCGAGGTCCGGCCAGCCCAGCAAGCTGACCAGCACGGTTTCCGCCTCCGCCAACGCCTGCCCCCCATCAAGCAACGGATGGGCGGACAGCTTCTCCATCGCGTCACGCGCGCGGGTGGTCCCGGCGGATTCCACGGTGGCGAAACAGCTTTCGCCGTGGCCCGCGCGCAGCAACGCGCACAGTTCCGCGAAATGAATTTCAATCAAGCCACGATGCATGAGCAGTCGCCACACGCCGCGCACGCCTTCGAGCAACAGTCGCGATGAGGCGCGGAACGTGTCCGCGAAACCGGCGTGTTCCTCGAGCAGCTTGGCCGCCTTCTGGTGCGGCAAACAGATCACGCCGTCGGCGACGGTCGTGAGTTGATCGAGGCCCTGCCGGGCATGGCGTTGCCGCTGATTGCCTTCGCAAGCGAAGGGCAGCGTGACAAACGCCAGCACCAGCGCGCCGCTCTCGCGGGCCGCGCGCGCCAGCACCGGACTTACGCCCGTGCCCGTGCCGCCGCCGAGTCCAGTCACCAGAAAAACCACTTCCGCTCCGGCACAGGCGGTCTTCAGACGGTCAAAATGTTCCTCGGCCAGTTCGCGCCCGCGCTCCGGATCGCCGCCCGCGCCCAGCCCGCGCAGCATTTTGCCTTCGAGATGAATCGCCTCGGCAGCGGACGCCACCCCCGAACAGTCCGTGTTCACGGCCACGAGTTTTGCGCCGGCAAAATCTTCCGGCGCCATCTGCCCGGCCATCGTGATGCCCGCCGTGCCGACGCCGAAAATGGTGACGGATCGTTTCTTGGTTTCCACGGGCGGCGGGGGTTGGGAAATGATTTCGGGGTTCATGGCAGGGGTGGGTTAGCGGGGCAGAAGTTTGCTGAAAACGCTTTTGAGGTTTTGCCCGAGCGTGGGTCGCGCCTCGCGCTTGCGGAACTTGAACGAGCCGAACTTGACCAATCCAATCGCCGTGGCGAATTCGGGCTGATCCAGCGTGGACTTGAGTCCGCTCACCGAATTAATTTTCCCGACGGCGACGGGCAGTTCGAGGACCTGCTCGGCCAGCCGGGCAATCTCCGGAATACGCGCGCCGCCGCCGCACAGGAACACGCCCGCGCGCAAATACTCCAACAACCCGGCCGGCGCCAAATCCTGCGCGATCAGTTGAAACCCTTCCTCCAGCCGCATGGCCATGATGCGGCGGAGATGCTGGAGGTTGACGGTATTGAGCGGCAGGCCGAGTTCGCTCGTGATGTTTATGGTCTGGCCTTTGACCGCGTCGTCCACCAACGCCGCGCCGTTCTCGATCTTGAGTTGCTCCGCGCGGCCCTGCGGAACTTTCAGGCCAAACGCGAGATCGTTCGTCACGTGATCGCCGCCGACGGCCAGCACGCCGGTGTGCTTGATGACGCCGCCGGAATAAACGACGTAATCGGTCGTGCCGCCGCCGATGTCAATCACCAGTGCGCCGAGTTCCTTCTGCGTATTCGACAGCACGGCCAGCGAGGAAGCCAGGCCGTTGAACACCACTTCGTTCACTTCGAGCTGCATGCCCTTGACGACGCGGATGGCGTTTTGCAAACGGTTCAAATGGCCGTGGACCACATGCACATCCACCTCCAGGCGCGCCCCCAGCATGCCGACGGGATCGGTAACGCCGTCGTGGCCGTCCACCAAAAAATGCTGACGGATGGCGTGCAACACCGTGTTGTCCTGCGGCAAGTTGATCGCCTTGGCGTTCTTCACCACGTCCAGCACGTCCTCGTCGGAAATCTCGCGATCCGCGGAAACCACGGGATGGACCCCGCGATTGTTGAAGCCGCGAATATGCCCGCCGGTCACCCCGAGATAGACGCTGCGAATCTCCACATCCGCCATCTGTTCCGCCTCCACGATGGCGTGGCGCACGTCTTCCTCGACGGCCCGGGCGTCAACAATCTCGCCCTTGCGTACGCCCCGCGTCCGCGCCTGGCCGACCCCGATAATGTTGAGCGCGCCGTCGTCATTCATTTCGCCGACCACGGCGCAAACCTTGGACGTTCCAATCTCAAGTCCGACGATGATGGAGGATGAGTCAAACATTTTTTTTCTTGCTCCGGAGCGGTTTGGGAGGTTTGGGCACGGGCACGGGCAACGGGTTGGCTTCGATCAAGCGCATCGGGATATTGCTCGGCACGGCGAGATCCAGGGAGACGAGGCTGCTCTTCAACTGCTGAACCCGATCGTGAATCTCCCGCCAGCGGCGCAATTGCCGATCCAAATCCTGAAGGCCAAAGGTCACTTCGCTCCCCTGCCCCGTCGTCACGACCAAAACGTCCGCCGCGCTCACGTCAATCCGCCGCAAGTCCACCAGCCCCGCCATCGGCGAAGCGGCGAACTCGGAAATCAACCGCAACCCCGCCGCCACCGACGCGGAATCCAGCCGCCGGCCCGGCTGCACATTCGTGAGGTTGGTCAGCGTCAGCACGGGCAGTGAATCATCCGTCGGCCCCATGGCCGTCGCGCGCTGGCGCCGATCCATCGGCGGCATCACGAAACCTTCCGGGTCGAGATGAAACACCTTCACGTCCACGCCGCCCCCGACCCGGGCCTGCGGGACATTGACCTGCGCCACCGCTTCGCGCTCCGTCACCCGCAAGCGCAGAGTTTTCGGCAGGATCCGTTCGACCGAAACCGCGGCGATGAAGGGAATCCGCTCCAGATCCCGCTTCACGCGCACGAGATCCAGTGCGAGCAGGTTTGCGCCCGGTTTCACGTTGGCCCAGCGGCGCAGTTGCGCCGCGGCGATCACGCCGTCGGTTTGCACCTCGACCTCCCGAATGGCAAAGGCCGGGTTCTGGTAAACCATCTGGTTCAGCGCCCACTCGCCCGCCCGCCACAGCACATAAAGCCCGAAGCCCGTGCCCAACAGCACGCCCACCGCCCGCACGCCGAACCGCATCCGCGCCTGGCGTACCTGGTCGGAACGCAACTTCACGTCCAACACATGCACACGACCTAACCGCCGATTAACTGGTTTTCGCTTGGGCCACATTGCCATCAATTCAAAATGCAAAATGCAAAATTAAAAATGTCCGAACTGTTGCGCCGCCTGCTTCCCGTTGCTGATTTTGCATTTTTAATTTTTAATTCTTTTCAACGCCAGTTCCACCATCCGCTGGCACAACTCCGCGTAGCCGATGCCCGCCGCCACCGCCGCCTTCGGCAGCAAACTCGTCTCCGTCATGCCGGGCAACGAATTTACTTCCAGCACCACGGGATCGCCGTTCGCCCGAACCATCACATCCACGCGCGCGTAGTCGCGCCCGCCGATGGCCCGGAACGCGCCCAGGGCGGCGTCCTGCAAGCGCTTCGTCGTTGCGTCATCAAACGCCGCGGGGCAAAAGTATTCCGCCGCGCCCACGCTGTACTTCGTCCGGTAATCATAGACGCCCGACTTCGGGCGCACCTCGACAATGGGCAGGGGTTGGTCGTCCAGAATGCCAACCGTACATTCGCGCCCGACAATTTTTTCTTCCATCAACACCTGCGAATCGTGCCGCAACGCCTCGGCCAGCGCGTTCGCCCACTCCTCGACGCGCTCGACGAATTGCAGCCCCACGCTGGAACCCTGGCGCACCGGCTTGATCACGAGCGGCGGATTCCACCCCATCGGCCACGGGGTTTTCGCCGTGTCCAAAACCAGCGACCGCGCCGTCGGCACCCCGGCCGTCACGCAACGCTGCTTTGTCAGCACCTTGTCAAAACCGATCCGGCTCGCCTCCGCATCGCAACCGGTGTAGGGCACGCCCAATTTGTCCAACTCCGCCTGGACCGTGCCGTCCTCGCCGTACGTCCCGTGCAAGGCGAGGAAAACCACTTGCGTGCCCGGCGCCAGCCGCCAGCCCGGTTCGCGCGGATCGAGTTCAACGACAATGTGCCCGAGCGACCGCAGCGCCGCCGCCACCGCCGCCCCGGAACTCAACGAAACCTCGCGCTCGGCACTCGGTCCGCCGAGCATCACGGTGATTTTTAGTTTTGCTGACATCTTCGGTCGTTCTCGTTCTCGTCCTCGTCCTCGCCGCCCTATTTCGAGGACGAGGAGGAGAACGAGGACGAGGACGAAAAATCAATCTTCCCCGACAATTTCCACTTCGGTTTGCAAATCAATCCCGCGTTCAGTTTTCGCACGCTCCCGGATCAGAGCCATCAAATTCAAAACGTCCTTCGCCGTGGCGCTGCCGTCGTTGACGATGAAGTTGCCGTGCTCCAGCGAAACCATCGCCCCGCCGATGCGAAAGCCTTTCAGCCCCAACTCTTGAATCAGGCGCCCGGCGGGAATCGTCGCCGGATTCTTGAAACAACAACCTGCGCTCGGGGCGGCCGGTTGCGAGTCCCAACGCTTCGCACTGAACGTGTTCATGCGGTGCTCGACTTCTTCCCGCGTCGTCGGCCGGCATTTGAACACCGCGCCGAGCGCAATATGGTTCTTCAACAAGGGACAAGCCCGATATTCCGTCGGCACTTCGGCCACGGGCCTTTCAAAAATCCGCCCCGTGTAATCCATGAAACGAAGGGATTCCACGGCAGCGAACGTCCACGCCCCCATCGCGCCGGCGTTCATCCGCAACGCGCCCCCCACGCTGCCCGGAATGCCCTCCAGAAATTCCACCCCGCTCAAGCCCGCGCGCTTGGCTTCGACGGCGACGTGTTTCAATTTCGCGCCCGCCCCACAACGCATCCGTTCGCCGCTGATCTCCACGGCGCTGAAGCCCGGATGGGCGAGACAAATCACCACCCCGCAAATCCCGCCGTCGCGCACGAGCAGATTCGAGCCGCGCCCCAGCACAAACAAATTCACGTCGCGCTCGGCGCTGAACTTCACAACTTCCGCCAGGTCCGCTTCGCTCGCCGGCTCGACATAAACTTCCGCCGGTCCGCCGACGCGCAAGGTGGTCCGCTTCGCGAGCGGCTCGTCGCGGCGAATCACCGTCGCCGGCGAAACGCGCCGCGCGAGTTCCTCGGCGAGCGGTTTGCGGCTGGGCGTCGGGCAATCCATGATGGCGGCGATTTCGGTCATGCAATCGTCGAACTTTGCAACGGGGCGACGGACTCCGGCCGGGTTCGAGCCGGGGCCGTTTCCGACGCGGCGAACGGGAGATCGGCGCTCCGGGAAACCGCTTTCAAAATCAGCTCGGCAATCCGCTCCGCCGCCTTCGGCGCGTGCCAGCGGGCAAGGGCCGCTTTCATTTCATCACGGGTGGCCACATCCTCGACGAGTTCGCGCAAGCGACCGGAAACTTTCTCCGGGGTGGCTGCGCGTTGTTCCAGCAATTGCGCGGCGCCGGTTTCCTCAAAGGCGCGGGCGTTGTAGAATTGATGATTGTCCGTGGCGGTCGGAAACGGCACCAGCAACGCCGGCAGCCGGACCGCCGCGAGTTCCGCCAGCGACGACGCACCCGCGCGACTCACACACGCGGTCGCCGCGCCGAGCGCCAGATCCATTTCGGCGAGGAACGGATGCACGATCGCCGTGAGGCCGAGTTTCTTATAAGCCTGCCGGACCTTGTCCGCGTCCTGCGGGCCGGAGAGGTGCAGCCATTGCCATTGCAGGGCGTGGCGGGCGAGCACCGGCAACGTGGTCAAAATCATTTCGTTGATGCCGCTCGCGCCCTGACTGCCGCCCATGACGAGCATCACCGGGCGGGCGGCGTCGAGGCCGAGGACGCGGCGGCACAACGCGGCGTCGCGCGGCTGAAATTGCGGGCGCACGGGGGTGCCCGTGCCAGTGACTTGACGGGCGGCAAGGCGCGATTCCGTTTGCGAAAAGCCCACGAATGCCTGATCCACCACGCGCGCGAGCCAGCGATTGGCACGCCCGGGGATGGTGTTCGACTCGTGGAGAAAAGTTTTACCGCCCAGACTGCGCGCCGCCAACACCGGCGGGGCACTGGTAAATCCGCCCATGGCCAGCACGGCGTCGGGCCGGCGGGATTTGAAAAGCTTGCGCGCCGCGCGCCATGATTGCCAGAAGCCGCGCAGGAACGCGAGGCGGCGGCCCCCTTGCAGCGCGACGGCCGGGAGGGTGACAATCTCCAGACCGCGCGCGGATTTCACGGCTTGTTGATCCACTTCCTTCGGCGAAATCAAGACGGTGACCGAGCCACCGCGCGAGAGAATTTGCCCGGCCACGGCCAAGCCCGGAAAGAGATGACCGCCGGTCCCGCCGCAAGCAATGGCGACGTGAGGCGGGTGGGCGCGAGCGGGGGTCATGTGGGTTGCGCGGTGGGTAATTCGTCCGCCGCGAAGGGATTTGCGGGTTTGATCTCTGGCGCGCGACCCTGCCGCGCGACGCTGAACAACAAACCAATGCAACCCAGCATCGCGAGCAGGTTGGATCCGCCGTAGCTGATGAACGGCAACGCCAGACCCTTGTTCGGCAGGGTACCGGTAACGACGCCAATGTTGATGAACGCCTGCAAGCCGATCAGCAACGTGATGCCCGCCGCGAGCATCATCCCGAAGGTGTCGCGCGCGTGCGCGGCGATATAGACACCGCAAACTAAAATCAGCACGAAACCCAGAACCACGCCGAGTGTCGCGACGAGGCCCAGTTCCTCGCCAATGATCGAGAGGATGAAATCGGTCTGATACTCCGACACCCAGCCGAGTTTTTGCCGGCCATTGCCGAGGCCGAGGCCGGTCCAGCCGCCGGAGCCGAAGGCGAGCTGTGCCTGGTAAGCTTGACGGCCGATTCCCAGTTTTGTTTCTTCCAGGTGAAGCCAGGAATAAATGCGTTTCGAGCGCATCGGGTCGGTATAAAGAAAAACGCCAACCGCGATGACGACAGCGGCGACGGGCGGGAGGAAATACTTGAGGCGGATGCCCGCAATCAGCAGCATCAAACCGCTGACGAGAGTGATCAGGAGCGCGTTGCCAACGTCCGGCTCCACGAAGATCAACCCCGCGATCAGGCCGATGAACAAACCGGGAAAAAGGATCCCGCGTTTCCAGGTGTGCATCTGCCGTTGATAGCGTTCGCAGTACCACGCCAGCGCGATAATGAGGGCAATTTTGGCCAGTTCTGAAGGCTGGAAGCTAATGTCGTGAAAAGCGAACCAACGGTTCGCCCCATTGATTTTCGGGCTGAACTTCGTGACTCTTAACACCAAAGTCAGCAGGATCACCGCCCCACCCAATAACGGCCACGCCATTCGCTTCAGCCACCGATAGTCGAGGGCCGCGGCCATCACACACGCCGCCAGACCCGCCGCGCACCAGAGAAGCTGCTTGATCAAAAAGCGCGAACTCGCCTGATCCGCTCCCCGGTGGTAAAGCCCCGAGCTGTAAAGCATCACCAGGCCGAGCGACAGCAGGGCCGCGACGCAGAGAGCCAGAGTGGTGACGGCAACTTTCATTTTTGCGATGGCGAACGCCGCGTCGAGGTCACGCGGCGTTCGCAGAATTGATCACCGGGCCGGGGCCACCGGAACGGCATCCGTCGGCGCGGGCCGGGCCGGCAACTTCAACACTTGTCCAACCTTGATCCGCGAGTCGGTCAGGTTGTTCGCCGACTGAATCGCCTTCACCGTCGTGTGATGATCGGCCGCGATCTTGGTCAACGTGTCGCCGGACTTGACCTTGTACAAACCCGCACTGTCCCCGGCGGGTGCGGCGACGCCGGGTGCAGTTCCAGATGGCGCCGCGGCGGTAGGAGCAGGAATGACAATCTTCTTACCGATCTGCAGCTTCGCCGGATCCACGCCCGGGTTGGCAATCTGAAGCGCCTTGACAGTAACCCCAAACTTCGGTGCGATGGTGGAGAAGGTGTCGCCCTTCAGGATGGTGTATTCCGTCGCGGCAGCGGTCGGCAGCGGAGTGGGTTCGGCAACCGGCAACGGCGCCGCATTGGTATCCGGTGTCGTAGCGACCGGCGCATTGGTGTCATAAACGTCCACAGGCGGTGGGTTCGTTTCGGTAAACACCGGGGATGTCTCCGGCAAGGTTTGGGGTTGCTCACGCTTGCAACCTTGCATCAGCAAAACGAGCAGAACGGCGACGTTGACACCCAACGCGCAGAAGATTTTCACCTTCAGACTTGAGCGGGCTTGGTGTTGTTGCTCGAGACTGGAACCCTGCGGAACTAATGGACTCGGACTATTCATTGGCTTGGCGCGTATCGCGTCCTTTCATTGAGGTTTGGTTTGTTATTTTTTGCTCCGGGCTTTTCCCTCAAAAAAGCCCGAAACAAATCGGAAAATCCTGCCCGGCGTTCTTGATTGTCGCCTATGTTGGGGTGAATCGCCGGCACACCCCCACCTATTGATTTGGTCGCACTTCAAATAGCTTCACCAGCCGAAAACTGTTGGCGAAATAATTGAAGCTGAACCCGGCGGAAAAAGTTGCGGCGCCCGACCCGAAAATCACCCGCGAACTTTCCCGCTTCGGTCAATCTTTTTAACAACGAATCGCCGCCCACGCAAGGAGTAATTCCCCTTGCGGCTCTTTCGCTATCGCCATTTTTCTCGCTTCGCATAACCAATCCGTCACCGAATCTTTAATGTGCTCAAAGCCATCACTGCAAACAGCACGCACAAAATGTAGAACCGCATCACCACCTGCGATTCATACCAGCCCTTCTTCTCGAAGTGATGATGAATGGGCGCCATCAAAAAAACCCGCCGGCCCTCGCCAAACTTGAGCCGCGTGTAACGAAACCAACTTTTCTGGATGATGACCGACAGCGCCTCCATTACGAACACGCCCCCCGCGATCACCAACACAAACGGCTGATGAATCAACACCGCCACCATGCCCAGCGCGCCGCCGAGTGCCAGCGAGCCGGTATCGCCCATGAACACCTGCGCCGGATGACAGTTGAACCACAGGAATCCCATGCCCGCGCCAATCATCGCCGCGCAAAACACCGTCAGTTCGCCGGCGCCTTCCACGTACGGGATTTGCAGATAACCCGCGTATTTGAAATTGCCCGCGAGATACGTCAGCACCAGAAACACCACCGACGTGATCAACGTGCAACCGATCGCCAGCCCGTCGAGCCCGTCCGTCAGATTCACCGCGTTTGAGCTGCCGACCAGGGTAATGACCGTCAACACCAGCCCGACCGCCGCGCCCGCATGGATTGGGTATTTGTAAAACGGCACCATCATTACACTGATGAGATTGTTGTGCCACACCGTCTGGCTCTCGGGAAAACGCAGCGTGCTCAGGATCGGCATTTGCCAGATGTAAATCGCCACGAACACCGCCACCGCCGATTGGACCCACAACTTCACATGGGGCTTCGCACCGCCACCGTGCTGCTTGACGATCTTGGCGTAATCGTCGTAAAAGCCCAACCCGGTCAACACCAGTACGGTGAGCAGCGTCAATTCGACGAGTGGATTCCAATGCGTCCACAACAGCGTCGTCAGGTTTAACACGGTGACAATTAGAATGCCGCCCATGGTCGGCGTGCCTTTCTTGCTGAGGAGGCGCGTTTTCAGGTCGCCGCTTTGTTCGGCGATGTCCGTGTATTCCTGGCCGAACTTGAGCTGCTTCAACCAGGCGATGACTTTCGGACCGAGCCACCAACTCAGCAACAGCGCGGTGATCGCCGCGCCCGCCGCGCGAAACGTAATGTACCGGAAGAGCCGCAGCGGCGAGACGTAGCCCGCCCACGACGTTCCCTCCGCCCACTCCATGATCGCCTGGCTCAGATAGAAAAACATTCAATTCAATTCCGCTTCCCACTCTCGCCCGCGCGCAACGCCTGGGTGATGCGCTCCAACCGCGAGGCCCGCGAGGCCTTCAGCAACACCGTGTCGCCCGCTTTCAAAAATGATTTCAGGGTCGTCACTGCCGCCTCCGCATCCACGAGTTCAATCACGCGATTCAAGCCGGCGGCGCGCGCCGCCTGCCCCATGACGCCGGCCATCTTGCCCACGGCAATGAGCTGGCCGATGCCCAACTCCGCCACGCGCCGGCCCACCTCGGCATGGGCGCTCGCGCTGTGCGCCCCGAGTTCCGCCATGTCGCCCAACACCGCCACGCGCCGGCCTTTGCCCGGCAACTCCTGCAATACCTGCAAGGCCGCGAGCATCGAATCCGTATTCGCGTTGTAAGTGTCGTCGAGCACGCACACGCCGCTCCAGTCCCAAACCTGCAGCCGCATCTTCGCGGCCTGACACTCGGCCAGTCCGCGCGCCAGTTCCGCCGGGTTCAAACCCAGTTCCGCCCCCACCGCCAGCGCAAACAAAGCATTCTGCACCTGATGCCGCCCGAGCAAATTGATCTGATACTCACCGCTGAACGCCGCGTTCGGCGCGTCCACCTGAAATTCCATGCCCGATTTCTCCAACTGCAGGTCGCGCGCGCGCCAGTCGTTGCCCGCATTCAAGCCAACACGAATTATCTTCGCGCTCGTCCGCTTGACGATCCGGTCGCTCCACTCATTGTCGCCATTCACAAACAGCGTTCCGTCCGCCGGCAGCAACTCCGCCAGCGCGCCCTCCTCCTGCGCCACCCCCGCGAGGTCGCCAAAGAATTCCAGATGCTCACGTCCGATGTTCGTGAGGACGCCGAACCGCGGCGCAATCATTTCCACCAGCGGCGCCAGTTCGCCGGGATGATTCGTGCCGACTTCAAGCACGGCGGCGCGATGCGCTGACTCCAGCCGCAGCAACGTCGCCGGCACGCCGATGTCGTTGTTGAAACTCGCCTCGCTCCAGAGCGTTGCCAGTTTCTGCCGCAGCACCGAGGCAATCAGTTCCTTCGTCGTCGTCTTGCCATTGGAACCGCCGACGGCGATGACCGGCAGCGAGAATTGCCGCCGATACGCCGCGCCGAGTTGCCCGAGCGCCGGGCGTGGGTTCGGCACCTGGATTACCGCGCAACCCGGCAGCGGTTCAAGTTTGCGCCCGCGTTCGACCACGACGGCCACCGCGCCCTTTTTCGCGACTTCCACCAGGAAGGCGTGCCCGTCAAAATGCTCGCCCGTTAGCGCGATGAACAAATCTCCTGCCTGCGTCTGCCGGGAATCGGTGTTGACCCGTTGAAAGCGGGTCGCCGGCGAACCGGACAACAGTTCGCCGGCACACGCCGTAACCACAAATGCTAGGTCTCTGGATTCCACTCTTGCCCTTCTTAATTACTCCGCCCCGAGGCGGGGATCAGCGTTCCAATCAAATCGTGTTTTGCTGCCACCCGCTCCACGACCAATCGGCGACCTGCCGCGCCGCCAGCGCCGAGAATGCCGGCGCCGGCTTGGCCCCGTCGGATTTGTTTGCGCCATTGGGGCCACCACTCCGCGCGGCGGACGGACGCTTGCCTGGAGTCTGCTCGCTGGGCTTCAAGGCCGCGATGAACAGACGATGCGAGATGCTGTTTGGGTTCATAGTTTTATGGGGTTCGCAACGGTTTGACGACAGCAGATGGAGCCGAACGCACACCCGACAGCGTGCTGGCCGCACTGGCCAGCACCGGCGACGCATTCGTCCGGTCGGGCCGGATGTTGAGATAATTTGCAGCGGCGGTGGCGAAGTCGCGGAACACGGGCGCGGCCGTCAGTCCGCCGTAGTGGCCCTGCTTCGGCTCATCCATCACGATGGAAATGCACAACTCCGGTTTGTCCGCCGGAAAAAAGCCGATGAAGGAGGCGATGTATTTTCCCGGCGCGTAGCCCGCCACGCCCTCAATGGTTTTCTGCGCCGTGCCAGTTTTGCCGGCCACCGTGTAGTCCGCGAGGGCGGCCTTCTCCGCGGTGCCTTCCTTCGTCACGACGGTTTTGAGCGCCTTGACCATCTGTTGCGCCGTCGCTTCGCTCACAACCTGCCGCACCGGTTCCGGTTGATATTGCGCGATGACGCGCCCATCACGATCCTCGAGCCGGCTCACCAACAGGGGCCGCATCAGTTGGCCGTTATTCGCGATGGCGCTCATGGCCATGACCATTTGCAGCCGGGTCACCGAGACCCCGTGACCCATCGGGATTTGGGCAATGGAAACTTTGCTCCACTTCTCCAGGCGATGGACGATGCCCGAGGACTCAAAGGGCAGTGGAATGCCCGTGCGCGCGCCGAAACCGTAATCGCACATGTATTCGTAAAGCCGGTGGCGCCCCATCTTAATTCCAATCTTTGCCGCACCGATGTTTGATGACTTCGTGATAATTTTTTCCACCGGAAGCAGACCGCAAGTTTTATCGTGGTCGTGCAATGTACGGCCGGCGAAAAAAAACGTCCCGTGTTCGCAGTCAAATATGTCGTTCAACGTGACCGTGCGGTCATTCAAAGCGCCGGAAACGGCGACGATCTTAAAAGTGGAACCTGGCTCCATCACGTCGGTAATGGCGCGGTTGCGCAGCACTGTGGGGTCGCCTTTGAGATCGCCGGGATCGAAGCTCGGCAGCGTCGCCATCGCCAGAATCTCGCCCGTCCGGGGCCGAACCACGATGCCGGAGATGTTCAGCGGGGTGTGGTGTTTCATGCCTTCGGCGAGTGAACTTTCGAGCAGGTCCTGGAGGACCGCATCAATGGTCAGCACCACGTTGTAACCGTCGCGGGCGTTGATTTCCTGGCGGCGCAGCGACACCACCTCACGCGATTTGGCATCCGTCTCCGTGACCCGCCAACCGGCCGTGCCGGCCAGTTTTTCCTGCATATAACGCTCCACGCCATCCGCCCCCACGTTCTGGCCGAAGGTCGGGGAGTTGGTCTGCCCATCCATGCCCAGGAAGCCGATGACATGCGCAGCCAGTGTCTTGTTCGGATAATTCCGCACCTGCTCGTCCACCCGGTCCGCAAAGATGGCCTTGGCTCGCAGGTCGGCAAAAACTTTCTTCTCCTTCCCGGTGAGTTTCTTTTCGTCCACCCCGAAGGAGAGATTCGTCATCGCGCTCCGGACCTGTTCCCAGGTTTCGACGGGCACTTTGCTTTTGAGCACGACGTACTTGTCGGGAACGGGTTCGCCCTTTTTGTTCACGAGCGTCTGGGGCTGGAGTTTCTGATAAACTTCGGCTTCCCCGAGCTGAAGGATCGGGGCGATGGCGCGGGCGACTTCCGCCTGGCGGTTCCCCAGGAGCGTCGGATCGGCGCAGACAGTTTTAACGAAGACACTCGTAGCGAGCAGATGGCCGTTCGCGTCGAGGATATCGCCCCGGCGCGGCTGCAGGCGGATCTCGCGCACGGCGTTCTGCTGGGCCTTGGCCTGCAGTTCCTCATGCCGGATGACCTGCACATCCACCAACCGGCAGGCCAGCAACGCGAACGCCCCGCCCAACAGCGCGCCCAACATCATCAGCCTCCGATATTGCAATTGTTTTCCCATTGTGAAAATCACCAGCCGCCCATGGCGGTCGGTTCCTCGGCCGACACGTCACGGGCGGTGGTAAAAATTAAAACGACTATCCGCTCAATCTCGCGGACCACGTCCGCGTTTGGTTTTCTACTTACAAAAATTCTGCCAGCCACCCGCGGCGATCGGTTCCTCTCCGACGGCGTCACGGGTGGCGGCAAAAAAAACTCAAGGCCGCGCCGCGTATTGCTGGACGACCGGCGCCGGGTGGATGGGCGGCAGCCCCGGCGACCCCGGCGGCTCCACCAACCGCCATACCTGCAGGGGCGGCGGATCCACCAACCCCAGATTCAATTCGCGCAAACGCGCTTTCAGCTGGTCTGGAGACTTCAACCCCGCGAGGCGATCGCGCCGCTTCTTGTTCTGATCCTGGAACTTCGCCAGCTCCGTCTCCCGCGTCCTGATCTGCTGGCCCAGCTCGGCAATCAGGCTTTTCTGCCACACGTAGCCCACCCCCGACACGACGAAGAGCGAGCACAGTAACAACGCCTTGATGGCCGGTCCGAACCGGATCGCCACCGACTTATTTTTGCGATTCTTTGCCATTAAACTTTCTCCATCACCCGCAACTGCGCGCTGCGGCTGCGCGGGTTTTCCGTCAATTCCACCGCGCCCGGCCGGAGCGCCTTCCGATTGACAATCCGTAATTCGGGCGCACACGGAGCTCGAAGCTCGGGCACGTCGGTTCCTGAAAACGTGTAATCCCGCGCTCGTGTACGCCCGAAAATTTTCACCGCGCGATCTTCCAGCGAATGAAACGTGATCACCGCCAGCCGCCCGCCGGGTTTCAAAATCTTCAGCGCCCCCGCCAACCCGCGCTCCAAAGCGCCCAGTTCGTCATTCACCGCGATCCGCAACGCCTGGAACACCCGCGTGGCCGGATGCGCCTTCCGCCCGCGCCGCGGCGCCAACCGCTCGATCAGTTCCGCCAGTTGCCGCGTCGTTGTGAACGCGCACTGCTCCCGGTCATGCACGATGGCCCGTGCAAACCGCCGGGACTCCCGCTCGTCGCCATATTCCCAAAAAATCTTCGCCAGCTCTTCCCCGCCCGCCGTGTTCACCAGCGTGGCCGCCGTCAGCGGCTGGCGTACGTCCATGCGCATGTCGAGCGGCCCGTCGTTCTGAAAACTGAATCCGCGTTCGGCCAGATCCAGTTGCGGTGAACTCACGCCCAAATCCAACAGCACGCCCTCGCAACTGCCTGCCGGAATCCATTCATCCAACTCGGCAAAATTCCCGCGCCGGATCTCAAATCGCCCCGCAAACTCCGCGAGCCGCGCGCGCGCGGCCTCCAGCGCCAGGCCATCCCGGTCACAACCCAACAACCAGCCCGTCGGCGCACTCGCCGCCAGGAGGGCCGCCGCGTGCCCGGCTCCGCCGAGCGTCCCGTCCACGTACCGCCCCCCCGCCATCGGCCTCAGCGCGGCCAGCACCTCCGCCATCATCACCGGCTTGTGTTCGAAATTGGACACGCCGCATCCGACTTCCCAAGCGATCACTTAAGGCCCGCGCCAAAAATCCGCGCGGGCAGGTTTTTCCACGCCGGGCTGGTCGCTTGATTTCCACCCGGCCCCACCGGAACCACTTCCAAATCGGCGTGCGTCAGATCGCCGCGCACCACCTTCACCTTGTCCAACGAAAGCTCGCCCTGAACTCCAAACTTTCCGAAGCGCGGAATCGCCGGCAGCTTCGCCCGGCCAATCTGCGAAAAGGGATTACGATCCCGACAGAACACCGCGAACCGGCGCAATCCGGCACCAACGCGCGCCCACCGCGAAACCTGATTCTCAGACGTCGCCGCGACCACCGCCGCCGCAGTCGTGACTGGGATGACCGCCGGGAGCGCCGGCGTTTCCACCCCTGTCTCCGCCTTGAAGGGATTCCGCGGCGAGATGAATTTCGGCAACCGGATATTTTTCCGCATCCGATAGCGACCGATCCCATCGCCACCCATCCAGCTTTTTCCCGCGGCCAGCAATCTTCCAAAGCTCATATTCATTCCATCAGTTTGAAGGCTTCCGTCGCCATTACCGCATCCGATGCTTTGATCTTCTCATAACGCGCCGGATCCCAGATCTCGAACCGGTCGAGCAACCCGACGAGTGTCGCCTCGTCCTCAATGCCCGCCGCGCGCGTCATTTCTTCGGGCACACAAATGCGTCCCGCCTTGTCGAGCGTCACCTGCGTGGACTCCGCGCCGATGATCCGTTTCAAAATTGTCTTGTTGCGATCCCCGTTCGGCATCGCGTCGAGTGACGCCATCAGTTCAGCCATTTCCTTCGGCGGCAGCACGCGCAAGCACGGTCCCTCGACCCGTTGCGGCCAGACGATCAACGTGAGTTGAACCCCCGTCTCAACTGGCCGCCACATTGAGGGAATTTGGATACGACGCTTCTCATCCACCCCGTGGCGGTAAATCGAGTTGTAAATCTGCGTTGATGTTCCGCTATTCGACATTTTGTTCACAGTGCTGGCGACCCAACCCACAATGACCCACATCGCCCCACAACGATGCACTGTTAAACACCCTTCTCCATTTCGTGTCAACAGCTTTCCAGAAGATTTATTTGGAAGTTATTCACAGCCGGCGAGCGACTTGGAAACTGGTTGCAAAATGACCGGGACGAACCGAACTGAATCTGGCTGCGCAGACACTCCTTATGGTGTGGCCTCACTGGTTACATACAACATCTTGAGTTGGGGATGCCAGACAGACTTTCGGGTCAGCTCCCATGGAGCTTTCGAGGATCGGCAATCGGTTTTGGAATTTGGCAATTGTCGCCAGACCATTACGCTACCGCCGCCGATGCGAACCGCCGACTTCAATTTCAGTTTGCCGCCCGAGTTGATCGCCCAGCAGCCCGCCGGGGAACGCGATCAATCGCGTCTGCTGGTCCTGCATCGCGCCAGCGGCAGGGTCGGGCATCGGCAGTTTCGGGACGTGCTGGATTTTTTCCGCGCGGGGGATGTCCTCGTGTTAAACAACTCGCGCGTCATCCGGGCCCGACTCCGCGGCGTGAACGCGCAAACCGGCGGCGCGTTTGAAATGTTGCTGCTCGAAGAGAATGCCGTGAACGATTGGTGGGCGCTGATGAAGCCCGGCAAGCGCGCCCGCGGCGGGACGCAAATTCAAATCCAAAATCCGAAATCCAAAATCCGAAATATTCTGGCGACGGTCACGGCAACGAACGACGAAGGCCATCGCCGCCTGCAATTCTCCCGCACCACAAACATCCTTGATGAACTCGATTCACTCGGCGAACTTCCTTTGCCGCCCTACATTCGTCGCGATAACGGAACGCCGAACGCCGATTCGGCTCGCCGCGCATCCGACCTGGATCGCTATCAAACCGTCTTCGCCCAACCCGCCGGCTCCGTCGCCGCGCCCACGGCGGGCTTGCACTTTACCGAAAAGTTGCTCGATGCAATTCGTGCGCGCGGCGTGGAAATCCAATTCATCACGCTTCACGTCGGCCTCGGCACCTTCGCGCCCGTAAAAGCGGAAACGCTCGACGCCCACGTCATGCACGAGGAACGCTACGAACTCAGCGAAGCCACAGCCCGGGCCGTGAACGACGCGAAAGCCGCTGGCCGGCGTGTCATCGCCGTCGGCACGACGAGCGTGCGCGTGCTGGAAAGCGTCGCGGAACAACCAAACCGCCCTCTGGTCGCGGGGCGCGGACGTACGCGGATTTTCATTCACCCGCCCCGCGAGTTCAAAATCGTGGACGCGCTGCTCACCAACTTCCATCTCCCCTGCTCCACGTTGCTGATGCTGGTCAGCGCGTTCGCATCCCCGGGCGCCACGGGTGGACGGGAAGTTATTCTGTCCGCCTACGCCGAAGCCATCCGCGAACGGTATCGCTTTTTTAGTTATGGCGATGCGATGCTCATCGTCTGAAGTTTTCAGTTTTCAGTTTTCAGTTTTCCGGGATAGAGTTCCCTCATTGCATGTAAAGAGCGACCAATGCTGAGGGCTGAATACTGAATACTGAACACTCCAATTATCCGTTTGTCCTAATCAACATGGCCATGACGGCGGACGGAAAAATCGCCACGGCCAATCGCGCCATGGCTTCGTTTGGCAGTGCGCGCGATCAAGCGCATCTCCTGGAACTGCGCGCCACCGCTGACGCCGTGATGTCCGGCGCCCGCACCGTGGACTCGGCGAAAATCAACCTGGGACCGGGCGGCGCGAAGTTCCGTCGCCGGCGCCTTCAACGCGGCCTGGCTGAATACAACGTACGCGTCCTCGTGAGCGGCAGCGGCTCAATCAATCCGCGGGCGGAAGTTTTCAAACATCGCTTCTCCCCCATCCTCATCCTCACCACCCACCGGGCATCCGCGGCGAAACTCCGTCAACTCCGCGCGCTGGCCGACGCAGTAAAAGTTTGCGGCGAAACCGAAATCAACTTCCGCACCGCCTTGCGTTGGCTCCGCACGCGATGGGGCGTGAAGCGTTTACTCTGTGAAGGGGGCGGCGAATTGAACGCTGCTCTGTTCGGCGCCGGGCTGGTGGACGAATTGCATCTCACCGTTTGCCCGAAAGTTTTCGGGGGCCGAACCGCCCCGACGATTGCCGACGGCGCCGGCCGGTGGCAATTGGCCGACGCGGCTCAATTCAAACTCAAATCCAACCGCCGCGTGGCGGATGAGATGTTTTTAGTTTACGCTGTTTCGCGCCCCACCGTCTGATCGTACGCCGGCCGCTAACTGTCCCGCAAGCCCGGCTCGTCCTCAACGACGAAGAGGGTTTCGTTGCCGCCCCGGATGCGCTCGCCGACGACGACACCGTCCGCATCCGCCGCCCCGACTTGCACAGCGGGCAAAAAGATTTTGAACGTCGTGCCCACGCCCACCTGGCTCGCCACCTCCACCCAACCATGATGTTGTTTGACGATGCCGTAAACCGTGGTGAGGCCGAGGCCGGTGCCCTTGCCGGCGCTTTTGGTGGTGAAGAACGGTTCAAAGATGCGCTCGCGGGTTTCGGCATCCATGCCGCAACCGGAATCCGCGACTTGCAAGCAAACGAAGCGGCCAGCGCTGGCCTGGGGCCGCGCCTGGCGATAGCTCGCTTCAATATCGCACGCGAACGTGCTGACGAGCAGATCCCCGCCCCGCGCCATCGCGTCGCGCGCATTGACGGCCAGGTTCACGAGCAACTGCTCCAACATGCCGCAGTCGCCCATGATCGTGGGGAGGCTGGCCGCCGGGCTCCACTTTAGCCGGACGGTTTCTCCCAGCAACGGCTGCAACATGCCGGTAACATTGGTGACAATCTGGTTCAAATCGAGCGACTTCGGTTGCGCAACTTGTTTGCGGCTGAACGCGAGCAACTGCCCGGTGAGTTGCGCCGCGCGTTTCGTGGCGCTGATGATTTTTTCCAGCGACTCACGGATCACGCCCCCCTCGCCCGTTTGCATGACCAGCACCATCTGGGTGTAACCCTGGATGATGGTGAGCAGGTTGTTGAAATCGTGCGCGACGCCGGCGGCGAGCTGGCCGAGGGCGTCCATCTTGTGCCCCTGGCGCACCTGGCCTTCCAGATTCGCGCGCTCGGAAATGTCCTCGGTCATCAGGAGCACGCAGGCCTCGCGGCCAAGGTGGAACAGCTCGGCGGAAAGCAAGGCGGCGCGGGTCTCCTTGCCGGGGCCGGCAATGCGACATTCCCATTTGCGCAACGACTGCCCTTCCGCCAGCAACTGCTCGATGCGGGCGCGCGTTTCGGGCACGGTCCACAATGGCAGGTTGAACAGCGCGCCGCCGACAATCTCCTCGCGTTGCTTGCCGACCAGTTCGGCGAAACGGTCATTGACGTCCATAAACCGGCCGGCCCCGCGCGTCAGAATCGCCAACGGCACGGGGCTGGCCAGAAACGCCTTGGAAAATCTTTCCTCGGACCGGCGCAAGCCCTCCTGCGCGGCGGCGCGCTCCTCGGTTTCATGCTGCAGGTTGTCATACGCGAGTCGCAGTTTGGCCCGCAAGGCATCGGATTCTTCCAGCGCCTGCCGGTGCGCTGCCACCTCGCTGCGCAGACTGAGATTGGCTTGGAACAAATCGCGCGTGCGGTCGGCCACGCGGCGCTCCAATTCGGCGTGGGTCAGCGTGAGCTTGCTGCGAATGGAGAGTGGGGTGGCTTTTTTCATTTCAGCTCCAAGTCGCCTCCAGCCCCACGTTCACACGCACGCGAAGCAATGCCGCCGCCCACGCGGCGCCGGCAACGCGTCCGGGGTTCCGTGCCGAAGAAAAATACATTCGGGCGGAAACCGTGCTTACAATTGGGACATACGACCGAGGTTCACGGTGCATCTGAAGGCAGACTTAGCAGCTTCCAAACCATCGCCCGAACTGCGGTCAAAGTGGCGACCGCCAAAGATCAAACGCGCCCATGCCGGAAGTTGCCGAACCGAAGACGTCCCTGACCAACGGGAGACGCAATCGCGGCGGCGAAATTGGCGTTGGGTGGGGCCAAAGCGCAGCGAGCGGCAATCCGTGACGATGGATGAAAAAGGCGAACGGTTTCCCGTTCGCCTTTTAAGCTTTCGTAGCTGCGTCTCGTCAGAGCGCGGCAAATTTTTTCAGTAGCGGTAGTATT
>CAYHFK010000040.1:16734-20084 GCA_964355895.1 uncultured Bifidobacterium sp. | reverse complement strand
GGGGGGCCGGCCATGGTGGCTTACATCCGGCAGTTGGCGGTGGACCGGAAAGGCTGGCTGAACGCCCGTGCCTTCGACGATGGCGTGGCGCTTTGCCAGGCGGTGCCCGGCGCGACCGCGATGCAAACGGCGGCGTACGTCGGGCTGAGCGTGCGGGGCGTGGCGGGGGCGGCTGTGGGTTATGTAGGGTTCGGCCTGCCAGCTTTTGGGTTGATGCTGGTGCTCGCCGTCCTTTACGCGCGCACCCACAACCTCCCCGGAGTCGTTTCGGCTTTCAGCGGGCTGCAGGCCATCGTCGTCGGGATTGTTGCAAACGCGGCGATGACTTTTGGCAAGACCACCCTGAAACATTGGCGGCATGTGCCAATCACTGGATTAGCGGCGGCGCTGTATGGTTGCGGTATCAATCCATTCCTGGTGGTTGTTTTGGCCGCGTTCGTGGGCTTCTGGCTCTTGAAGAAGGAGGTCTCAGTTGCGCCCACCGAGGCGGTTTCCACGCCCATGCCGCCGACTACGAAACCCGTCCTGTTCCTCCTCTGCGCGACCGCAGCGCTCCTGACGGCATTGTTCTTTGCCCATCGGCCGCTTTACGAGTTGGCGACGATGATGGTTCGCGTTGACCTGTTTGCTTTCGGTGGCGGCTTTGCTTCTGTGCCGCTGCTGTTCAACGAGGTCGTCACCGTTCGGCAATGGCTGGATGGCCCGACGCTTTCGGATGGCATCGTTCTCGGTCAGGTCACGCCCGGACCAATCGTGATTACTGCGACCTTTGTGGGCTATCTGCTGCATGGGACATTCGGAGCCGGCGTGGCTACTTTGGGGGTGTTCCTGCCGTCGTTCCTGATTGTGATCGCGGTGGCGCCACATTTTGACCGCCTGCGGACCTCGCCAGTTTTTGCGCGGCTCATCGGTGGCGCGCTGTGTTCCTTCCCGGGTTTGCTGCTGATCGTCACCATTCATTTCGCCCAAAGTGTCAGTTGGGATATCACCCGGCTTTTGCTGGCCGGGGCCGCCTTTGTCGCGTTGCGCTTGGGAACGAATATTCTCTGGGTTGTGGTCATTGGAGTCGCGACCGCGCTACTGGTCTATCGCTGAATTGATGCGTGGCGTTGCGCACTCGTCGGTCAACCGTCTCGCGAATCCTGATGCGGCACCGATTGTCCCATCGGGACAAAACGTGAATAGCCGTGGGCACCAGCCCACGGTAGGGCGGCAAAAACACATTCAACCCCGTCGGGGTCGAATAAATCATGACAGCCTTCCGTGGGTTTCACCCACGGCTATTCACGTTGGGCCGCTTCGCGGCCAAAAGTTTCGGGAGCAAAGCCACAAGTCAGACCCGCTTTTCAAATGGCTATTTTGCAGTTGTCATTCGGCTGGCGCGGGGTTCAACTTGCCCCCATGAAAACAGGCATCTGTTTACGGTTCTCCTCCTCGTTATTTGCAACTTCGCACTTCAAGCTCCTCGTCCTCGCGTGCCTCGTGGCTTGCCTGCCGTGGGCTGCGCATTCAGCCAACCCGCCGGGCGCGCAATCTTTGCTCCAGCAAATCGGCGTCACGAAAGGCATCTGCGCGTTGCCCGGCGACCGCGATTGCAACCTGGCCCTCGCCCTCGCCCGCGAGAGCGAGTTGATGCTCTACGTGCAACTCGCGGAAGCTGCCGAGGTCGAAGCCGCGCGGCGGCGGGCGTTTGACGCCGGGCTTTACGGCACCCGCATTTTTGTTGAGCGCGGGCCGACGGAGCGATTGCATCTCGCCGACAACGTAGCCGACGCCGTGATCGCTTCCGGTCCCGCCGAAAAAATGCCGGTCGCCGAAGCCCTCCGCGTGGTGCGCCCGCAAGGCCGCGTCATATTGGGCGCGCGGCAGGAAACCAAGCCCTTTCCCGCAGGGGTTGACGACTGGAGTCATCCGTATCACGGGTCGGATAACAACCCGGTGTCCAAAGACACGGTGGCCCGCGGTCCGTACCTGACCCAGTTTTTGGCCGATCCGCGTTACGCGCCGCTTCCGCAAGTGGCAGTGAGCGCCGCGGGAAGAGTTTTCAAGGCTTTCGGTCACATCGCGTTCAAGGAGCGGGAGGAACCGTGGCTGAACACGCTGGCGGCGTTCAACGGTTACAACGGCACGTTGTTGTGGCGCCGCGAAATCGCCCCGGCCTTGATGGTGCATCGCAATACACTGATTGCCACCGCCACGAACGTGTACTTTGGTGATGACCAGTCGTGCAAAGTGTTTGACGCGGCCACGGGCGAACTGAAGGAGGAAATTGCGCCGCCCGCCGACCAAGCCGGCGGCACGTTCTGGAAATGGATGGCCTTGGACGGAAACGTCCTCTACGCCTTGATTGGCGAGCAGGAACTGCGCGACCCCACGATCCGCGCCCGCCGCGAGACTCATGGCTGGCCGTGGGACCCGCTTTCGCCCGGATTCAACCAGAAGGAGCAACCGTGGGGCTACGGCAAGACCATCGTGGCGATTGATCTCGGCAGCAAGCGCATCTTGTGGCGTTACCGCGAGAAGAAGCCGATGGACGCACGGGCGGTTTGCATGAAGGGTGGACGGTTATATGCCTTCAGCTTTGGGAATTACCTGACGTGCCTGGACGCCAAGACCGGCGGCGAGCTTTATCGGCTCGACAAGGAGAACGCCTCGCAATTATTCGAAACGCTCGGCGAATATCAGAACCGCCAGGATTGGCGCTCGAACTGGCGGACAACGGCGTTGTTGCGGTGCAGCGACCAGGCCCTCTACTTCGCCGGCCCGGCCATGCAGCGCCTGGTGGCGGTCGCCGCCGACAGCGGGAAAGTGCTGTGGTCGCATCCGTACAGCAATTACCAACTGATCCTCCAAGGGGACAGCTTGTATGGCATCAGCGGACAGATTGACAAAGAGGTCAGCCGCAAGTTCAACCCGTTGACGGGTGAAATTCTCGCCGAACTCAAGACCAGCCGTCGCGCCTGCACCCGCCCCACGGCCTCGTGCGACGCCATCTTCTTCCGCGCGGAAGAAGGTTCGATCCGTTTGGACTTGCAGAAAGACGAATCGCAACTCGTGTCGCCGATGCGCCCGAACTGTCACGATGGCGTGACGGTTGCGAACGGGTTGCTCTACTGGTGGCCGTCGGTGTGTGATTGCAATCTGACTCTCTACGGCATCACTTGCCTGGGACCGGCGGGAAATTTTGAGTTCGATCAAGCCGCGACCGAGAGCGCCAGACTCGAAACGACCGCGAGTGGAAAATCCGAGGCTGGCTTGTCCGTTGATGCTGCAGATTGGCCCACCTTCCGAGGCAACAACCTCGGCACCGTCTCCGCCGCGGTGCCGCTCCGCACGCAGGCAAAGTTGCT
>CAYHFK010000040.1:0-16634 GCA_964355895.1 uncultured Bifidobacterium sp. | reverse complement strand
ACAACCTCGGCACCGTCTCCGCCGCGGTGCCGCTCCGCACGCAGGCAAAGTTGCTCTGGGAATACGCTCCCAAAACCGCCTACACGCCATCCGCGCCCACCGCTGCCGACGCGCTGGCGTTTGTGAGCGGGTCCGACGGCGTGATTCGCGCACTCGACGTGAAGAGCGGCAAGGAAGCCTGGGGCGCGTTCACCGGCGGCGACGTGCGTTTGCCACCGACGGTTTCAAAGGGGCGCGTGTTCGCCGGTTCGGGGGACGGCTGGGTTTATTCCCTCGATGCCAAAACCGGACGGCAAGTCTGGCGCTTCCGCGCGGCACCCGTCGAACGGCGCATTCCCGTTTACGGCACGCTGCAATCCACCTGGCCGGCGGCGAGCGGCGTGCTCGTGGAAAATGGCGTGGCCTATGTTGCGGCGGGTTTGGCGAATTACGACGGCACGCATGTCTATGCGCTGGAGGCTGAGACCGGCAAAATCCGCTGGCAGAACAACCGCTCCGGGCATCTCGATGCCGCCGCGCACACGGGCGTGGGCGTGCAAGGTCACATGCTTATCTACGATGGCCAACTGCACCTGGCTGGTGGCAACGCCGTATCACCCGCCCATTACGATCTCGCCAGCGGCGAATGTTTGAATTCGCAAACCGTCGGGCGGAAGGCCGGTTTGCTGGTTGGGTCGGCCCGACCCCGCGGTTCGGAGCTGTACTTCGCGGGAGACGAAATCAGGGTGGCGGGAAAACCGTACTACGCTCATCCGAAATATCCCGTGTTCGATTCATCGGTGTTCAACAAGACGCTGTTCGTCAACGCGGGTGGTTACGATCTCGCGTGGGCGAACAACGCGAAACTGCTGTGTTTTGCCGGCTTCGCTGGTGACCGCCCGCAGTTCCAAA
This sequence comes from uncultured Bifidobacterium sp., assembly GCA_964355895.1. Taxonomy (GTDB): domain Bacteria; phylum Verrucomicrobiota; class Verrucomicrobiia; order Limisphaerales; family JADLHS01; genus JADLHS01. The sequence goes on along the minus strand of CAYHFK010000040.1, from coordinate 15,743 downwards.
GAGGGCTTTGGGGCAAGACCCAATCGAAAGAAGCGAAGCCAAGTTGGGAATTCGACTGCCCCAAAAGTGCCGCTGTGGCGGTATGTCCCAATGCGGTCGTCATCGCCATGCCGAACGAAGTTATCGCGCTTAGCCTCGAAGATGGTCGGTTGCTTTGGAAACAGCCTCTGCCCGCAGCTCCGGTTCCGTGGGGGCTCGCGGTCAATCGCGAAGGCAAAGTGATTGTCACGCTCGAAGGCGGCCGCATCGTTTGTTTTGGGTAGGCCCCGGCGGCGCGAGGCTGTTTACCCAAAACTGGAAATGGCGCTTGGCCTTAAGTGCAAGCCGGGCTACTTTCCGTGTGAGTTGCTCAGGTGGCTGAACGGGTCTGATGTCCGAGCCGCCAACAATTTCAGGGATGCGCCATATTGCTTCCAGGATTACCTGCGTTGCAGGTTTGGGTTTTCTGCTCAGCGCCACGGCGCGCGCAGACTTCGTAGCCTACAACTTCTTCGGCAAGGACGTGAGCGGCAATTCCGTCAGCAATGTTACGCGGGTTGGGGTTTCGCCGCGTCTGTATCTGCCAACGCCCATCTACTTCGAGAGTTTTGATTCCGGGACGGAGACGCTGGTCAGCTCGGTGCAAGGTTGGTCGGAAACAAACCGTACCGACCACGTAACCCAGGGGTTGAATCCGAATGACCCCACTTCTGACACTTACCTGGGCTGGGCGCTGCTCTCTTACTCGCGGCTCTCGACGGTCTTTGGCAGCCGCCGACTGCAAGTGGCCCCGGGCCAAGAGGTGAATGGTCAGCCGGTGACCCTATTGCTTTCCAACAATCTGCTGTATGCCGAGTCGGACCTGCGCAGTGGCAACCAGGTCCAGGTCCTGTTCTCGCCGGTTTACAACCTGAGCGGGCGCACCGGTGTCGTGCTCGTGTTCAACAGCGCCTACGAACAGAACCAGGACAGCATGGCTGGCGTCGAATACTCGATCAATGGCGGCGTGACCTGGCTGCCAGTGATCTACATGTTGGACGACCAGGGCGGCGCGGCGGACATCATCCGAACCAACGGCGTGATTGACGTGGCCGCCACGTTTGGCACGCCCCGGGCCGATCAGGCATTCGGCCTGGCCTACAGTAACTTCATCGGTGCGGTCGTTTCGGATGCGCTCCGGCCATACATCTCCGGACGGATCAACGACGACCAGGTTGAATCCAAACGCGTCGAGGTCTTCCGTCTGCCGGCCGCAGACAATCAGCCCAACGTCCGCTTCCGCCTGGTTCAGGCGGGCACAGCGAGCTGGTATTGGGGAATTGATAACTGGGGACTTTACAGCGACGTGGCATCGGGCCAACTCATAAACCAGGCCAGTGGGTCGAACACAAGTGTGACGCTGGCGCTCTTGGTGAACGGTCGGCCGTTGAGCGCCGTGGCGACGGCACCGGGCTTCGTGCCGCCAGGGCCGGAAACCGGCTCGCCGGCTTACAACGCGTTTCCGATCAGCCTTGATGCGGCCGGCTATACGACTCTGTACGCAGGCAAGACCAACACCCTGGATCTCACCGGCTTGGACCCGCTAAAACTTTACGAAATCGTCCTCTACAGCGATCGCGGCACCGGTGATCGCTCGACCGGCGACCTGTTGACTTACACGATCTCCGACGCGCTAAGTTTTTCCAACGCGAGTGCGGCGGCCCCACCGTTGTCCGTGATCTCCGGGACGCAGAACGAAACGGTAACGATTGACGTGACGGACAACGGACGCGGCGACCGGGGTTACGTCTGCCGGTTCACCGGCGTGCGCTCCGGGAACGACGGGGATGTGCGTATTACACTGACGAGTGCTCAAGGCGCTTATTTGAATGCGTTGAAGCTCGTCGAAACAACGCCGCAACAGATCTCCATTGCCGGCGTGTCCGCCCTCACCGAGCACTCGGCCACCCTCAACGGCGTTCAGGGCATGGAGACACCCGCGGCGGTTTACGTTTGTTACGGTCTGGTCAACGGCGGCACTTCCACCACCAACTGGGAGCACGTCGTTTTCCTCGGCAATCTGGCGCCGGGCCAGTTCACGGCGGATTTGTCCGGGCTCGACACCTTCAAGAAATACTACGTTGCCCTCTACTCGGTTGGGCCGGGCGAGACGGCCTGGTCCAACGTGCAGTTTTTCCGGCCCCAGTATCAGGGCCTGCTTTACGCAACGGGCTTTGAGCCAGAGGAGGCGAATCCCTATTCGCCGGGCAATCTCGCGGGCCAGGGTGCGCCGGGTCTTTGGAGTGTCAGCCAGGGCAGTGCCGTAATCCAGCAAGCAACGAGCGCCCACGGCGTGCAGGCGGTGCAGGCGGGCGATTGTATCATTGACGCATCCCTGATCGCCACCCAACAGGTCCTTTGGGTGGACGCGTTTTTCCTCGAATTCGGGCTGACCAATCAGCCGATCATGCCAACGAACATCGCCAGCAGTCTGCTCTACTTCAGTTCCACCGATGGCATTCTGGCGTTGGACGGCAACGGCACGGGCGGCGGAAACTTCGTGCCGGTCGTGCCCGTATTTTCCACGAATGTTTTTGTCCGCGTGACCATCCGGAACGATTATGCGAACAAGCGCTACGACGTGTGGATTGACGGCGTGCGGCGCCGCGCCGGGCTGGGATTCAAAGACAACAGCGTGGTAAAGTTTTCAGGCGCGCGCCGCCGTTCCGGTGCGACCGGGTTCATGGATGACTTCAGCGTTTCCACCTGGGGACTGGACGCGGACACGGATGGCGACGGCCTCGTGGACCTGGACGAGGCAAAGTTTTGGGGGGCGTATCCGTTGCTGGCTGATAGCGATGGCGACGGCGCGTTGGATGGCCAGGAAGTTCAGGCGCGAACCGATCCAGGCGATCCCGCTTCCGTCTTCGCCCTGAAACTCGCTTTGGACGGGCAGCAGAAGGTTCAGATCAAAGTGCCGACGATCACCGGCTTGCAATACACGTTGCAGCGGCGCACGGCCTTGGGCTCCGGCAATTGGGAGGACCTGACCAATGCCACGAACTTCCCGGGCGACGGCACAGTGAAGGAGTTTTTGCAGACCCCAGATGGGCAAAACTATTTTTACCGCGGAGTCATTATCAACCGATGAGAAGTAAGTCACACGACCAATGACAATGAGAGAGAACATAGTCCGGCATCGCTTGCTGCTGCTTTGCCTGGCATTGGCGTGTTCATGTCTGGCACTGCCGGCCTTCGCCTCGATCTTGCTTGGCCCGTATGTGCGCTTCGTCGGGCCGGAGGCCGCGACCGTGAACTGGCTGACGACGACGGCGAACGCTTCGATTGTTGAATTTGGCGTGACGAATTCGCTGGGATCGCGCGTGGAAGTCCTCACGCCCGCGACCAATCATAGCGTGACGATCACCGGCCTGAAACCGAGGACGAAGTACTACTTCGTGATCAAGGAGGTGATCAACAGCCAGGAAGTCAGCAGCGAATTGTTCGACTTCGAGAGCGACTACAATTACTCGGTCGCCCCGGCGCCAACCGTGCCGTCGCCGTACCCCAACGATTCCATGACCGCCGTTTACGCCAGCGTGGCGCAGGGAATCCTGGACAACACCGGTTTGGTTCGTGGCTATTGCCTCGATTATGGCTGTGGCGATGGGCGCCTGGCCTACGAACTGGCGCGCCGCTCGGATTTGAACATCATCGGCGTGGCCGAAGACCCGGCCAGTGTCGCCCGCGCGCGCCAGGCGCTCCAAGCCGCCGGGCTTTACGGATCGCGCGTCACCATCATCCAAAGCCCGCTCGCGAAGCTGCCGCACACCAAGGACGCGTTTAACCTGATCGTTTCGGCTGACATGCTGACGATCACAAATTGTCCGGGGCAATCGGCCGAGCTGTTCCGCGTCTTGCGGCCCGGAGGCGGCGTCGCGTGGATCGGTTATCCCACTGGAGTCGCGGGCAGTTTGTCGAACTGGCCGGCGCTGGACACGTGGGTGAGAACTGGAATTTCCACGACCAATGCTTTGATCCAGACTGATTCCGGTCGCTCGGCGAAAATCACCCGCAATCCATTGACCGGCATCGGGACGTGGTCCCACGGCTACGGCGATCCGGGCAACACGGCGTGCAGTCAAGATCAGCGCATCATCGGCACCGGGATGCGATTGCAGTGGTTCGGAATGCCGGGACCACGGGGCATGATTGATCGCGGCTGCCGCAATCCGCAGCCGCTGTCCGTGAATGGAGTCCTGTTCAATGAGGGGCTGAACCGCTTGTCCGCCCAGGACGCTTACAATGGGAGAATTTACTGGTCGCTGGAGATTCCCAAGTTGATCCGGGTGAACATCCCCCGCGACACGAGTAACACCTGCGCCGATGAAGGTTCGCTCTACGTCGCGGTGCGAGACAAGTGCTGGCGACTAAACGCTTACTCCGGCGAACTCACCCAGCACTACAAACTTCAGTCCCCCAACCAGAGCACGAATCATGATTGGGGTTATCTCGCTACCGTCACCAATCGCGTTTACGGGAGCAGCATGAAGCGGGGTGCTGCTTATACGGGTTACAGCGGTCCGGCTTATTGGTATGACTCATTGGGCACGGAAAGTACCGCGAAAGTTTGCAGCGACAACTTGTTCTGCCTTTCCAAAACAAACGGCCTGCCGCTGTGGACCCACACCAACGGCGTGATCATCAACTCTACGCTTACCATCGGTGGCGGCCGAATCTATTTCGTGGAATCGCGCAACACCACCGCCAAGAGTCAGCCCACCGGCCGAATCACTTCGACCAGTCTGTGGCTGGATTTGTACCTGGTGGCGTTGGATGCCGGCACCGGGGCGTTCCTCTGGGAACAGCCGCTCACCGTGCCAGTCTCTCCCTATCCGGCTGTGTTTTTCCTGAGTTACACCGGAGAAAAACTGTTGCTGACCAGTTCGACAAGCCAGTTCTATTTGTACGCCTACAGCGCCGAGAACGGCGCATCCGTGTGGCAAAAAAACCACGCCTGGATTCGCAACAACCACGGCGGCCACATGTATCATCCGGTCATCGTTGGCAACACGGTGTATCTCGAGCCATACGCCTACGACGTCACGACGGGGAGTGTGGTCAAGAGTGGTCTGCCGGCGCGCGCCGGTTGCAGCACCATGTCGGCGGCCGGCAACATGATTCATACGGTTCAACAAAACTACGACAACGCCGCCCTCTGCTTCTGGGACCTGGCTTCGGATAATCGCCGCCAGATGGTTGGCTCACGCGCCAGTTGCTGGATGTCGATCATTTCCGCCGGCGGCATGGTCTTGTCCCCCACGGCCAGCGCCGGTTGCACCTGCAAATTCCCGATGCAGACCTCCATCGGCTTTGCCGCCCCTTGAGCGAACTTTAACCGGCGAGAATCACGATGAAACCACAACCCCAGTTTAAGCCGGAGAAACGGACGGGTGGTTTGCGGCTGGGCCGGTTGGGTTGGAGCTGCTTGCTGAGCGGACTGCTGACCGGTCGGCTCCCGGCTTTGGATTGGCCGACGTACCAGCACGATTACCAGCGGAGCGGCCTGACGCAGGAGAGCCTGGAATTCCCGCTGACGCTGGCATGGGTCCACCAAGCCAAGCCGCCGGCGCCCGCGTGGACGGATCCGCCCAAGGCGGATTATTATACTGCCGCTCCCCAATTACCGCTGAAGCCGCGGCTGGCGTTTGATCGCGCTCATCACGTGGCGGTGGCGGGCGGGCGCTTGTATTTCGGTTCGTCGGTCGAGCACACGATCAACTGTCTCAACGCCGACACGGGCGCGACCAACTGGTCGTTCTTTACCGACGGGCCGGTGCGGATGGCCCCCACGGTGCAGGACGGCAGGCTTTACGCCGGCTCGGACGACGGCACAGTCTATTGCCTCAATGCGACCAACGCCGCCTTGATCTGGAAGCACACCCCGGCGGGCACCACCAACTTCCTCGTGGCCAACGACGGCACCTTTATCTCGCCTTACGCGATCCGCAGTTCGGTGGCCGTGGATCAGGGCGTGGCTTATTTCACTGCCGGCTTTTTCCCGCACGAGGGAGTTTTTCTCTGCGCCGTGGATGCCGCCATCGGTGCGCAAACCAACGCCAGTCATTGGCAGCGCAAGCTCGTTGGCACGGCCGCCTTGCAAGGTTACATCCTGCTGACCGCAACCCGGATCTTCATGCCGGGCAGCCGCAGCACCCCATACTATTTCGACCGCGCCACCGGATCGATGCTCGGCCAGTACAGCGGCGCGATGGGTACCTACGCCTTGCTCGCGGGGAACTCTTTCTTTTACGGTCCGGCCGCGCGGGGCGGCGGGCAGATCACGGAAGGCGGCCTGGCGGGAGACACCATTGCTTCATACAACAGTGGCAATGCGCTCGTCGTGACCGCGAGCCGTTCCTACCTGCTCGGTGATACCACCCTCTCCGCCTTGGATCGCACGACGCGAGCCACCATCTGGACCAGGAGCGCGAGCTATCCTTACACCCTGATCCTCGCCGGCACGACGCTGTTCGCTGGCGGTGAAAATGAAGTGGCTGGCTTCGACTCGACGACCGGCAACAAGACCTGGAGCAGCCCCGTCAATGGCCGCGCTTACGGGCTGGCCGTGTCCAGCGGACGGTTGTTCGTCAGCACGGACACCGGCTACATCTACAGTTTTGCCCAGAGCCAAAGCTCCCGGCAAAGCCTTTGGATCCTCTATTGAGTCAGGTGGCGCTGGCGATTTGCGGCAAGCGAGCCAGGATCAGCCGCGAGCGGCGGCGCGGCGGCAGCTCTTGTGGGCGGTGCTGGGCAAGCTGAGATGCGCGCCGGCAGATTTGGCGTGCCGGGCGAAAAGTGATGTGGGAAAAACCCGAATCACCCAAAGCCGGTGGGTTGAGGCAAGCAAGAGGTTTCCGTGGATGGCCGAAGCGTTTCACACGGGTGCAAGGTAACCGCACGCCGCGAACCGACGGCACAAGGCAAAAGCCAACAGCAGCAGCGCTTGCGAAATCAGACCCGCGGCGACCGTAAGCGCCGAACGCTTGTCGCCCCGATCACTTGCCCAGCAGATGTTCGATCACCAACTGGTCGAGCGCCGCGTAGTCCCGGTCCGCGATGAGCTGTTTCGCGGTTGCCTCGTCGTACGTGCGCGCTTTCTGCACCAGCCGCAGAAATGTGCGCCGGCTGTTGTCCAGATGCGCCATCCAATGCTCGACTTTCGTAGTGCGGAACGGATGCACGTCAAAGCAGACATACTCGCCCTGCTTGCCGTAGCCGTTGCGTTCGAGGGCGCGGACCTGGTTGAAAGCGACGCGCAGATTCGCGCTGCCAAACGGTTTGTCCTGATCGAACTTCAGCCCGTTCTGGTCATTGAGGTGCAGGGACCACAACTTGCCGAAGGCCATCGCGAAATCAATTTCGTCCGCCGGATCAATCCCGGCCAGAATCGCGTGCGCGCTCTCAATCAGGCAACCGACGCGTTTCGGGTCGCGCGTGAGCTGGGCGATCGCGAGCGCATGGCCGGTAGTCGGCACGTACGCGTGATCCATCGGCTCGTTGGGTTTGGGTTCGATCGAGATCCGAATCTTCTTGTCATGCGCCAGCATCCGGTCGAGCGCCTCGACGAGATAATCCACGCAGCGCCGGGCGTTCTTGGATTCGCGAATGTAAGTGCCCTCGCGCGCCAGCCAGAGCACGATCAAATCCGTGCCGAGGTGATTCGCCACGTCAATGCAACGGAGCGAACGTTCGATGGCATAGCGGCGGCACTTGGGATCGTTGCTGGTGTACCCGCCATCAATCGTGCGCGGGTCGAACCACAGGCGGGGTGCCACCATCTCGGCGGCCACGCCGGCGTCGGCGAGCTTCTTCTTCAATTCACGTGATTCCTTGCGGACCTGCGCGTCGGACTTGCTGTCAATGTCCGGCACGGCGTCGTCGTCGTGAAACATCATCGCGTCGTAGCCGGACTTTTTGAGTTGCGCCAGCTTCCAGTCGAAGGACTGGGCGGGACGCGTGGTCGAACCGTAGGGATCCTGGCCTTCGCTGATGTTCCAGGGACCGAAGCAGAATTTGTATTGATGTGGTTTAGCCATAAATTTGTGAGGCGACGGTAGCGTACAGGTTCACGAAGAAAAGTAAAAAAACGCGGTCGGCTTCAGAAACCCGGAGGCGGCCCGGAATCGCGCGGCGCCGGGCGTTTGTCGCCTCCGGAAACGCCGCCCGTTACTTCGGCACGGGTTTCCATTCGAGCACCTGGTTGTCCGCCAGCAATCGCGCGCGGAGCTTCTCATATTTAACCTTTTGCACCGGCACTTTGCCCTCGAGCGCGAGCGCCGCGGCGGTGGCGGCCGATTCGCCGAGGATCATGAACACCGGCTCCATGCGGATGGAGCCGTAGGCAATGTGCGTCGCGGACAGGCAAATCGGCACGAGCAGGTTCTCGCACTCGATTACTTTCGGCACGATGGAGCGATACGAGATGGGGTAGGGCGGAAAACCACCGACCTGGACATCGCCTTCGTTTTCGGCGTGTCCGTTCTTCACGATGCGCTGACAATTGTGCGAGTCCATCGTGTAGGCGGCGAGGGAAACCGGGTCTTCGGCTTTGACCGTGCCGCGACAGTTGTGCTCGGTCATCACGTAATCCGAAATCATGCGCCTCGCCTCGCGAACGTAGAGTTGATGCGGCCAGCCGCCAGTGGCGACAAACTCGTCCTTGGCCGGGCCCCACTCCTGCATTTCGCGTTGCAGGTCTTCCGGCACGCGCGGACTCGTGGCCAGGAAATACACGAAGCCACGGATGTAATCCGTGTGCTCCTGCCAAATCCGGGCGCGCGTCGCGTAATCACCATTTGGATAGTCGTAGTTCGCCCCGATGAAGTCCGTGGAGAAACCGCCGTTATTGTTGATGTCGGTCTTGCCGTTGGGCATCCAGATCGGATTCCAGAATTCGCTGAGTTGCGGCTTGCGGCCAGCGGCGACGAGCGCTTCGAGGTAGCGCGCCAGCAATTCATATTTGGCCGGATCGTATCGCTCCGGTTTGGTGTGCGGGAGCCGATTCGCCGAAACCTTCGTGTAGCAGAGCCGGAAATTGTACGCCTGCACGCGATGATCGCCCGCGCCCGGCTGGCCGCCGTCGCCGGGTTGAATGAACGGCAGCAAGCCACTGTTGGGATCGGCGGGCTTGACGTAGGGGTCAACGGGCACGGTGAACTGGTGCTTCGGCGTCACCGCGCGAATGCCGTTGATGGTCTCGTTATATTTCGCGTTCGCCTCGCGACCAACCGTGAAACTGACGCCGGCCTTCGCCATCAAATCGCCTTCGTAGGTGGCGTCAATGAACATCTTCGCGCGATAGATCTGGCCATTCTCCATCACGATTTCCGTGATGCGCGTGCCGTCCTTCTTGACCGCAGCGAGACGTTGCCCGAAATGGACCGGCACTTTGGCCTCTTTGAGCATCTGGAACAGGATGGCTTCCGCCACGTGCGGTTCGAAGGTCCACTGGGTTGCCCCGGGGGCATCCAACTCCCCGAGCGTCGTGCGGTCACTCCTGTGCCGCGCAAAATACTCGTCACGTTCCTCAAACTGCCATGCGTCGGCCGCCGAATAATACTGCGCGACGCGCTGATAAAACTCGCGGGCAATCCCGCCGATGGCCGCCTTGTTGCCGATGTCCGTCGCCCCGAGCCCACCCGATGTCATGCCGCCCAGATTCTGGCCGAACTCGGCAATGACGGCGCTCCGCCCGAGGCGCGCGGCTTGCACCGCAGCCGCCACACCGCCCGCCGTGCCGCCGTAGATGCAAAGGTCGGCCGAAATGATTTCGGCTGCCTGGGTGAATTGGCCGAACGCCAGAATCGCGAAGGCGCACCAGGTTTGGAAAATTTGCGAACGCACCGGCAGTCGTTTCTTGGCTAACATGAACGAACAATGCAAAAGGCCGTAGTGGCTTTCAACCCCAAACCCGCCCGGGTCAATTCGCCCCCTGCGTCGCGATTTTACCCCGCCACGGCTTAAGCCGGTTGGTCACCGCGGGGCTGCGGCTTGCTGACACTCTAGTATCGTGACAAAGAAGATTCGATACATGGCTTGGTAGGGCGCGTCACTCCGTGCGCGCCGTTCGGGGTGCCCATTGCCCATCTGCGGCGCGCACGGAGTGACGCGCCCTACCTGCCGACAGTGACTCGGGCGAGCGTCTCGTGACGTAACGAAACTTCCGTGTCGCCCTGCTAGGCTTTCCTTGACCCTCAATGATCATGAGTACCCAAAAAGTTTTCTTTCGGCTCTTGTCGGCTCTGGTAGTTGCCGGAAAGGTGCGCCAAGGCTGTTGGCATTGCACTCCGCTCGCGTGCTCAACCACAGTCAGGCTTTCCATTTACAAACGGCACATCCGCGCACGCGATGCCTGACGCACACAATCAGTTGATTTCTCGCTCGCGCAATTTGCCACCACACCCGCCCTGGGTGTCGAGCGGGGGAGTCGCCACGGGAAAACTTTTCGGTTGACAACAAACCGGCTGGTTTCGTTAAGATCCAGCATCAGCGAGACCAAAAATCAATTCTCCCTCACCCGCACAGCGTCAATAAATGGCGGCGCGAAAAAGCAAATTCCCATCAGTTTTTACGCGATGGAGAGCGAGTAGCATGAAACCTTTTACAACAACAATGACAATATCCAAGGGAATCTTGGCCCTTGTTTTGTTCGGGCTGCCGGTCGCGACCACGTTTGGGGGCGAGCTCCGGCACGGCGTGCTGACGGTGGATGGGAAACCGTTTTTCCCCCTGGGCAGTTGGAACTTTCCGGAGACAACGCCCGAAGACATTGCCCGGCTGGGAATGAACACGAGTTTCCAAGGGGCGCCGAACACCGAAGAAGGGGTGCAACAGTTTCGCGGGGTCATGCGCCGCTGCGCGGCGCTGGGCATCGAGGTGGTTCCGTACTTGTCCTACGGCGGAGCCGGGGTGACGCCGTGGCCGCCCGCCGCCGTGCGCACGGTGGCGCAACTGGCCACGGAGCCCAACCTGTTGACCTGGTACGTCGGGGACGACATCACGATGAAGCACCTGGATGGCATTCGCCAGACCGTGCAGTTGCTGCGCAAACAAACCCCGCACATCGCGACGGTAGCGGACTACATCGCCGAGGAAACGCCGGAGGCGCGGAGCGCCTTCACGAAGTATATCGACATTCGCTGCCAATACGACTACCCGCTCCCCGACAAACCCTACTCCGCCTACCTGGAGTTTTTCGATAAGCAGCGCGCCTTCGTGGGCGATCCCTTGTGGACCTGGGTGCAGAGTTTCATGTGGGGCCGCACCGGCGACGCGCTCGGCTTCGGCGCGGAAGGTCCCGGGCCCCTGCCGGACCCGGAGCAAATCCGGCTGCTGAGTTTTGCGGCGATCAACCGGGGCGTCCGCGGCCTGCTCTTCTTTGCCCATCACTCGCTGCATCGTCTGCCGGAACTGGCCGCCGAAGTCGCCCTGACCTGCCGGGAGACGCAACTGGTGGCCGAGCATCTGGCCGCGGGCAAAACGACCTTTAATTTGCACGCCTCGGTCGAGCACATGAACGTCGCCGCCTACGAACACGGCAATACCACCGTTCTCTCGGCGGCGCTTTTCCGTCCGAATTATCATCGCTGCATTGATGAAGGGGTGGTGGAGAATGTGACGATTGATTGCCCCTGGAAAGGAAAAGTGCTGCCCAAAGCCTTCTTGATTGCGACGCCCGACCTCGTCGAATGCCCTGTGGAAGCGGTGTCTGGCCACCAGCAGATCCGGATAACAATACCGCGCTTGGAACTGGCCGGTTTTGTGTGCGTGACGAGCGACCCGGCGGCGCCGGCGGCGCTGCAGGCCGGTGTGGCGAACATCGCTCCCGCCATGAAAACGCTGATGCTGCCGGCCGCGGCGGCGCAGACCCGTAAAGTGACGGGGGTGGTGTGGCAACTGGGGCAGGACAATCTTTACGCCGGGGACCGCACGGTCATGGAGGCCGTGCGGGCCAATGAGCGGTGCGCGAACGCGACCGTGGCGGCCCGCTACGGGGACGCCTGCCGCGCCTGGCGCGAGTCCGAGCGTGCCTGCCGGGTTTTGCTGACCGGGCTCCTGGAGTTCGCCGAGGCACGCCGGTCGCAGGTGCCCGGTTCGCAGCAGCGCTTCCTGACAAGCCCCTACAGCCTGCATAACATTCCCGGCCTGGGCCAGGCCCCCAAGGACGACGATCCCTGGCGCTTCAACCGGGCCTGGATGGTCACGGGCCCCTTCCCCTTGGAAGCGCACGGAAAAGAGGACGCCGTTCCCGCCGGTTTCGAGCGGCCCTATCCGCCGGAGACGGCCCCCGGCATCACGCCCCTGTTTGACACGGTGGACGGACCGGCCCCGTGGCGGATGGTCGAGGCCGATATCTCGGGCAAGCTGGACCTGCGTTTCCATTTCAAGACGACCGACGACGTCGTGTGTTATGCCCGATGCGACATCGTCGCCCCGCAGGACATGGATGCCCGCCTGAGCATCGGCAGCAACGACGGCGCCCGGCTCTGGGTGAATGGCACCCTGGCGTATTCCAAACACGCGTCGCGGAGCGGCACCCCCCACGACGACGAAGTGTCCGTGCATCTGAAACCGGGCAAGAACGCGGTACTGGTGAAGGTGGAAAACCTGGGCCTCAGCTGGAAGCTCTACTTGTCCGCCTACGACCCGGGCCGCGCCCTGCAATTCACGGCCACGCCATAGACGCAAACCCATGCCTGTCTCACGCACCTTTGGGGTCACGCCGTGCGCGAAGGCCTCGACGTTGTCGGTGCGTCTTACCCGCCGTAGCGGTAGAACCAGGCGCGGGCTTTGAAGGGTTGTTTTTCCTTTTGCCGGTGCGTTTCGTGGGAGGACGCCGAGGGGCAGGATGATCTGGGGTAGCAGCCAATTTTTGAGAATGATCAGGATCTCGCGAGTTTTTGGGCAACGCTGGACGAGGTCGGCCTCAAACTCCGCTGGCCGGTGCATGTGGGGCGCGGTAAATGTGATCACCTTCCTCCCGCCGCACACGAATTCCTGACTCGACGCGCGCCGGCTTACTTCGCATTCTGCGCGACGTTAATTTTTTGAGATCGGGTTTCGCTTCCGGGCGACCATAAACAACAATCACGATTACCATGATAAACATCCTTCGACGCAAACTACGCACGCCGGCGGCCACCGGCCTTCTAACTCTCTGCATTGGTGCCTGGCCCGCCGCGCTCCAAACCGCCACGGCGGCGGACGCAACGCCCGCCGAAAGCCTCACGGTGTTGCCCGGCTTCAAGGTGGAACTCCTGCACTCTGCGAGCACCAATGAAGGCTCGTGGATTTGCATGACCAAGGACAACAAGGGCCGCCTGATCATCTCGCCCCGCAGGGACACCCTGCCCTTGTCACGCATCACGCTCACCCGCGCGGGCAGCGTGGCGAAGATTGAACCGATTCCCGCGCCCGTGAAGCAGGCGATGGGCTTGTGCTACGCGCACAACAGTCTGTACGTGAATGGCCACGGGCCGGAAGGGACGGGGCTTTATCGCCTGATAGATAAAAACCACAACGACCAGTTTGACCCGGATGAAGTTCACTTCCTGAAAAAAATGAAGGGCGAAGGCGAACACGGCTATCACGCCGTGGTCGCAGGTCCCGACGGAATGATTTACGTGATGAACGGCAATCACACGAAGCTGCCGGAGGACACGGCGACGAATTCACCGCATCGCAATTATCAGGAGGATTTTCTCTTGCCCCGCCAGTGGGATGCCAACGGCCATGCGGTCGGCATTCTCGCGCCCGGCGGTCATGTGCTGCGCACGGACCCGGAGGGCAAGCACTGGGAACTTATGCTCGCCGGGTTCCGCAACTCGTATGATTTCGACTTCAATGCCAAGGGCGAAATGTTCACGTTCGACAGCGACATGGAATGGGACTGGGGCCTCCCGTGGTACCGGCCCATCCGCATCATTCACTGTGTCACCGGCGGCGAATACGGCTGGCGCTCGGGGTCCAGCAAATGGCCGGATTATTATGCGGACAGCTTGCCCGCCACGCTCAACATCGGGCTTGGCTCGCCCACGGGCGTGAAGTTCGGCACCAAGAGCAATTTCCCGGAGAAGTATCGCAAAGCGCTTTTCGCGATGGATTGGTCGTACGGACGCATCGTGGCTGTTCATCTCACGCCGAACGGCGCGAGCTACACCGGCGACTACGAAACGTTCCTCAAGGGCAAGCCGCTCAACGTCACCGACCTCGATTTTGGCCGGGACGGCGCGATGTATTTCATCACCGGCGGACGCGACACCCAATCCGGCTTGTATCGTGTCTCTTATGTAGGAGGCGACGTAAGGAGACTCCAATCTCCCTCCGCCGGTGAGCGGGTTTCGACTACAAATAAATCAGAGACTCTTCACATCGTCTCCTCCAAAGAAGAAAAAACCGCCACCGCCGCGCGCAAGTTACGGCACAAGCTTGAATCCTTCCTCGGCAAACCAGACCCGCGCGCGATTGATTTCGCCTGGCCGCACCTGAACAGCGACGACCGTTTCCTCCGTAACGCCGCGCGCCTCGCGATTGAGTCGCAGGACGTGGCCCTCTGGAAAAACCGCGCGCTGGCCGAAACCAAAACGGAGGCCGGCTTGACCGCGCTGCTCGCCCTGGCCCGGTGCGGGGGCAAGGAAACGCAAAGCGATTTGCTCATGGCGCTGAAAAAATTCCCGTTCGCCGCGCTCACCGAAGATCAACAACTGACGAAGCTGCGCCTGATCGAGTTGAGTTTCATTCGGCAGGGCCGGCCGGCGCCGGAACTGGCCAAACTGGCCACGGAAAAGTTAGGTGCGCTTTACCCATCGGCAAGCCCACGCCTGAACGCCGAACTGGTGCAACTGCTGGTTTACCTGGAAGCGCCCGATGTCGTTGCCAAGACAATGACGTTGCTCGACCAGGCGACGACGCAGGAGGAACAGGCCCATTACGTCTTCCATCTGCGCACTCTGAAATCCGGCTGGACCCTCGATCAGCGCCAAAAGTATTTCGACTGGTTCACGAAGGTCAGCCCAGTCGCAAGCCAGGCCGCCACCGCTCAACCGGGGGCCAACCGGCGGCATCCGGCGGAACTCGTGCAGTGGTTCAAGGACGTGGATCGCGATTACACCGACGGGTCCAGCTACGCCAAATATCTCATCAACATCCGCAAGGACGCGATCGCCCGGCTGACGAGCGCCGAACGCACGGCCTTGCGCCCGGTCATCGAACAGAGCATTGCCGCGCCGGCGTGGAAGCCGAGCCAGGAGCGCAAGTTCGTCAAGGAATGGGCGGTCGCCGATTTGGAATCGTCGCTCCCCGAAGTGGCCAGCGCCCGCAACTTCGTACAGGGCAAGGCCGCGTTCAACGACGCGCAGTGCCTCGCGTGTCATCGCCTGGGCAACGAGGGTGGCTCGGTCGGCCCGGAACTGGCCGGCGCGGGCAGCAAGTATTCGCGGCGCGACATCCTCGACTCCCTCCTCGAACCGTCGAAAGTCGTCTCCGACCAGTACCAGAATACGACCATCGTGAAAACGGACGGCGACGATGTGACCGGGCGCATCACCGATGAAAACGCGGAGCGTCTCATCGTGCTGCCGAACATGCTGGCAACCGAAACAACGGTTGAGGTTCGTCTCGCGGACATCGCCCGGCGCGAGCCTTCCAAAGTGTCCCCGATGCCGACCGGTCTCTTAAACCAATTGACGCGGGACGAAATTCTGGATTTGCTCGCCTATATCGAA
>CAYHFK010000039.1:16507-20320 GCA_964355895.1 uncultured Bifidobacterium sp. | reverse complement strand
CGGTATGGACTCACTCCATGCCCCGTGGCGGATCGAATATATCGTCGCCCCCAAACCGCCGCTGACGGACAGCCTGTTCACGACCCTTGCGCAGTCGAGCGACGACGTGACAAACCTCGTCATCGCGCGCGACCGCACCTGCTACGCCGTCCTCAACCGTTACCCCTACAATGGCGGCCACTTGTTGGTCGTACCCTACAAGCAGTCGCCCGACTTGAACGGCCTGACCGACGAGGAAGTCGCGGATCTCTGGAAACTCGCGCGCCGGTGCGTCAATGTCCTCCAGCAGGAAATGAAAGCGGAGGGCTTCAACATCGGCATCAATCTCGGCCGCGTGGCCGGAGCCGGCATCGCCGGGCATCTGCATATCCACATCGTCCCGCGCTGGTTTGGCGACACCAACTTCATGCCGGTCATCGCCAATAGCGGAGTTATTCCCCAAGCCTTGATCGAGCTCGGCAACCAGCTCCGCGCGGCGCTCGCCCGGTAGTTTTTCATTTTGCATTTTTAATTCCCATGGCCACCGAAACCCTTCACTTTGAAAACGACCGTCTGGCCCAGCAGCTTTTCAACAATGACCCGCGCAATCTCGACGCGCTCAAAAAGCAGCTCGGCGTCCAAGCCACCGTGCGCGACGGCTGGATCAAATTGGAAGGTCCGGCAGACGCCGTCGAACGCGCGAAGCATCTGTTCGTCTCACTGGAAGATTCATTGAAAGCCGGCTCGCCCGTGCGCAATCGCGAATTCACCCACGCCCTGAATGTGGTGCAGCACGAGGGCGTCTCCACCCTCCAAGACCTGATGAGCGACCGTGTCCAGACCCACGAAAAAAAACCCAGCGTCACCGCCCGGACCGTCGGCCAGAAGAAGTATCTCGATGCCATCCGCAAACACGACATCACCTTCGGCATCGGCCCCGCCGGCACGGGGAAAACCTATCTCGCCGTCGCGATGGCGCTGGCCACGCTGCGCGCGGGCCAGGTTTCCCGCATCATCCTCACCCGCCCGGCCGTGGAGGCCGGCGAGGCCCTCGGCTTCCTGCCCGGCGATCTCTACGAGAAGATTCTGCCGTATCTGCGCCCGCTGCAGGACGCGCTCCACGACATGCTGCCGAGCGACGAAATTCAGAAACTCACCGAGCGCACCACGATTGAAATCGCGCCGCTCGCCTACATGCGCGGTCGCACCCTCAACAACGCCTTCATCATCCTCGATGAAGCGCAGAACTCCACCACCGAGCAGATGCTGATGTTCCTCACGCGCCTGGGGCACGGCTCGAAGGCGGTCATCACCGGCGACGAAACGCAGGTGGATTTGCCGCCCCACAAACATTCGGGATTGCTGGAAGCGCACCGGGTGTTGCGGAAGGTGGACGGCATCGCCGTTGTCGAGTTCGACAAGCGCGACGTGGTGCGTCATCCGCTGGTGCAACGCATTATCAGTGCGTACGAAATACATCGCGGCAAAACCAAGCCGGAATGAGCCTGGACCTGACGCTTCGGAATCGCCAACGGACTCGCCCCGTCGAAATCCGCCGCCTGCGGCAGATTTGCATCACCCTGTTGGAGGACTTGCTCCAGATCAAAAACGCAGAACTCGGCGTCACCCTCGTTGCCGCACCGGAAATGGCCCGGATCAACGGTCAGTTTCTCCAACACGAAGGCTCGACCGACGTGATTACGTTCGACTACTCCGAAATTCCAGACCCCAGACCCAAACTCCACGGCGAACTGTTCGTCTGCCTGGACGAAGCCGTGCTTCAAGCCCGCCGCTTCCGCACGACCTGGCAATCGGAACTCGTCCGCTACATCATCCACGGCACGCTCCATCTGCTCGGCCACGACGACCACCGCGCCCCCGACCGCCGCACGATGAAGCGCGAAGAGAATCGCCTGCTCCGCTTGCTCAGAACACGCTTTCCCTTGAGCCGCCTCGCCCGCAAACCTAGACTGCGCGCGTGAACAAATCATTCCTCGGTCACTGGCGCGGCAATTTCCTGACCGGGCTGGCCGTCCTGCTGCCCACCGTCGTCACGCTGGCCGTAATCAAATGGCTCTTCGGAACCGTCTCCAGCCTCACGGATTTGCTGCTCTTTTTTCTTCCCCAAACCATCACACACCGGGATCACGGCAACGGGCCGATGACATGGTATTGGAGTCTCGCCGCGTTTCTCCTCGCCATCGGGCTGGTCAGCGTGGTCGGCCTGCTCGCCCGTTACTACATCGGCAAACGCCTCATCGCGTGGCTCGACACGGCCATGCTCCGCGTGCCGTTGCTCAATAAAATCTACGGCACGATCAAACAGGTGAACGAAGCCTTCAGCACCGGCTCGAAAACCTCCTTCAAGACTGTCGTGCGGATCGAGTTTCCACGGGAAGGCATGTATTCCCTCGGCTTCCTGACGAGCGAGAAACAGGACCCGGTTCAAGGGAAGACAAACGAAAAACTGGTTTGTGTGTTCGTGCCCACGACGCCCAATCCCACCAGCGGCTTCCTCGTCCTGCTCCCGGAGGAGAAAGTCACCCGGCTCAGCATGTCCGTGGCTGATGGCATCAAATACATCATCAGCCTGGGCGCCATTACACCCGAACTCACTCCGCCGACACTCAAACAGATCAAATAGTAAGCGCCTCTTGAAAATCCAGCTTGGTATCTCCTCCTGGTCGTCGTTCTCGTCCTCGTCCTTGATCTTGGGCCGATTTCGAGGACGAGGAGGACTTTCCACATGATCCAATCCGCCACCGGCCTCATCCTTCGCACGCGCCCGCTCACGGAGACGAGCTTGATCGTGAACTGGATCACGCCCGATCTTGGACGCATCAGCACGGTGGCCAAAGGCGCGCGGCGGCCCAAATCTGCATTCGCCGGCAAACTCGATTTATTTTACGCCGCCGACTTCAGCTTCCAGCGCAGTCGCCGCTCCGATCTCCACACGCTCCGCGAAGTCAAACTCCGCGAAACGCACACCGCCTTGCGCCACGAACTCGGCTACCTGCAACAGGCCGCCTATTGCTCGACGCTCGTCGAGCAGGCCACCGAAACGGAAACTCCCCTGCCCGCCGTGTACGATTTGCTGCGCGCCCTGCTGGCCCATCTCCCGAAGCAAGTGCCGCAGCCCCAAACTCTGTTTGCCTTTGAAATCAAACTGCTCCACGAACTCGGCCTGGCCCCGGACGTAGCGCAAAGCCGGCTCACGCCGGGTGCGAGACAAATTGTGGGGGCGTTTTCCGTTGGGGATTGGCCGGCGGTAGCGCGGCTGAAATTAAGCGAAACGCAAGCCCGCGAACTGCGGCACTTTCTCCACGGTTTCCTGATTTTTCACCTGGGACGGATTCCCAAAGGTCGTTCGTGACAACTGCTCGCGATCTGACTTTGAAGTTTGTCCCGAAAGGAACAGCGAACTGTTTAATGATGCCGCCGCTTGACCTTGAGTTGCGCCAGCGAGTGATCCAGCGTTGCTTTCACCGTCGCCACTTCTTCATCGTCCAGCTTTTCAGCGAGGCGGGCCTCGGCGCGCTGGCGAGCCTCCTCGGCTTTGGCCTCGTCAATGTTCTCCGCCTTGATCGCCATGTCGGTGAGGATGGAGACGCGTTCGCCGGTGACTTCCACGAAGCCCTCGCCGACGGCGAGGAAGAAATCCTGCCCGCCCTTGCGAACCGAAACTTCGCCGGCGGACAATTGGGTCAGCAGGGGAACGTGCATCGGGAAGATACCCATCTCACCTTCGACGCCGGGCAACGTGACCATGTCCACGTCCTCGGAGTACACCTTGGCGTCGGGCGTGACGATTTCGAGTTTCAGTGTGGCCATTTG
>CAYHFK010000039.1:0-16407 GCA_964355895.1 uncultured Bifidobacterium sp. | reverse complement strand
CGGAGTACACCTTGGCGTCGGGCGTGACGATTTCGAGTTTCAGTGTGGCCATTTGAATTAGTTGATGGTTGAGAGTTGTTGGTTGATAGCTCCGATTTCGGACTATCAACTATCAACTTCCCAACTATTTACTTTCTTTGATCTCGTCAATGCCGCCCTTCATGTAGAAGTTCACTTCGTTGACGTCGTCGTGCTTGCCTTCGAGGATTTCCTTGAAGCCGCGCACGGTTTCGGCCACGGGCACCTGTTTGCCTTCGATGCCCGTGAAAACCTGCGCCACGGTGAACGGCTGGCTCAGGAAGCGTTGAATCTTGCGGGCGCGCAACACGGTGAGCTTGTCGTCCGGGTTTAACTCGTCCATGCCCAGAATCGCGATGATGTCCTGCAAATCCTTGTAGCGTTGCAGAATCTTCTGCACGCCACGCGCGACGTCGTAATGTTCCTGACCCACGACATCGGCGGACAGGGCGCGGGAACTCGAAGCCAGCGGATCCACGGCGGGATAAATGCCGAGTTCCGCGATGGAGCGTTCGAGCACGATCGTCGCATCCAAGTGCGCGAACGTTGTGGCCGGCGCGGGGTCGGTCAAGTCGTCGGCAGGCACGTAAACAGCCTGGAAGCTCGTGATCGAACCTTTCTTGGTGGAGGTGATGCGTTCCTGGAGATCGCCCATTTCGGCAGCGAGCGTCGGCTGGTAACCGACGGCGCTCGGCGTGCGGCCCAGCAGCGCGGACACTTCCGAGCCGGCTTGGGAGAACCGGAAAATGTTATCCACGAACAGGAGCACGTCCTGATTCTTTTCGTCGCGGAAATACTCGGTCACGGCGAGCGCGGACAGCGCCACGCGCAGACGCGCGCCGGGGGGTTCGTTCATCTGACCATACACGAGCCCGATGCGCGAGCCGGGTTCAATTTTCGGCAAACCATTTTCGCCGAGAACCGGATGGCCTTTGGCGTCTTTCTGCACCTTGATGACGCCGGCTTCGATCATTTCGTTGTAGAGATCGTTGCCTTCGCGGGTGCGTTCGCCGACGCCCGCGAACATCGAGACACCGCCGTGCAGCTTCGCGATGTTGTTGATGAGTTCCATGATGACGACGGTCTTGCCGACGCCGGCGCCGCCGAACGCGCCGACCTTGCCGCCCTTCAAAAACGGGCAGATGAGGTCAATGACCTTGATGCCGGTGGTGAGAATCTGCGGGCTGGTGGATTGATCCACGAGCGGCGGCGCGGCGCGATGGATGGGCAGAAATTTGTCCGCCTTCACCGGGCCTTGTTCGTCCACGGCGTTGCCGGTCACGTCGAACACGCGGCCCATGACGGCCTCGCCCACGGGCATACAGATCGGCCCGCCCTGGTCGGTGATTTCCATGCCGCGCTTGAGGCCTTCCGTGGCACTCATGGCGACGGCACGCACCCAGCCATCGCCGAGGTGCTGCTGCACTTCGAGCGTCAGCTTGGTCTTGCCCGCCGCGCCCGGCGAGGTGAACTCGACGGTGAGGGCGTTGTAGATGGCCGGGATTTTGTCCGCGAACTCGATGTCCACGACCGGGCCGATGATTTGAACGATTTTGCCTTTGTTCATGGGAATAAATTTCTGTTAGCCCAACGCCATCTGGGCGGTGGTGATTTCCAAAAGTTCCTTGGTGATGTTTGCCTGCCGCAGCTTGTTGTATTCGAGCGTGAGGTCTTTGATGAGCTGCTTCGCGTTATCGGTCGCGTTCTTCATCGCCACCATGCGCGAGCTTTGTTCAGACGCCTTCGCTTCGAGCAGAATCTGATAAATCTGAAAATTCAAATAGTGCGGCAGCAACGCGCCCAACACCGTATCCGCGCCCGGCTCGAACTGAAATTCAACCCCGGATTTTTCCAGCACCACAGAAGTCGCGTGACCGTGAAAGCCCGCCCGCACGCCCTTCAATTCCCCGATGGGCAGCAACGGCTGTGTCTCCGGCTTCTGCACGAGCGTACTGACGAAATTGGTATAAAGCACTTCCACGCTGTCCACCTCGCCCTTGAGGAACAGGGCCTGGACAAACTTGGAGATCGCGCGCGCTTCCGCGAACAGCGGCGCGTCCTTGTAGGTGAATTCCGCCGCGAGATTGCGCTTGTTGCGGGCGATAAACTGCGCGCCCTTCTTGCCCGCGCAGACGAAGACGGTCGTGTCCTTGTCATACTTCGCCGCTTCGCGCGTGAGATTGGAATTGAGCGCCCCGCACAAACCCTTGTCCGTGCTGACGAGCATCACACAGCGTCGGTTGCCCGGGCGCTTCTCCATCAACGGATGCGTGAAATCCACGGCGTCCGCGGCGACGTTGCCCATCACTTCGTTCATCAACTGCGCATAAGGACGCCCCGCGAGCGCCGCGAGCTGCGCCTTGCGCATCTTCGACGAAGCGACCATCTGCATGGCCTTCGTGATCTGCGCCGTGTTCTTGACCGACTTGATGCGTCGGCGGATGTCGCGGGTACTGGGCATGAAATTATTTTCGGGAACGCGGCTTCACCCGATAGGGCGGTGAAGTTTCACGCAGGTGAAAACCGATTTGCCGCCGGTTCTCCGGCAGCGGCGGCTCGATCAATTGCCGGATCGCCTCGAACAAATTCTGGAGCGCCTCGTCGTGCCCGGTGCTGCGGCCCTCCAACTCGGCGAGCTTCCCGGCGAGTTCCTTGTGCGCGGCGAGTTGCTCGCGCATCGAAACGAAAACTTGGACAACGCGAATGCTCGCCTCGACAGCAATTTTGCTGTTCAAAACACTGGCCAGTTGCAATGCGCCATGTTCAGTGAAAACCCAGGGCAACTTGCGCGTGCCGCCATGCGTCTTCGGCTTGGCGTATCCGGGTTGCATGTTTGCAACCTCTTGAGACGCGAGTTGAAAAGCAAACGTCTTCGGAAAACGCTCGGCGTTACGGCGCACGGCTTGATTCAGATGCTTTAGTTCAACTCCATAAACTTTCGCCAAGTCTGAATCCAGCATGACGCGCAGACCACGAACGTTCAGGATCAAGGACTCAATCCCTTCTACGTTTGTGATTTGCTCGTTTGCCATAAATATCTGGTGTTTCACATTTTATGATCTTGAAGTCACAATTTGTGACTTCAAGATTACTCATCTATCAATCATTATAGATAAGTCTGCTTGAATTCAGTTACTGCCGCCTTCAACTCGGCCGCGAGCGCGTCGTTGATCGCCTTTTCGGTGCGAATCTTCGTGAGCAACTCGGCTTTGCGGGTGTTGAGGAAATCCGTGAGCTTGTTCTGGAAATCCTTGATCTTGTCCACCGCGACGTCATCAAAGAAATTATTCTGCACCGCCCACAGCACCGCCGCTTGAATTTCTACCGGCGTGGGATTGAACTGCGGCTGCTTGAAAATTTCGACGACGCGTTTGCCGCGTTCAAGAATGCCCTGTGTCTTCGCATCAAGGTCCGAACCGAACTGCGCGAACGCCGCCAGCTCGCGATACTGAGCCAGGTCACCTTTGATCCGACCGGCAACCTGCTTCATCGCCTTGATCTGCGCGGCTGAACCAACGCGGCTCACGGAGAGGCCGACGGAAACAGCGGGTCGCACGCCTTGATAGAACAAATCCGTTTCCAGATAAATCTGACCGTCCGTGATCGAGATCACGTTCGTCGGAATGTAGGCCGAAACGTCGCCCGCCTGCGTCTCGATAATCGGGAGCGCGGTGAGCGAGCCGTTGCCATACCGCTCAGAAACACGAGCCGAGCGTTCCAGCAGGCGGCTGTGCAGATAAAACACGTCACCGGGATAGGCTTCGCGACCGGACGGGCGCTTCAACACGAGCGAAACCTGGCGATAAGCCACCGCCTGCTTCGAGAGATCATCAAAAATGATCAGCGCATCCATGCCGTTATCCATGAACCATTCACCCATGGAAGCGCCGGCAAACGGAGCGAGATATTGATTCGCGGCGGAATCGGAAGCGGCAGCGACCACGACAATCGTGTCTTCGAGCGCACCGGCTTTTTCCAGCTCCGCAATGACCCGCGCGACGTTCGACTGTTTCTGACCAATGGCGACGTAAATGTTATAGACCGGACGGAAAGTCTTGTCGCCGGACGCGCGACCGACTTTGTTCATGCGCGCCTGATTGATCATCGTGTCCACGCCGATGGTCGTCTTGCCCGTCGAACGGTCACCGATGATGAGTTCGCGTTGACCGCGACCAATCGGAATCATCGCGTCAATCGCCATGATGCCCGTCTGCACCGGCTGGCTGACGGACTTGCGCTTGATGATGCCGGGCGCAATTTTTTCCACCGGATAAAACGCGTCCTGCTTGATCGGTCCTTTGCCGTCCACCGGGCGGCCGAGGCAATCAACGACGCGCCCGAGCAAGCCTTTGCCCACCGGCACGGAGAGCAGCTTGCCCGTGGTCTTGACCTCCGAGCCTTCGTGGACGCCGAGGTAATCGCCGAGGATGATCGCGCCGACTTCGGTTTCTTCGAGGTTGAGCGCGAGGCCGATCACGCCGTTGCCGAAGTCCAACATTTCGTTGGCCATGCAGTCGGTCAGGCCCTCGATCTTGGCCACGCCGTCGGAACATTCGCGAACCGTGCCGACATTTTGCCTGGTCACCGACGTCTTCACGCCGCTGATTTGCGCTTCGATTTCTTGCAATAGATTGCTCATATCAAAATTTGAATTCCGTTTGCCGATCAAAAACTCGCTTCCAACTCGTTCAACCGCGCGCGAACGCTGCCGTCAAACACATCGCTGCCTACCTTCACCCGCAGCCCGCCGATCAACGCCGGGTTCACCGCGAAACTCACGTCCAGGCCGGGACCGTAGCGCAGCGCCAGATTCGCCTTAACCGACTGCTGCAAAGCTTCGCTCGTCGCCACCGCGCTCTCGACATGTGCCGAGCGACGCTCGATGTCCAGCTTCACGAGCCGCTGAAAGTGCGACAAAATCCCAACGTAACCCCGCGGCTTCTGCTCAATGACCGCGCCGACCACCTGGCGCACGCGCGTCTCGTCCATGAGACCGCCGACCTTGCAGGTGTTGAACAACTGCTTCGCGTCGCGCCGGGCTTGTTTGGTGATCTTCATTCCGCGACCCGATTAGTTGACGGCCAACTGCCGGTTCGTCTCGTCCGCCAGACGACCTTGATCGTCCGCCGTCAAAATTTTGCCCGTGACCTTCGCCGTCGTGCTCACGACCAAGCGGCCGACTTCCTTGCGTAACTCCGCCTTCATGCGAACAAGTTCCGCCTCACTCGCCTGCCGCGCCTTGGCGATGATGTCATTGGCCGTGGCAATGGCCTTTTGCGATTCCTGTTCCAAAATCTTGGCCGCCGACTGCCGGGCTTCTTCAATCATCTTGTTCCCCTGCGCGCCCGCTTGCGTCAGAATTTCCTGGGCCTTGACCTGCGCGTTGGCAAGCTCCGCCTTGATCTTCTCCGCATTGGCCAGGCTCTCCGCGATGGTCTCGCGGCGCTCTTCGAGCACCTTCAGAATCGGCTTGTAGGCGAAACGATGCAGCGCGAAAGCCACAATGCAAAAGCTGATGACCTGCGAGATGAAGAGTGGCCAGTTGAAACCGAACTGTTCGCCAATACCTCTGGCCGTATCCACCAAGCCTCCGCCCTCTGCGGCTGCCAGCATGATTTGAATATCCATAATCTCTTAGTGCAAAAGTGTCTGGCGCAGATGTTCTGCGCCAGAGAGTTTTCAGAAGTGCACGCTCTTTTTCGCCAAGAAAATGGCAAAAAACACGATGCCTTCCGCGAACGCGGTACTCAGAATGGCCTGAACGAGAATCTTCGTGGCCGCGCCGGGATTACGCCCGACCGCTTCCGAAGCCTTCATGCCGATGAGACCGACGCCGAGAGCCGCGCCCAAACAGGCGAGACCAATGTGAATGCTACCAGTCATTTGATTACCTTTCGTTTTTTCCCGCCGCCTCCCACGATTGAACACGGTCAAGGCAGCGAAATTGTTTAATGATGCGCGTGTTCTTGCCCTTCTTCGTGCGTGCAAATCAGCAGCGTGAAGACCGCCGTTAACAACATGAACACCAGCGCTTGAACGATACCGACCAAAAGTTCCATCGCGTAAAACGGCAACGCGATCAGCCAGCCAAAAAGTGGCCCACCCATTGTCGCCATCGTTTCCAGCATGTTTTCACCGGCGAAAATGTTGCCGTAAAGACGGAAGCTCAATGACACCGGGCGGAACAAAATGGAAACCACTTCCAGCAGACCAACTACGATAAACACCAAAATCATCAGAATTCTTAGAGCGCCCGTCGTATCGCCTTTCGGTCCGAACAGGTGAAGGATGAAACCACCCGGCCCATTGGCCTGCAGCGCCCACACCGTCCAGCAAACAAAGAAGATCATCGCCATCGCCAGCGTCATGTTCAGGTCGGCGTTCACCCCGCGCAATAGCGGGCGGGAAATATGGTGCAACGCGCCAGTCTCATCCGGGGTGCCCCAACCAACCGTGCCGACCCCGGGAACCAGACCGGCCCAGTTTGTGGCCAGAATGAAGATGAAAATCGTAGCGAAGAACCAAAAGGTCTTTTTGACCAGGTCGTGGCCAATGATGTCCTCCAGAAAACCATACAAGCCCTCCACCAACCACTCCCAAAAATTTTGCGCCCCCTGCGGCACGGCCTTGATGTTTCGCGTCGCGATTTGAGCGAAAACGATGATGCCCAGCGCAACAATCCAAGTCATGATCATGGAGTTGGTAACGCTAAAAGGCCCGACCTGGATATGGGGAGCCGCTGCGGGAAGACCTTCGCTATGTTCCGCGTGCGCCGCTGCGTGCTCGACATCCTTGGTAGCCACCCCTGCGGCGTGTTCTGCGTCTGCAACCACGGCATGCACGTCCTGCTCCGCTGAAGTCGTTGTCGCCGTCGCCGCCTGAACCAGCATTGCCGGCAGCGCAACGAACAAAACCAACGCCAATATGATTTTAAGCAATCGCATTGAAATTCTGAAACCTTGTCGCGCCAGCAGTCCGGCGTATCTAGCCGAACCGGGCAGCGAAAGGACGCGAAGATTGCCTCGCTGTGAAATAATTCACAAGGCTTTTTTGAATTTTTTTAGGCGATGCCGCTGGTTAAACCGGTTTAATGGTCAGCGTAAGGTGGTGGAAGCAACCCGTCCGCCGCCCCAACCAACGGTTACTGCGTTGGGTGGGTCAGGGGCGAAACCGGCTCGGGGTCGTGACTTTCGTGACCGGTGGTTTCGAAACTGCCGATAAGGATAGCCACCGCCAGACCCGCGAGCAAGGCGACGGAAAGTTTGAAACGATCGTGCGAATGAAATTGGAGTTCCGGCAGCAGATCGCTGCACGCGATGCACAGAAAGTTGCCGGCGCAAAACGCGAGCGCGCCGCCGAGCAACGCCGCGTGCGCTTCCGCCAGATGATTCGCGCCGAGGCAAAATAAAATCGCCCCAAGCGGCGTGGCCAGCGCGAACAAGGCGTTCAACAACTGCCGGGACAAGCGGGATTTGCCGCTCGCGGTCATCAGGGTGGTAATCGCCATCGCATCAAACGGTTTGTGCAGGATCACCACCAGCGCCGTGCCCACGCCCGCCAACCCACGGTGGCCGTGGGCCTCGGCCATGACCGCCGCCGCCAGGGCCAGGCCGTCGAGCAGCGAGTGCAGCGACAAGCCGAGCGCCGTGCCCGCCCACGAGAGTTGCCGCGCGGACTTTTCCGCCAGCGTGTGTGAGTGGTCGTGGTTGTGCGGCTCGGGATGGTCGTGGCAGCAGTCTTCGGGATCGTCCTCGGGTAAATCGTGATGATGAAAGTGGAAGAACCGTTGCAAAAAAAACATCACAAGAAAACCGGCGAGCGCCCACGCCACCGTGCGATCAACGGAATGGGATTGCTCGATGGCGTGCGGGATCAGATGCAACAGCGCCATGCCCAGCATGAGGCCGGCGACGAAGCTGATGGCGGTTTGCAGCCGCGTGTGCGTCAGCCGCACGAGCATGGGCAACCAGCCCCCCGCCAAAGAGGCAACCAATACAAACGCACAGTAGGCGATCAGCAATCCAATCGTGGAATTCATGCCCGCGTCCATGATTGAGGGAACGCCGGTTGCCGTCCAGTCGGAACCGGTTGCGCGGCGCTTGGAAACTTTCTTCGCCGTTGAAGTGACTCCACGGCGCGCGCTAACCGCAAGCTTGGCGCGGCCGCCCGCCGAAAGCCGCCAGGAAAACGACACTCCGGGCAGTCAACCTCTTGGGCTGCGTGGGAAATTTCCGGGCTGGCACAACATTAGCATTGAACATTTCCTGCTGATGAGCATCTTAACTCCCGTGAAGTCGCTCCGGATATTGCTGACGCTGCTGCTGGTGGCCCTCTGGCCGCTGGTCACGAGTCATTGCAGTCTGGAGCACATGCCCGGCCTTGAGTTTCTGGCCTGCGCGGACGAAGCCGCCGCCGCGCCACATCAGGAGAACGACTGTGAAACGGATAGTTGCGCGTCCGTCGAATCCGGGTTTTACAAGACCGAAGATGGCCGCCAAGTGGTGCCCACGCCGCCGCTGGCCGCGTCTCCATTCCTGACAGCAGGTTTGTTGGAAGCGGCACAACCCGCGACTGCTGGCTGCATTGTTTTCGATTCCGCCCCGCCGGAACTTCCCAAAGTCTGGCAATTTTCTCACCGCGCCGCCGCTCCACCGCGCGCTCCTTCGTTCGTTTCCTGATCGTCCCTTCGCGGACCTCTCTCTCTGACGGTCGCGGTGTGCTCACGCATCGCAGATGTAATTCACCGGTTGGTTTGAACCTTTTTGGTCTGATTGCTTATGAAACGATTGAACTTTGCTTTGCCGCTCCTCCTGACCGCGGCGCTGGCCAGCACGATGACGCTGACCGCGAAAAGTCAGGAAATAAATTCGCCGCCCGTAACGTCCAGCCTGTCGCTGGACGCGCTTGTGGCCGAGGCGCTCGAAAAGAATCCCGAACTCAAATTCTACGAAGCGGAACTCGCAGCGGCGCGCGCCGGGCGCAAGACCGCCGGGACGCTGGGCAATCCCGAACTGAGCGGCGGCGTAGGACAGAAGCGCGTGGCGAGTGGCGGGCTTTCCGCCGAAGGCGTGGCATGGTCCGTGTCGGTCGTGCAACCGTTCGAGTGGCCGGGCCGGCTGGGACTGCGCAAGGCCATCGCCAACCGCGACATTGAACTGGCCGAGCTTGGCTACGAACGATTCAAACTCGCGCTGGCCGCGCGCGTCCGCACCCTGGGCTATGGACTGTTCGCCGCACAGGAGAAGGCGGCAGCGGCGGGCGAAGTCGCGGAACGCTTCAAAGCGTTGCGCGAAGTGCTGGTGCAGCGCGACCCCGCAGGGCTGACGCCGCTGCTCGAAACCCGCGTGATTGAGGCGACGGAGTTGAACGCGCAACGCAAGGCGAGTGATGCGTTGCTCGTGACGCAGTCGGCGTTGCTCGAATTGAACCAGCTTCGCGGCGTCGCGCCGGATACGCGCCTCGCCATTCGACAGGCACAGCTCGCGTTTCGCCCGTCGGAAGAAAGGCAATGGCTCACCGCCCGGGCCCGCACGAACAATTTCGCGTTGCGCCTGCGCGCCGTGGAACTCGCGCAGCAAGGCTTCCGCGTGGACCTGGCGAAGAACGAACGGTACCCGGCCATTGCCATCGGGCCGAGTTATTCCGAGGAAAACGCCGGCGACCGCGAGCGCATCATCGGCGTCGGCGTGTCGTTGCCCTTGCCCTTGTGGAATCGCAACAGCGGAAACATCGAAGCGGCGAAGGCGCGGCAGGTGCAGGCGGAAGTGTCGCTCAACGTCACCGAACGCGAAGTTCAGCGGCAGGTGCTGGCCGCCGCGCTGACTTACGAAACCAAACTGCGAGAGATGGCCAAGTGGCGGCCCGACTCGGTGCAACATTTCAAGGAAGCCGCCGAACTGGCCGACCGCCATTATCGCCTCGGCGCCGTTCCCATTTCCATCTACGTCGAGTTGCAGAAGCAATACCTCGACGCGGTGGAAGGGTTGCTCGACACGAAAAAGGAGGCGCTCGCCGCCGCCGCCCAACTCGAACTGCTCACCGGCCTGCCGCGACCGTTGGCGCACACGAGTGCCACCGCGGAGGAGAAATGAAACCTTCTCTCGTAGCAGCCGACGTAAGAGCCTGTTTGAAAATTCAACTTTGCCCATCCTCCTCGTCGTCGTTCTCGTCCTCGTCCTCGATTTTGCGCCGGTTTCGAGGACGAGGACGACGACGAGAACGAGGAGGATATTCGGTTGCAGCACTTTTCAAACAGACTCTAAGGAGGCTCGATAAAAATTCATGGCTGCGAGTGGTGAAGCGACGTCAGAGCCTCCTCACGTCGGCTGCTACAGTGATGTTGACGCTCGCGCTGGCAGGCTGCGGCCAGCAGGAGGGCAACGGCCACGATCACGGCGCGGAAAAAGCCGGGGACAAAGGCGATGCGCCCGGCCCCGAAGCAGAATCGCCATCCGGCGCGGCTTTCAAGGCCGGCAAAGGCGTCATCCTGACCGAAGAAACGCGGAAGATTCTCGGCGTCGAAGTCACGGACGTGACCGAACAAAAGCTCCCGGCGGAAATCCGTTTCAACGTGCAGGTTTTCGGCGAGAAACATCACCACGCGATCCAGGCGGACGACCACACGGGCTGCGACGTTCACGGCTCGGGGTTTCTGCCGCTGGACAAGGCGGCGGTCCTCCGCGCGGGCCAGCCGGTTCAAATTCAAACGCGCGCCAATGAGGCGCTGGCCGGCGTCGTGCTGGCGGTTGAGAAGGCGCTCGCCCTCGGTGAATCCGAAGTCATCGTTGGCGCCACCAACGCGACCGACAAGTTGAAGCCCGGCGAATTCCTTTCCGCCGTCGTCACCTTGCCGCGGGAGGACGCGGTGGCGGTTATTCCCAAGTCGGCTTTGCTTCGCACGTCGGAAGGCCCATTTGTTTATGCCGTCAACGGCGACGCCTATTTCCGCACGGCGGTCAAAGTCGGCGCGGAATCGGGCGACTGGCTGGAAATCACCGACGGTTTGTTCGCGGGCGACGCCGTCGTGACTAAACCGGTTGAAACGCTCTGGCTCATTGAACTTCGCGCCACCAAGGGCGGCGGACACGCCCACTAATGGGGCAGAGGGCAGAGGACAGAGATCAGAAGTCAGAAATCAGGACGGACACAAAAAAGCAATTTCAAGCATGAGAAAGCAGCCACTTTTCAGGATGAAGCAGCATCGAGCCGAGCAGTTTGCCGACTTCGGCGCTGAGGGCGGTCAACTCGCCATGTTCGGCCTCGGTGAGATAGCCGCAGTCGAGGGCGAAATCGAGACACGAGTCGGTTTCCGCATTTTCACCGTCACAATCGGTCAGCTTGGAAACGAAGTGCGCCTCATAGCGGCGCTTCGCCCACGCCTCGCGAAGATTGAGGCAAACCGACCGCGACGCGCGGCGAATCTGACTTGTCAGCGCAAACCGTTCTTCTGCCGGGAACGCCTTGCTCAAGCGGAACACTCGCATAGCGAGTTCGTAACCTTTCTGGTACGCGACCAATTCCTTTGCCGATCTGATTTGCATGCCCACAGATTACAGAGGTCGGCGGTCAGTAGCCAGCGGTCTGTAAGACCCTTGACCGCTGCGCTCCGTCCTCTGACTACTGCCCTCTGACCTCTGCTTATGCTTAACCGCCTCCTCGAATTCTCCATCCGCCAGCGCGTGTTCGTGCTGCTGGCTACGCTCGTCCTCATCGGCATCGGCGTCTATTCCGCGCTGCGGTTGCCGATTGACGCCGTGCCGGACATCACCAACGTCCAGGTGCAAATCAACACCGCCGTCCGCGCGCTCGCGCCGGAGGAAATCGAAAAGCTCGTCACCTTTCCCATCGAGAACGAAATGTCTGGCGTGCCGGGGCTGACCGAACTGCGCTCGCTCTCCAAGTTCGGCCTGTCGCAAGTCACCCTCGTCTTCGAGGAGGGCACGGATCTTTACCGCTCGCGCCAGTTGGTCAGCGAACGACTGCAAACCGTGATGGACGCGCTCCCGCCCGGCCTCACGCCCAAACTCGCGCCCATCAGCACCGGCCTCGGCGAAATTTATTACTACGTCGTCGAATACGCACCCGGCGCGACGAACAAGCCCGCGACACGCGACGCGCAGTTGATGGAGTTGAAGCTCCTTCACGATTACATCGTCAAGCCGCGCCTCCGCTCGACGCCCGGCGTGGCCGAGGTCAACGCGCAAGGCGGCTACGAGAAGCAGATCGTCATTCAACCCAATCCCGACAAGCTTAAGAGCGTCGGCATGTCCTTCAGCGAAGTCGCCGCAGCGATTGGCGAGAATGTCGAGAACGCGGGCGGCGGCCTGATTCAACTCGGCGGCGAGCAACTCGCCGTGCGCGCGGCGGGCCGCGTGCAGACGGTTGAGGACATCGAGCGGCTGCCACTCAAGTTTGGCTCGCGGGCCACGGCGCTCCGCGTCAAAGACGTGGCGGACGTGGGCATCGGCAAGGCCGTCCGCACCGGTGCGGCCACCTACAACGGCGAAGAATGTGTGCTGGGCGTGTCGCTCATGCTGGCCGGTGAAAACAGCCGCCTGGTCGCCAAGGCGGTGGACGCGAAGCTCAAGGAGATTCAGACGAAGCTTCCCGCGGGCGTGCAAATCATCCCCGTCTATGACCGCACGGTTCTCGTGGACCGGACGATTCGCACCGTCGAAACAAGTTTGTTCGAGGGCGCGATTCTCGTTGTGGTCGTGTTGCTCGTCATGCTCGGCAACTGGCGCGCGGCGCTCATCGTCGCGCTTGCCATCCCGTTGTCGCTGCTCATGGCGATGACGGGCATGGTGCAGGGGCACGTCTCCGGCAATCTGATGAGCCTCGGCGCGATTGATTTTGGCCTCATCATTGATGGCGCGGTCGTGATGGTGGAGAACATCATCCGCCATCTCGCGGAGAAACAGCACAAGCTCAAGCGCCGCCTCACCGCCACGGAACGCGCGCACGAAGTGCTCGTGGCTGCGAAGGAAGTCGCCAGCCCGATGTTCTTCGGCGTCATCATCATCACCGTGGTCTATTTTCCAATCCTCGCGCTCACCGGCATCGAGGGGAAGATGTTCAAGCCGATGGCCATGACGGTCATCTTCGCGCTGGTCGGCGCGCTGGCCCTGGCGCTCACGCTCATGCCCGCGCTGTGTTCGTATCTGCTCGGCGGCAACCTCAGCGAGAAGGATTCGTTCCTGGTGAACCTGGCGAAGAAAGTCTATTCGCCCTTGCTCAACTTCTCGTTCCGGGCGCGCTGGCCCGTCACCGGCGCGGCGCTGGCGCTGCTCGCACTGGCGGCGCTGGTTTTTAGCCGGCTGGGCGCGGAGTTCGTCCC
The DNA here is from genome assembly GCA_964355895.1 of uncultured Bifidobacterium sp. Lineage (GTDB taxonomy): Bacteria > Verrucomicrobiota > Verrucomicrobiia > Limisphaerales > JADLHS01 > JADLHS01. Next base: position 3,053 of record CAYHFK010000039.1, on the reverse strand, counting down.
GCAATTGGATGAAGGTTCGTTCGCCACGCACATGATTCGGACCACGAGCATCGGCCTCGACGCCAGCGTTGAAATGCAGAAACGCGGCGAGAAGCTGCTCTTGGAGAGGTTTCCCGAAGTCACGTACACGTTCAGCCGCATTGGCACGGCGGAGGTCGCCACCGACCCGATGGGCGTGAACGTGGCCGATACTTACCTCATGCTCAAGCCGCCCGGCCAGTGGCGCAAAGTGGACGGCCAACCCGTCACCAAGGAAGCGCTGGCCGCGTTGATGACCGAGGAACTCGGCAAGCACGTCCCGGGCGAAGGCCACTTGTTCAGCCAGCCCATTGAGATGCGCTTCAACGAAATCCTCGAAGGCACACGCGCCGACATCGCGGTGAAAGTTTTCGGCGAGGACTTCAAGGTCATCGAACAGATGGCGAGTGAGGCGCGCGCGATTCTGGAAAAGATTCCCGGCGCGGCGGACGTGGAGTTTGATGCGCTCGGCAAATCGCCCTTGCTGGAAATCGTTCCCCAGCGCGAGGCGATGAGCAAATACAACCTGCACGCCGCCGAGTTGAACCGCGTCGTCGGCACGGCGCTGGCCGGACAGGAAGTGGGCAAGCTCATCGAAGGCAATCGCCGCTTCGACATCGTGGTTCGCTTGAACGAGGAGTTGCGCGCGCGCATTGACGACCTCAAGCGCCTGCCCGTGCGCGTGGACGACGGCGGGTTGCTCACGCTCGGCCAGGTCGCCGACTTCAAAGTGGTGGAACAAGTCGCCGCCATCTCGCGTGAATACAGCCAGCGCCGCGCCGCCATCATGATCAACCTGCGCGGGCGCGACGTGGAAAGCTTCGTCCTCGAAGCGCAAAAGAAAGTCGCCGAACAAATCAAATTGCCAGATGGATACAGCATCGAGTTCGGCGGACAGTTCAAGAACTTGCAGGAAGCCCGCGCGCGACTCGCCATCGTTGTGCCGGTCGCGCTCGGACTCATCTTCGTGCTCGTGTTCATGGCGCTCGGCAGCTTGCGGCAAACCCTGCTCGTTTATACGGGCATCCCGCTGGCGGTGACGGGCGGCATCTTTGCGCTCTGGCTGCGCGACCTGCCCTTCAGCATCTCGGCGGGCGTCGGCTTCATCGCGCTCTCCGGCGTGGCCGTGCTGAACGGCCTGATGCTGATTTCCTACTTCAATCTGCTCCGCGAACAAGGCCGCGACGTGGCGACTTGCGTCCGCGAAGGCGCAATGACCCGCCTGCGTCCGGTGCTGATGACCGCGCTGGTCGCGTCGCTCGGCTTTGTACCGATGGCCATTGCCAGCGGCGCGGGCGCGGAAGTGCAACGTCCGCTCGCGACCGTCGTCATCGGCGGGATTCTGAGTTCGACTTTCCTCACGCTCGTTTTGCTCCCGACGCTCTACGAGTGGCTGGAACGCAAACCGAAACCAGCGGACGACGCGCCGGTGGAAACGCCTTCTGGTGAAGGCGGGCCTTCCCCCGACGCCGCACCCGCACCCACCGCATAACCAAGAACAGATGAAAACAAACCTCCGCATCCTCACCCTCGCCGTCGCCCTGTGCGCCAGCCTCGCCCTCCCGGCGGTCGCCGAGGACAAGCATGACCACAAACACCTCGCGACACCGAAAGGCGGGAAACTTCTCGAGAAGACCGAGCCGCACGCCGAGTTCGTCGTCGAGAAAGATCGCCGCGTCACCATCAACTTCTACAACGACGAGATGAAACCCGTCGCTGTCACCACGCAGAGCGTGACGGTCCAGGCCGACGCCAAAGACGGGAAAGCAAAGTTGGAGTTCGAGAAGACGGGTGACGCACTCGTCAGCAAGACGAAGCTGCCCGAGGGCGCCGGCTACAACTTGGTGGTGCAATTCAAGCAAACCGCCGCGGCCAAGCCGCAAAATTTCCGGTTCAAGCTCGACCTCGCCACTTGCGGCGAGTGCAAGCGCGCCGAATATGCCTGCTCCTGCGGGCACTGAAAATTGGCACTGGAGCGCCGGGCACAGTCTCGGCTCGACTCGACGCTCCTCCATCACGCCCGCCGGAACTTTTGCGCGATTACGGCCAGCAACAAGGTCACGCCCAGCACACAAACAATCGCCGCGCCCGTCGGCACGTCGAGTTTGAACGACGCGTAAAGTCCGCCCACGCTCGCCAAAGTCGCCACGCACCAGCCGATGGCGAGCCGCGCTGGCAGGGAGGCCGCCAGATACGTCCCGCACGCCGCTGGCACGATGAGATAGGAGAACACCATCAGCACGCCACCCACTTGCACGAAGCTCGTCACGATCAAACCGAACAGCGCGTAGAAGAGAAAGTCCCAAAACCGCACGTTGAGCCCGCCCTGCTCCGCGTGGTCGTGGTCGAACGACAGCCGGATGAATTGTTTCCGGAAAATAAAATGCACGAGGGCAATGACCGCGTAGAGCGCGGCGGTTTTTCCGATCTCCACCGGCGTCACCGTGAGCAAATCGCCGACGAGTGTGCGCTGCAATTCTTCCTTGCCGTGCGGGCTTTTGCTTAACAAGAGAATCCCCGCCGCCGCCGCCACCACGTAAGTGATCCCAATGAGCGCCTCCTGCGGCACCCGCGCGCGACGCGACGAGCGCGTGAACGTGAACACCAACGCGCCCACCAGCGTGAAACCGAGCGACCAGAAATAATTGTGCGGATCGGCCACTTCGTGCCCCAGGTAGAGGCAGACACACGTGCCGAGCGTGGCCACCTGCGCGAGTGCCAGGTCCACGAAGATCACCTCGCGCCGGATGATGTGCAGGCCGTAGTAAACCAGGATGCCCGGCAACAACAGGCACGCCACCAGCGGCCATTTCATTACGGACATGATTTCCGCCCATGTCATTGCGTCAGTCGGTTCAATGTTCATATTTTATGGGAAACATCGGACAACCAACCGCGGACTTCGAACATCCAATACTCCGCACGCCGGAAGCTCATTGGATGTTGGACGTTGGTTGTTCGATGTTGGGTGTTCACTCCTTTTCCGCCAGCGCCTTCGCCAGCGCGTTCACGAGATAATCCATGAGCGCGAGGTA
>CAYHFK010000038.1:0-20516 GCA_964355895.1 uncultured Bifidobacterium sp. | reverse complement strand
GCGATGGAATCCGGCGATTTGCCGCTGGAAACTTTGCTGGCCCGCTACGAAGAGGGCGTGAAGCTGACGAAGATTTGCCAGGACAAGCTGGCCGAGGCGGAACTGAAGATTCAGCAGTTGGAAAAGACGGCGGGCGGCGAATTAAAATTAAAGCCGCTGGCGGCGGAGTTGGCAGACGAATGATTATGAACCGATACTTGGACATGGTGGATGGACCGGCGCATGTAAAAAAACTCACGCCGCCGCAGTTGGAAACGCTGGCGGGCGAGATCCGGCAGGAACTCATCAACGGCCTCGCCAAGAGCGGCGGCCATCTCGGCCCGAACCTCGGCGTCGTGGAACTGAGCATCGCGCTGCACTACGTTTTCACCACGCCCAAGGACAAGTTCGTCTGGGATGTGAGCCATCAGGTTTACGTCCATAAAATTCTCACGGGCCGCAAGGATCGCTTTCATACCATCCGTCAGACCGACGGCCTCAACGGTTTCGCTTTGCGCACCGAGAGTCCGCACGATTGTTTTGGCGCGGGGCACGCGGGCACGGCGCTGTCGGCCGCGCTCGGCATGGCGGCGGCCCGCGACAAACGGGGCACGGATGAAAACGTCGTCTGCATCTTCGGCGACGCCGCGTTGACCAACGGCATTTCGTTCGAGGCGCTCAACAATATTTCCCACACGACCAAGAAGTTCATCGGCATCCTCAACGACAACGAGTGGAGCATCGCCAAGAACGTTGGCGCGATTTCGGGCTACCTCAACAAGCTCATCACGAATCCGTCCTACAACAAACTGGCGCGCGAGTTTGAAAATTTCCTGAAGCGCCTGCCCAAGGGCGACCTCGCGTTGAAGCTCGCCCACAAGGCGGAGGAAGGGTTCAAAGGCGCGCTCTCGCAAGCCAGTTTGCGCCAGAAGCCGATGTCGCCCGAAGCCGACGGGCGCGGCGGTTTCGGCAGCGCGATTCTCTTTGAGGAAATGGGCATGCGTTATCTGGGCCCGATTGACGGCCACAACCTGCCCCTGCTCATCTCCACGCTGGAGTTTGCCAAGACCTGCGATCATCCGATCGTCATTCACATCCTCACGCAAAAGGGCAAGGGTTTCGAAGCCGCGCTCAAGCAGCCGGAAAAGTTTCACGGTCTCGGACCCTACGACGTGAAGACCGGCGAAACGCCCGCGGTCAAGCCCGGCACCCCGCCGAATTATCAGGACGTGTTCGGTCAGACGATGGTGAAGCTTTGCCGGCAGAACAACAACATCGTCGGCATCACCGCCGCGATGCCCAGCGGCACGGGCTTGAAGCATTTGGAGAAGGCGATGCCGGAACGGTACATTGACGTGGGCATTGCCGAGGAGCACGGCGTGATTTTTGCCGCCGGCATGGCGACGATGGGCTATCATCCGGTGGTCGCCATTTATTCCACGTTCCTCCAGCGCGCCTACGATTGCATCCATCACGACGTTTGCCTGCAGGATTTGCCGGTGATTTTCTGCATGGATCGCGCCGGCCTGTCCGCCAACGACGGCCCCACGCATCATGGCTTGTTCGACATCTCGTACCTCCGCTGCCTCCCCAACGTCATCGCCATGGCGCCGAAGGACGAGGACGAATTGCAGGACATGATGTTCACCGCCACGCATCAGAATCATCCCACGTTCATCCGCTACCCGCGCGGGGCGGCGGAGGGCGTGCCGATCAAGGATCAACCCCAGTTGCTCGAAATCGGCAAGGCCGAAGTGCAACATCACTTCGCCAGCAATGGCAAACCCAAGGTCGCGTTGTTCGGTCTGGGAAACCTGAATTCCATCGCGCGCCAGGCCGCGGGGCAACTCACGGCCGAGGGCTACGACGTCGCCGTCATCAACCCGCGCTTCACCAAGCCGATTGACGCCGGCACGCACGAATTTTTTGGCCGGGCCGCCGACGTGGTCGTCACGCTCGAAGACCACGCCTTGATGGGCGGCTACGGCTCGGCGGTGCTGGAATGTTTTGGCGACCAAGGCATCACCACGCCCGTTGTGCGCATCGGTTGGCCGGATCGCTTCATCGAACACGCCACCACGCAGGACGAACTCCGCCGCAAATATGGCCTGACCGTGGAGAACACGCTGGCCCGGGTGAAAGCCCAGTTCCGCGAAGCCCCCGCCGTGGCCCGCTTGCCGGAAGCCGCCCAGGCATCGTGAATTTGCATCCCTTGTGATGGGCATTGGCGGACGGCCTCGTTGTAAAATCAACCGACGCGGCGGACAATCCCTGTTGCCGGTGCCGGGTTAATGTTCTAAGCTCCGCCTCCTTGATTGAATTTGTAAAAAGCAGTTTGTCACGCATGAAGAAGTCCGAGCCATCCATTCCACCCGTTGCCGTTCCGGAACCTGCCGTGGGCGGCGGCGACACGAATTTGCCCGCCCTCATCGCGCCGGGCAACGTCGCCCCTGAACAACTTGAAGAGTTGAAAACCCGCGCGGCGAAGGCGGACGAAAACTGGGAACGTCTGCTCCGCACCACCGCGGACTTCGATAATTTCAAGAAGCGCGCCGCCCGCGAACGGCAGGACGCGATCAAGTTCGCCAACGAAAGTTTGATGCAAAAGCTCATTCCAGTGCTGGATAATTTCGAGATGGCCCTCGCCGCTACGCAATCGAGTTCCGCCGACGGCTTGCAGTCGTTGGCGGAGGGCGTGACGATGATTCATTCGCAACTGCGGCAGGCATTGGCCGACGCCGGCCTGGAGGAACTGATTGCCACTGACCAGTTATTTGATCCGAACCTGCACGAAGCCGTTTCGCAACAGGAGTCGAGCGAAGTCGCCGAGGGCCAGGTGCTGCAACAGCTTCGCAAGGGCTACAAGCTGCGCGACCGTTTGCTCCGCCCCGCCACGGTCATCGTAGCCAAAGCGCCAGCGGCGAATGCAACATGACCAATTCAGAATCAAGGGACTGCGGCCGGCCGGCCGTTCGCCATTTTTCATTTTGCATTTCTAATTTTTAATTCGCATGGCTAAACGCGATTACTACGAAGTCCTCGGCGTTGCCCGCGAAGCCGACCCGGACGAAATCAAAAAGGCCTACCGCAAACTCGCGGTCAAATATCACCCGGATAAAAATCCCGGCGACAAAACCGCCGAGGAAAAATTCAAGGAACTCGGCGAGGCTTATGAAGCGCTGAGCGACGCGCAGAAACGCGCCGCCTATGATCAATACGGCCACGCTGCTTTTGATCCGCGCGCGCGCGCCGGGCGCGCGGGCGCGGGCGGTTTTCACGATCCATTCGACATTTTCCGTGAAGTGTTCAGCGGTGGCGGCGGTGGCAGCATCTTCGATGAGTTTTTTGGCGGCAGCCGCGCCGACCCAACGCAATCGCAGCGCGGCAACGACCTGCGGTACGATCTGGAGATTTCCTTTGAGGAAGGAGCGCTGGGCTGCGAAAAGGAAATTTCCGTCACCAAACCCGAACGCTGCGACGGTTGCGAGGGCGCCGGCAGCGAACCCGGCTCGAAGACCCGCACCTGTGGCACATGCAACGGGCGCGGGCAGGTCATCACTTCGCGCGGGATTTTCAGCATCGCGCAGACGTGTCCGCAATGTGCGGGCGCCGGTCGCATGATCGAGAAGCCGTGCAAAACGTGCCGCGGCACTGGCCGGCGGGATCACGCGTCGAAAATCACGCTCCGCATCCCGGCGGGGGTGGACACCGGGGCGCGCCTGCGCTCGGCGGGCAATGGCGAGGCGGGTTTGCGCGGCGGCCCGTCCGGTGATCTTTACGTGGTCCTGCATCTTAAGGCCCACGAGATTTTTCAGCGCGACGGCGATGACTTGCTGTGCGAAGTCCCGGTAAGTTTTGTGCAGGCCACCCTCGGCACCGAGATTGAGGTGCCGACCCTGAAAGAGAAAACCACGATCAAGGTTCCGCCTGGCACGCAACCGGGCACCGTTTTTCGTCTGCGGGGCAAGGGCGTGAAGAATCTGCAAGGCTATGGATACGGGGATATGCATGTGCGCATTAGCGTGGAAGTCCCGACCCACCTCAACAGCACCCAGAAAGCGAAACTGCAGGAGTTTGCCGAGTCGTGCGACGAAAGTGTCCACCCGATCAACAAAGGCTTTTTTGAGAAGGCGAAGAGTTTATTTCGTTAGGAGCGCCGGTCTCCGACCCGGCGTGTTGAAGGTGAATCAAATGAACTGGTGTTTTGAACCGCCCTCACCCCAGCCCTCTCCCCCAGGAGAGTGGGAATCCTGCGCCGTCTTTCGAGATGTCCTGAGTCTGAGTTTGCCGGATGCGCGTCCAAGAATCACGGGACCGCCAACGACTGTTCCCTCTCCCCGGCTTGTCGCGCCGAAGCGCAGCGAAGGCGGAGGGAGAGGGTCAGGGTGAGGGCGAGCGTTCCACCATCTCATGCACCGCTTTTACCTGCCGCCCGAACATTGCCGCAACTCAACCCTGGCGTTGACCGACGACGAAGCGCATCACGCGCTCCGCGTCTTGCGCATCCAAACCGGCGAACGCATCACCGTGCTTGATGGTGCGGGCCACGAACTCATTTGCGAAGTGCGAGAAGCAACCAAGCGCACCATCACGCTCGACGTGCTGCACAAAAACGCTTCAACTCCCCTGCCCTGTCAAATCACGCTGCTGCAAGCCGTGCCCAAGGCCAAGGCGATGGATTACATCATCCAAAAAGCCACCGAACTGGGCGCGGCGCGCGTCGTGCCGATCCTTTCGGAACGCGTCGTCACCCACCTCGATGAGTCGGACGCCGCGGATAAAAGCGCGAAGTGGCAAACGATCGCCATTGAATCCATCAAGCAATGCGGCTCGCCGTGGCTGACGAAGATTGAACCACCGGTCACGCTGAAAAACTATCTGGCGCGCCGGGAGAAATTTGATCTGCCGCTCATCGCGTCGTTACAAGGCGACAGCCGTCATCCGCGCGCGTTCATCCAACAATTTCGCGACGAACACACACGCGCGCCAACGACGGCGTGCGTGTGGATCGGACCGGAAGGAGATTTTTCCCCGGCGGAAATGAACCTCATCAAGGCCGACGGCGCATTGCCCATCACACTCGGACGCCTTGTGCTGCGCAGCGACACGGCGGCAATTTACAGCCTGTCGGTCTTGAATTACGAGTTGCAGTCAGCTTGGTAGGTGATTGTGGAGAATTGTACCGCGAGCGCAAAAATGTTAATTCGGGCGAAAACGCTTCCAAACAGCAAGTCTAAGTGGTGAATCGCCCGGTCGCCGGGCTTTTTTTGAGCCCAGCGGGGCGATGGTGCGGATTTAGGATTTCAAGGTCGGCAAAACGACAGCCGACAAAATTCAATCAACCAGGCACGGCGTCCAGATCGGCGACGCGGTTGCGCTGGCCATCGGGCGAAGCTTCACGCCCGGCAAAGGGTGTCGGAATGGCTTTTTCCGGCTCTGTGAAACGTGATTGCAACGCCGCTTCAGATGCCTGCAAGGAACCCCGGCGCGACTGAACCAAGGGCTGCATAGCGTCGGCAGAAGCGCGATCCGTGAGCTGCGTTTTGGCCTTGCTCGGCATCATCCGCTCGATGGCTTCGTCAACATCTTGTACGGTTGGCATCCGGTGCCGGCGATCTAGGGCGAGGGCCGACGCATAACGGGCGGCAAACTCCATCCCTTTCAGGTAAGCCTCTGACTGCATGGCGCGGGCGCAAACCAAGGCCAAAAGCTTCTCTGGGAATTCCGGGAAGTGAACCTTGGCGACGGCCATCAATTCGTCCCGGTCGTAGTAGTCCGCCAGAATGACTGGCGGCGCCAAGCGGCCAAGCCATTGCTCCATGTTGTATTTCGTCTTGGCGGCATACTTCTCAAGGGTTTGGTTGAGGCTTTGCGGAGTGGCAAAAAACGCACAGCCGATTCCCTTGTCGATCACATGATGACGCACCCAATTGATCCGTTTTGGTGCTGTGCCAAGGCTGTAGTTTACTGGAACCAGATAGTGGGCCTCGTCGTAACAGATGAACAATCCGCTGTGCTCTACAACCCATTGAACGGCGCGCTTCAATCGCTGAAGCGTTGTCCGGGCGCTATAATCAATGCCAAAGGCATCGGCATGCGCGGCTAAAAAATCCCATTCCCGGTTTGAATCGGGCACCGTCACCACCCGAGCCAGGCCGGGGTGCATGTCACACCAAACCGAAACGGCCTTGGTTTTTCCGAACCGCGAATCCCCAATGATCGGCACCGGCACCTTATGGCGCAGGGCCAGGTCCAGTTCTTTGAAAATCAGTTTTGAAACCTTCGTGTCCGCCAAGGCTGCCTTTGCTGTTTCGGCGTGGTGCGCCATCAATTTGAATAGGCCGGTCCGGATCGGTGCTGGTATTCTGCCGCCATAGTTAATTTCGCCCCCGAGGAGATACTTCAAAGTGCTGTCCAGCTCATGATTGTCACCACAGTCGTATTCACCATCGGGATCACCAATCAGGACGCGCTTCAATGCCTCCAGGAATTTGTTATGGTCGCGCGACAGGTGTTCCAGATACCAGAGAACCTCAACCAACCGCGTGTCGCCGTTGATTTCGTTGAGCAGAGTGCGTCCGGAGCTGTAATCTCCAACACGTCCGGCAAGCACATCGGCGAGGATTGATGATTTAATTTTCACGGTTTGGTTTCCTGTTCAAGTTCCTTCCGGATTTGGGCTTCCCATTCCAGACCATCATCGACTTGCTCCCTACGCTTTATCCGCGGTGAAAGGCTTACCCCAAGGGCGCTTGCTCTTTGACGAAGGCGGTCTTGGTGTTTTTGCTCGTCCTTCACAGTCTGGCTTTGTTCCTTGATCTGTTGCGATAGATCGCGGGTTGAAGCGGACACCATGTTGCGGCGGAACACCGCGGAAAACTTTGCATCCATCGCACGATACTCTTCCTTCAGCGCAGCGGTAACGGATCGCGCTTGCGCCAGGGATACTTGCGTCTGCTCATCCGCAAACCAGCCGTTGACGGATTCCAGCCGGGCAACAGTAAACGGGTTTTTGCCATCCATATCTGTGAAAGTGCAGGTTTCGGGCAGGGTTGGGTCATGATATGCCAGCAGCTTTTCTCCAATGCGGGCTGCTGTTTGTTTGTCGCAATAGGTGTTCCCGCGTACCTCAACGAAGCCGCACGGAAAGTTTTTGCGGCGCAAGTTGGGTGATTTCACAACGGCTTCGACGGGCGGGTGGGAGAGGAGAATCTCGCAGTCGGCATCGAATTTTACGGGTGGGTCGGCGTGATTCCAGTAGAGACCAAACGCTTCCTCGGGCGACAGGTACCCAAGATCAGGGTGGGTGAGCCGCCGGCCTTCCTGTTTGGTGGAATTGTATTTTGAGATCGTCGCATCCATCGTCGAGACAAACTCAGTCCACATCATGAAACCGACTTCCTCCGGGCGGGCCTTCCGCGCGCGTACCAGAGCAATTGCTTTCTTCGTAGCTTCAGGACAATCGACGCGCTCATCCCGGCCGCAATAGCCTGGCAGACTGGAACAGAGGTCTGAGAACACTCCAATCACTCGCTCAACTATCTTTCCGCGGGCTGCCCGCACTTCGCGAAAATCAATCCCAACGGCACCCATCATTTCCGTGGAAGGAGCATCAACTTCGCCGAAAAATCGAGTGCCCTTCCGGCTGAGGCCAAACTCAATCTCGGGCTGTGAATGCGCCATCTCTCGCCTTCCAACGGCGGCCAGGGTATTAACGAGCTTGGCCTTCCGCCAGATACCGCCCTCGCGTTGGATCCATTTTGTTAACCCCCATTTTAAGAACGCTTGCTTGTATCCGCCCCACACGGTCAGAGCTGAGTACTGCGGACGGGGAATTATCACCCGGCTGACTATGAACATGGACTTCACGTCAACAAACAGGAGCATCTGAGGACGGATCATCTCGTACCACCCCTTGCCATCGGGGACAGGGACGTAAATATCGACGGTTTTGTCGTCACCGCACAACATGTCCATTGAGTGCAAGCCCTCGAAGGTAAGACTCATCGCTGGCGTCATCTTGTTGGCGGCGCGGTCGCCGATAAAACAGATTCGCATTGCGGGAACGGACTTAAGTTGCTGGCGGAGGGCGGGCAGGAGATAAGATTTGCGGGTGGAGTTCTCCAGCGAAGCCTTTATTCGAGGGTCTGTAATCAGGCCCAGCTCAACCAACTCTCGGAGAGCAGGGGCGCGCATCCCGTCGTGTCTTCGCGCCGCTGTGAATTTTATCAATCCAATCTGGTCTGGGTCAATCGGCGGTTTGCCTGCGGCCTTGGCCAATCGTTTATCTTCCAGCGCACAGGCAAGACGACCCTTCTGATTCCAGGTTTTGAATTTGCGCTCAAAGTTGACGTGCAGGGCGTGCGCGTTTTCGGCCAGCGCTGGCGCGTGGCGGCTCAAAAATCTCACCAACTCGCGGCGGACGACCTTGCGCTCCGACTTAGAGCTCGCGCAGGCCGTCAACTCGAAAGTCTGTGACCAGAGCGCCGACTTCTCCGCTGCGGTCGGAGCGGCGGGATTCTTGAACGATTCAATTGTTTTTCGCAGCCCTTTAAACGCACTCTCATGCGGCAGCAACCGGGCGGCGTTGGACTTGGGCTTCGGCTTCTTGGGCAGGTAGAGTTCCAGCTTGTGAAATTCGCGCGCACTGCCAGCGCGTTGCAAGGTGCGTGCAATCAAGCCGCGCCAGTGCCGCGCCGTGATGGTGTAGCCAAAGGCTTTTTGATAGTCAGCCAGGCCCAGCCGTTCGCGCTCGGCAGTGGAAAGCAAATTTGATTCGTGACGCTGCAACGCGGGCAACAGTGCAGCGCGCAGCTTGGTAGCATCCGCCAGGCAATCGTCGGCGATCTCCGCCAGGGCGAGCGGCGGCTGCCAGGGCGCGACGCCGTGCGCCGCGAGCTTGACCAGGCCGTCCACGTATTGCGCGACGGTTTCTTGAGTCTTGGCCGCCTCGACCAGCAATTCGGCGTGCAGGCGTGCAGGCAACCCGGCCAGCGTCCAGATCGGCGTCGCGTTACCGCGTACGATCGCGGTGCCGGTGGCGGGCGAGTCAGCCAGGGCTTTGAGCACCGACCGTTTGTTGACGCGCAAGGCAAGGGCCAGTTGCGCGGCGGGGTAGCCGTTGGGCGGAAGCGCAGGTTGAGGTTGCGGGGGCATGGTCATCCTGTGGGAATGCGCAGGACTGGAAGAAGAAAAGGGCGACGAAGCGTGTGCCTGTCAACCTGCGCGAAGCCAGGCACACGGGCGCGGTCCCGCTGCGCGTTTCGCCGCCCAAAGTTAGAAAGGGTCGCATGATGAAGGAAGCCCCAGATTGGGCCGGTAAACAGCCGGCTCGGCAAAGCTACAAAAGACGATGTATGGAGCACCGCTCCCACTCGCTTTGCCAATTTTCCAATCTGGAAACTTCCGATCATCGCGCGTGATTTGTTGCCGCTGGCTTACGAGGCGGCGGTTTCGAGGCCGGCCACGGCACCCGTAGCCATCAAGCCAATTGTGAACCGTTCAAGCGCCCTCACCAAAACCTCATCAGTTTCGAAGGCTGCGTCCACGGAGGTCTGGAAACGGATCGGGCCGCGCGGCGCGAGGTACTGAAACTTCAAGTCCCCGAACAGGATCGGCACTTTCGAAACGTTGGCGCTGGTTGAGTACGCAGGCATCACGTCAACCCAGCGAACTTCGAAGCCATCCAAAGTTCTGCCCATTTGGAACGGGTTGGCACCGTTGCCTTGGATTTGAGCTTGAGGGTTCCACGGTTTGTTGCCGCTAGTGTTGAACGTGCTGAGCAGTTGCTCGAATGACGGGTGCATGTAGTACGCCGCGTTACGCAGCGCGGCGGCGTCCGGCACGTTGCGCAGCTCGCGCAGGTAAGCCAGTGTCACGTCGCTGTAATGCGTTTTGGTGGACGTCATCTGCACCACCTTGGAGTTCGCGATCGTGCTGTACGTCAGCCCCGCCACGGCGCCGTTCGCGCCCGTGCTGGTGCCGGCACCAACGAAGAAATTGAAATCCTCAACAAGGGCAATGTTGCGGGCGGCATAGTCGGCGATGAACTGGCCCAGCGGGATGATGCTGTCTTCGTCCAACTCCGAAGGCAGCCGGATCAAGCCACCAAACTTTTCCGGGGCGAAAGTGACCCATTCCGTTTGCGGGGATTTCTCCGTGATGGCAGTGGACTGCGCGAGCAGCGTGAACGCCGGATCGGTTTTGAGCTTGGGCAACTTGCCGATGCCCGGGAACACGGTGCCATAACGCCGAGCAGAACCGTATTGACTCACGAGCTGAACTACCTGGCCGCTGTATTCGACGGGCAAGGGAATGTCGGAGCTGGAAAGCGCGGTCTTGAAGTGCCCGTCGCCCAGGAATCCGCGGCCCATGTTGATCAAGGATTCGCGCTTGGACGTTTCGAGCAGGTCAAACTTGCCTTTGCGTTGGCCGGCCACAATCGCCAAGCCAACCAGATGCTCAGCGCATTTGTCGCTGACCAGTTGACCCGGGCGAATGACATCGCCGCCGCCGACAGAGGAAAGTTGCACGCGAGCCAGACGGGTGATTCGCTCATCGAGGTCTTTCAGCAGGCGTGGGGAATCCTTAAGCTTGGGCAACAGGTCAGCGTATTGCTTGAGTTCGCCCATTATTTCCTCAAACTCTTTCACCTGCTCCGCCGTCAAGACCGACAGGAACAGCGCGGGTTGCCGCTCGGAAATGGCAATAGCCACGACCTGAATGCCGATGACGTACAAGGCCGCCGCCGGCCACGACATGAAACCAAAGGCCAACAATCCACCAACCACGGCCAACGCCAAGAGCGTGGCCAACACTACAATTCGTTTAATCTTCATAACTAACAATTCCTTCAAGCAGCGAGCCCGGCGCTGCGGATGATTTGCGGCCACACGCAACAGCGTGTGATCCGTTGTGGGCTGGGGTGCCACTCTTGCCGGCCGTACCACCAAACATCGGCCGGCTCGCGTAATGTTCGGTTGTCGCTTTCGAGTTGCGGGAACGCCCGGCACTTGCGCGGCATGTCATAACGAGGTCGCCGCGCGACGTACCTCGGAACAATGTCAGGGTGCTGGGTAAATTTGCATCCAAGCGGCGCGAGTCGCGGCCTGCCTGGTGACTACGGATTTGGGGCCATTGCAAAACGCCGGGGAGCCATTGCAAAACGCTCCGGAGCGAAAATGCCGGGGTGGAGACGGTGGTACGCCCCGGCCTCTCATATCGCATTTTAGAGCGGCCCGGCGTATTCAACACGTCGGGCAACAGCAAGTTTTGGATGGCGGCGGGGCTCATGAGGATTTGCGGAGTTTGAACGATGCCACGGATTGAAGCATGGCCCGGAGTGTGGTGGGGACTTTGACCGGCGGGGTTGGTTGAGGCGACGCGAACAGGATTCGGCGTACGCATTGGCGTTTAAAGCCTTCGATGCTCAAACCAGACGCCACAGCGAGCGCCTTCACCTGGCGGTACTCCGCAATGCTGAATTCGTCGCCGGATTCGTTAGGCAGGTCGATCATGACGATCCTTTCTGTAACCGTTTACGCCGCCCGCAAACCTGGCAAAGGTTGACCGGCTCAGAGAAAAAATGCCCATAGCTGTCCACTTCCACCGGGAGATTCAGCTGGTCGCGCATGAACTCAAAATCACGCGTGATCGTGCGCTGAGTGACTTCCAGCTCGTCGGCCAACGCGGCTGCTGTTACGCGCTTTTTGGAGTTCAGAGTCGCGGCGATTTGCTGGACGCGAGTCAGCGGAGGATGGAAATCTTTCACGCGGACAACTCGCACTTTGCGTGCCCCTGCTGTTTCACTCACGACTTTGGCCTCCCGGTTTCGCGCCGACGCGTCCGCGCTTATTCTCGGCGAGTCCGCTCACCCCCAGTTTTTCCAGACGGGCGGTCCAGCGCCGAAGCGAGCGCGGGGAACAAGCGAAACTGCCCAACTGGGCAACGCGGATCAGAGCCGCCTCGCGGGCCTCGCCCGCGTCAAGGGCTGAGACCAGCAACAGGCAACAAAACAGCCGATGGACGATCCGAAGCGCTTCGGCACGCCGCGCCGCCGTGAGGCCGGAAAGCTGCAATCCGCCGCGCGGCGGTACCCGGCGCATCAACCGGCGGCACTTGACCAGGAGCGCGCGGGGTGGAAGGTAGCCAAACTCGTTCCCGTTCGCGCCGCGCTTCCACCCCTGCCGCACTGCGAGGCGGTGAATGGTGCGTGCTGAAACGCCCGCCGCGATCGCGATGACCTCGGCGGGATAAAGTTTAGAGTTCGGGATGTTCACGGCAGGTTAGCGAGGAGCGTCGAATTTCTTGCTGTCCTTGATCCACGGGCGAAACTGGCGGTTGACCAGTCCCAATAATTCCGCGTGTTCAACGTCTTTGGGATATGATTCGCTGCATGTGATGGCGCTGAGAGCAGTCTCGATGGTGGTGCCGTGAAATCCCAAACCGGCATCGGCGATCCTGTCTGAATCCTCAGTACGGATGCCGGCCCGCGTCAAAAGCCGCTCCACAATTAAGAGCGCCTCGATCAATTGGTGCGCTTCATGGATAAAGTCCGTGGAAAACTTCAATGCTACGTCATAGATGATCCGCTCGCGGTGCATGTAAATGTAGCGCATTGCCATCAGCGCCAGAGTTTCGGGGGGAAGCGGAATTCCGGAGGCGATGCCGGCGTCGCCGAGGGTGATTTTTTCAGGAGTGGGCAGGGGCGCTTGTCCGGCTGTTTCCTGGGTCGGTAGCCATTTGACCATCGCGCGGACGATCAATTCCTCGGGCGTGATATGCAAGGCCGCAGCGGTTTTTTTCAACTTCACGTACGTCTGAAGATCGAAATCAACGAGCACCGGATCGGTCAAAGTCGATTGTCCGTTGTCGGTGCGGTTGGCAGGGGTGTTGGTTCGGGTGGTGGCGGGGCGGGACTTTGTAATTTTCATAGTGCGCAGGATTTTTGCTTTTTTGGTTTACTGTTGTCGTTGAGGCATCGGCGAGGCCATCCGGCTCCGTCGAGATTCGAGTCGCCGGATATCACGGTAACGACTCAAAAGCTGTGGGGAGCGGCGCTCCCCGATTAGAACTCGGTACAGATGCACGCGGGTGACGTGCAGCAAATCGGCGTACATGCAGATTTTCGGAAACCGGACAATTCGCCCGTTTTCAGCCTTTCCTTTGATTTTCGGTTGCCGCACTGTTTTCACAGAAACGACGTTTGTCGTAAAGACGACATTTGTCAACAATCAATTTGAAAAATTCCGAACACCTCAAAGGCATCCGGGGCAAACTGGACGTAACCCAGTCCCAGATGGCTGACCTGTTGGGGATTAATCGCAGTTACCTGGCGGAACTCGAAACGGAGCGAAAGCCCGTGCAGGATTGGATTCTTGCAAAGGCTGAGGAAATTGCACGGCGGATGAGCGGGGTTTCTCTTACCAAGCGCCCAACCGTGGACGATCCAGATTTTGTCCCCCGTGGGTTTGCTGAGTTTGTAGAAGCAGTGTCAGGATTGACATTCAACGAACTCCCGGAACTCACGCAACACCTGCACAAGGTTTCGCAGGATGCGCCTCACTCAGCGGCTCTGCTTTACGAGATCGCGATAACAGTAGTCTTGGCCGAGATGAGAAGCAGGTGGAGAATTTCTAGCAAAGCAAAAAAGGGGATGGCTAGCAAAAAATCAAAATGAGAGCCAGCCTGACCCAAGAGATCTTGCGGAACGCGACGGCGTACAAGTTCGCGCGGTCCGCATTTGAAGAAGCGGGCAAAACGCTGTTTATCCTCGTTGCAATCGGGCTGCTGGCGGGTTGCGCCGCGCCCAAAATGAACACGCCGAGCGGGCGGCCCGAGGTGACGATCAAGGCGACACGCGCTCAAGTGAAAACGGCCCTCGCCGCAATGTTGGTGGATAAACGATGGGACATTGTGACCGAAACCGATCTGACTCTGGTGGCTGAACACGAAACCAACGCGGCGGCAGATTTCTTTTTCACCAATAGTCTCACGGGCGAGCGCCCGCGAAACCGGGTTCGCTTCACCTTTATTGAAACCAGCGGGCAGACCCGCTTGATTGCGATACCGTATTTCAGTCATGCGCCCGGGCTCTCGGGGCGTACGGCCGAAAGCGAGATGACCAATGTGCAAGCTTATCTCGATCTGCAGTGGTTTCTGGATTGCCTCGCCGCTGACTTGGAGGGACGTTCCCGCCCGCCCGAACCACCAAAGCCCAAAGCCACGCCTCTCAGCGCACCAAAAGGGCAATGAAATGAGGCTCACCATTCGCAAAGAAATCCTTCGGCGAAATTCGGTCTACAAGACGGCGCGAAGCATCTTGGATGCGTTCTTCTTCGTGAACATCATCGCGTGGATCGTGGCATCGGTTGGCTGGTGCGCGAGTTGATTCATGCGGTGTTTGACCTTGCCGATTGTGCGTTGCTGAATCGCAACACTCCCGGCACTTCCGAGAACCCCTTCCACGCCTAGCTTCCGCCGCTGTCCCTCCGCCCTGCCATTTTTCCGCAACCTAGACATTCCCTGTCACCCTTCCCGTTTTACCGTGTCTTGTTTTGAATGGCACGGCCATGTTCACAAGTCCTCTAGTTACCGACGCAGACCGCGAGCGCGGGTGGGCGGAACTGGAAATCCAGTTCACCGATGGCCGGTGCGAGTCGGTGCGCGTTCATGCGCTGGATCGGTTGGAACTGCTCCGCCTGGCTGATCTCTCGCCCGTTGACGCCCTGCGGGAAGCATTGATGAAAGCCCTACGCGCGGACGCGGAGTTTGTGGCGGGCATCGGCGGCGACCAGCAATTCGCAATCATGACGGTGCAATCGTTCCTGGCGCTCGGGGACGAAGCCGGCCGGGCCGGGGTGGAACTATCCGCCGCGGCTGTGATGGAACAACAGCGGGGCGCAGGGACAGCCACCGCGAACGAAATGCGGGAACGCCTCGCCAGTCTCGCCGCCAACGTGGATGCGTTCAAGGCCGCCACCCAAGGTTTGATGCAAAGCAGCAAAATCAGGCCGATCACCCCGATATGAAAGAGATTCTTGAAGAAGATGTGTTGCGCGGTTGCAAGACGATTGCCACCGAGACGCGCGACGGCCAGACGGTGGACGTCAACTGCCGGGCGCTGAGCTGGGCGGCGAGCTGCAAGGTGATCTCGCTCGCGGATCCCGCCGAGACGCTGTTGCACACAATCTTGAACGGCGTGTCCCCCGAGCAGGCCAAGGATGAGTTCCTCAACCAGCTCACGCCGATGGGCATGATTGAGATTTCCAACACGGTCATGACGCTGACCCATGGTTTGTCGGCGCTAAAAAAAAGTCGGGCGGCGAGAAACAGCGCGCCGCCAGCTACGCCGATTTCTACGCCGCCGCCAGCGAGCTGCGCGGCCACGGATTCAATGGCGGCGAAGTAGCGGGTTTTTCGCCCGCGCAGTTGACCTGGCATTTGCGCCAGGTGCGGCGGCGGACGGCGGAGCGGGATCAGCGCACGCTGTTGTTGTTGTCGGCCAGCGCGGCGGGCGGCAAGGCAGCGGAGAAAATCTGGCGGATGCTGGATCGGGAACAGAAGGCGTTGAGTTCAGAGGGCGGAAGTCAGAAGGCGGAATCGGAAAGCGGCACGCCGCTGTGCCAGGAAGATTTTGATCGAATGATGAGTGAGGAAGAAGTCTGAAGTCTGAAGTCTAAAGTCTAAAGTTTATGGCGAATACGGGCGCGGAATATACGGTCACGGTGAACAAAACCGGCGACGGCGCGACGCAGGCGGTCAACGATTTCAAGGCCGTGGCCGGAGCAGCGGCGAAGTCGAACACGACGCTGGCGACGCATACCGCCGCCATGGCCGCCGTGACGACCTCGACGAAGACGGCCTCGGCTTCGTTGAAGGCGCTGCACGGCACGCTCACGCTGGTCGGGATGACAGCTTTCCCCCAACTGACGATGAGTGCCACGGCGGCCGTGCATACCATGAAGGGGCTGGCGGACGTGGCCAAGTTGAGCGGGATTGGTTTGAGCGCGATGGGGGCGGCCCTCGCGGTGGTGGCGACGGTGGCTTACACCGCCAAGGTGGCGATGGATAGTTTCAAAGCCTCCGCGCAATGGGATGCTTCCAGTAGTGCGCTGGCCGGGCAAGTGGAGAAATTCGGCGGCTCCGTCATTGACAAGCGCGACCAGTTGCGCGGGCGCATCAGTGACATGGGCAAAGCCGGCAGCATCACGCCGGAATGGGCGGGCGCGTTGAACAAACAGTTGACCCAGGGCGGGACCGATACCGAAGTGCGGAGCAACCTGGTGTGGATCAAAAAAAATCTGGATGAAATCGAAGCCAAGGCGAAAGTCGTTGGGCCGGCGCTCCAGCAGATGACGGCGATGGAATCCGCGCTGGCCATCGAAGTGCAAACGGGTTTCGACCGGGAGCGCGAGGCGGCGCGGCGTAATTACATGGAGCGCCTGGATCAAATCAGCGCGATGTCCAAGGCGTTGGATGGGTCGCATATTGAAGAGCTGGAAAATTTGAGGATGCTGGCGGCGGAGTCGTTGAAGGTGAAAGAGGCGGAAATCAACGCCGCGCGCGCGGCGGAGCAAGCCCGGCTGGACGCGGCGAAGGCCGGCAAGGAGGAAGTCATGGTGTGGAAGGAAGTCGAGCAGCAACAAACCCAGGTGCAAGAAATCCTCGACAAGGGCGTCAAACTCTTTTCGACGGGCTTTGCCCACGCCTTCGTCGAGTTCGCCTCGGGCACAAAAAAGGCCGGCGAAGCCTTTCGCGAGTTCGCCGCGTCCTTCCTGAAAACAATGGCGGAAATGATCATCGAACAGATCGCTTTTAATACGATCTCGGGTTTGCTAAAAAGTTTGGCCGGCGGTGTCGGGGCTGGGGCGGGCGGCGGCGTGGATATGGCGTACGCGCAGGGTGGCATCAAGTTCGCGGCGAATGGCCTGGCGGGCGTCGGTTCCGTTTCTAGTCCGACGTATTTCCCCCGGTTCAACGTGGTGGCGGGCGAAGCCGGGCGCGAGATGCTCACGGTGCTGGCGCGCCCGCGCATGATGGAAGTCGGCGGAATGCAAGCCGTGGTCGGCAGCGCCCAGGGCCGGCAACTGGCGATTACGAGCGCGAGCGATCTCGCGCGCGGGGGCGCGGGTGGGACGATTGTGATTCAGGTGCAGGGGACGCCGGATTTCGAGGCGCGGGTGGTGAGCAACTCGGTCAAGGGCGCGGTGGTGCAGGTGGCGAATGATATGCGCCAGGACACGCCGATCGCGCGCGGGGTGAAGGGACTGACGGCATAGGCAGCGCAAGCGGCTTGAATTTGGATTGCAGAGGGGGGTGCAAAGGGCAATTCAAGGTTCGATTCAGATTCGTTCCGCATCATCGCAGGGTTGAATTTCAATCGCGGCGGGTGTGTTGGTGGGGCGAGCACAGAGGAAAAAGAGGTTCGTAGGGCGCACATCCAAAGTGGAGTTGTTAAAAACGGCCCTTCCATTTCCAATCATCATAAACAACGAATTTACAACACGATGCCTGCGGGTTGATTTTTAACACATCGAAGCCTCCCCCAAGGTTGTGGAATTTGTTAAAACTGCATTTCCTGAAATGCGCAAAACCCTATCCAATCCTAGTTAAATCAACTGTTTTCCAGTTAAATCAACGCTGATCGGTTCTCACAATTTCGCGGTGTTGTCTCAGAATCTGCATCGCCTCATAAATAAAGTTTTGACAATCGCCACCCTATAAATCAATCTATCCGCATCCGTTGATACCAACGGTCTCATGCAGAGTGGCTGAGGGACTGGCCCGATGACGCCACGGCAACCGGTTGAAGTTTCGATTTCAATGCAGGTGCCAATTCCAGCTCGAATCAGGTGGTTCGGGGAAAATGAGAAGACGCACAAAAACTTTGTCGCCCCTTCTCAGCCATGAGTCGGGGCTTTTTGTTTGCCCTGATGCTGGTGGCAGCGGACGTGAGTCTGCTCTAACTAAAGAATGAGCCGACTCACATCGGCTGCTACGTGGAAAGAAAGTTATTTATGGAAAAACACGAAGGATTCATGAAGGCGCTCAAGTGCCGCGAGTGCGGCCGCGAATACCCACTTGAAGCGACCCACGTTTGCGAGTTCGATTTCGGCCCGCTCGAAGTCGCCTACGATTACGACCGCATCAAGAAGTCGCTCACCAAGGCGGCGATTCACTCGCGCGCCAAGTCCATGTGGCGCTATCGCGAGTTGCTACCTGTGGCCAACGATCCCACCGTCGGCCTGCAAGCCGGCTTCACGCCGCTTGTCAAAGCCGACCGCCTCGCGAAGAAACTCGGCATCCGCGAACTCTGGATCAAGAACGACACGGTCAACTACCCTACCCTCTCGTTCAAAGATCGTGTCGTGAGCGTGGCATTGAGCCGTTCGCGCGAACTGGGCTTCGACACCGTCGCGTGCGCTTCCACCGGCAACCTCGCCAACTCCGTCGCGGCTCAAGCTGCTGCTGCTGGTTTGAAGGCTTACGTTTTCATCCCGTCCGATTTGGAGCAGGGAAAAATCGTCAACTCGCTCGTCTATGGCGCGAACGTGATCACCATCAAAGGCCATTACGACGAAGTGAACCGCCTCTGCGCCGAGATCGCGGGCAAGTTCGGCTGGGCGTTCGTGAACGTGAACATGCGCCCCTACTACGCCGAAGGCTCGAAGAGCATGGCGTATGAAATCATCGAGCAGTCCGGCTGGCGCATCCCGCAGCACACCGTCGTGCCGATGGCTTCCGGCTCGTTGCTGACAAAAATCCAGAAGGGCTACCAGGAATTTGTGAAGCTCGGCCTCGTGGCGGAAGCGGAATACTCCATTCACGGCGCGCAAGCGACCGGTTGCTCGCCGATCTCGGTCGCGCAGAAGGCGGGACTGGATTTCTTCAAGCCCGTCAAACCGAACACGATTGCGAAATCCCTCGCCATTGGCACGCCTGCGGACGGCTTCTACGCGTTGCGTGTGATGAAGGAAACCGGCGGCGCGGCCGACGACGTGACCGACGAAGAGATCCGCGAAGGCATCCGCCTGCTCGCCGAATGCGAAGGCATCTTTGCAGAAACCGCCGGTGGCGTAACCGTGGGCGTGGCCAAGAAACTCATTGCCTCGGGCAAGATTCCGGCGAATGATTCCGCCGTCCTCTGCATCACCGGCAACGGCCTGAAGACGCTCGATGCGGTCGTGGGCCACGTCGGCAAGACGCGTGAAATCAAGCCGAGCCTGCGCGAGTTTGAAGCGATGCTGGCGAGTGAAGAGAAGGTGAGTGCGTAGCAAATCAGTATAGAAGAAAATGAAAACGCTCAATGATAGTCTGCTACAAACCGCCACCCAGCGGCTGGTGGCGGAATTTCAACCCGAGCAAGTCTGGCTCTACGGCTCGCACGCCTGGGGCACTCCCCACGACGACAGCGATGTTGACCTGCTCGTCGTCGTGCCGCACAGCGACGAATCTCCCATCCGCCGTTCGCAACGCGCCCACCGTTGTCTGCGCGGATTGCGAATGCCCAAGGACGTACTGGTCGAAACGCGGCAGGAAGTGGATCGCGTGAAGGAACTCAAGACTTCGTTGGAAAACACCATCCTCAGTCGCGGACGGAGGCTCTATGGCTGATTTACAAGCCTCTGAAGCCAAGGCCTGGATGGTGAAAGCGTGGCGTGACTTGGAAACCGCACGTCGGGCCGTGATTGGCGAGCCGCCGCTTTATGACATGGCGGTCTATCATTGCCAGCAGTCGGCGGAGAAAGCCATCAAGGCGTATCTGGTTTGCCAGGGGAAACCCTACGAGAAAACCCATGACATTGAAGTCCTCGTTGATCTGGCTTGCGAACTTGACACCAGTTTCAGCAAGTTGACCGACGCCGCCGATGCGCTGACTCCCTACGCCACACGATTCCGGTATCCCAATGCGACCTTCGCCGTAGAGCCGCAACCGGTGGAATACGCAGAAGCCGCACAACACGCACAAACCATTTACGATTTCATCCTGAATCTGCTTCCAAAGGACGCGCGACCATGAAAACATTTGCAGCCGTGAATCGGAACACCGGCAAGACGCGCGAAATCAAGTCGAGCCTGCGCGAATTCGAAGCGATGCTGGCGAATGAGGAGAAAGTGTCGGCGTAGCAGGAAAAGACACCTTGAATACGAGCCACCCATTGCTCAAGGACGCCATTCCAGAGCTTGCGGAGGAACTTGAATCGCTGCTCCTGAAACAAGGCGAGCCTGAGTTGGCGACCCAGATTCCACAGCTTCGCATTGTTGACCGCTGCCGGTGTGGTGACGACTTTTGTGCCCAGTTTTACACTGTGCCTCGCCCTACAGGTTCGTGGGGTGCTGGCCACAGAAATATCTCGCTTGATTGCAAAACGGGAATGTTGGTTTTGGATGTCGTGGATGATAAGGTCACGAGCGTAGAGGTTTTAGACAGAGATGAGATTCGCCGAAAGTTACATGAACTTTTACCTTAGCCTGTAACCTAACTAAAATTGAGATTTAATTTATGCCAAAAAAAGTTCGTATCCCCACCCCGCTGC
>CAYHFK010000037.1:10660-20712 GCA_964355895.1 uncultured Bifidobacterium sp. | reverse complement strand
AAGGCGCCAAGATCGAAACCATCAAAGCCGACGAAGTGGAGAAGCTGCAAAAACCGGCGGCGACCCCGCCGGAAAAGAAGTAAGGCCGCACAACATTTTTCGAGCTGATTTACTGCCCGAAGAATTTCTGGATCTCCTTCACCACTTCCACCAACCGGTCCACCTCGGCCTTGGTGTTGTAGAAGTAGAAGCTCGCGCGGGCGGTGGATTCGACGCCGAGTTTGTGCATGAGCGGTTGCGTGCAGTGATGGCCGCCGCGCAACGCCACGCCCGCCTGATCCGCCAGCGTCACCACGTCGTGCGCGTGAACGTCTTTGAGTAGAAAACTTACAAGCCCGGCGCGGTTTTGTTTCGGGCCGAAGAGGCGGATGTTTTTCAGCGCGGCAAGCTGGTCGTAGGCGTAGTTGGCGAGTTCCTGGTCGTGCCGCCAGATGTTCTCGCGACCGATCGCATCAAGGTAATCCATCGCGGCGTGCAAACCAATCGGGCCGGAGATGTCCGGCGTGCCGGCTTCGAACCGATGCGGCGCGCGCTTGAACTCGGTCTGCTGGTAGCCGACGGACAAAATCATTTCGCCGCCGCCCTGATACGGCGGCATGGTGTCGAGCAATTCCTGTCGTCCCCACAGCGCGCCGATGCCGGTCGGGCCGCAAATCTTGTGGCCGGAGAACGCAAAGAAATCACAGCCGATGGTTTGCACGTCCACGGGGCAATGCCCGGCGCTTTGCGCGCCGTCCACGAGCGTGGTGATGCCGAGCTTACGCGCGCGGGCGCACAGGTCGGCGACGGGATTCACCGTGCCCATCGAGTTCGAGATGTGGACCATCGAGAAAATCTTCACCGGCCCGGTAAGCAGCGAGTCGAGCTTGGACAAATCGAGCACGCCTTCGTCGCCGGTGACGGGCACGTAGGCGAGTTTCGCGCCGGTGCGCCGGGCCAGCATTTGCCAGGGGACGATGTTGCTGTGATGCTCGGCTTCGGTGAGCAGGATCACATCGCCGGACTTGAGATTTTGCGCGCCCCAGGAATTGGCGACGAGGTTGATGCCTTCGGTCGTGCCGCGGGTGAAAACGATCTCATCAGCGCTGTGGGCGTTGATGAACTTCGCGGCGCGCGCGCGCGCGCCCTCGAACGCGGTCGTGGCGCGATTGCTTAGCTCGTGGATGCCGCGATGGACGTTGGCGTTGTCGCGCTCGTAGTAATGGACGAGCGCGTCAATGACCGCACGCGGTTTCTGCGACGTGGCGGCGTTGTCGAAATAAATCAGCGGCTGGCCGTGGACATTTTGATCCAGAATCGGGAAGTCGGCGCGGAGTTTGGACCAGTTGGGCGCGGGTTGAGTCATCAGAGTTGAGAGAGCGAAAAAGGGAAAAGGAGCAAGGGCGAAAAGGGGAGGGCCAGGAGCGCGCGGGAGGGGGGTTCTCCTCGGCTCCTTTTCTCCTCTGCTCCTTTTCCTGGATGCTTCATGAAAAATTAGAGACTCCTCACGTCGTCTCCTACACGGAATTACATCAGGCCAAGCTGGAGTTTCGCCGCCTCGGTCATCATGCCTTGATTCCACGGCGGGTCCCAGACCAACTCGACGTTCGCCTCGTCAATCGGTTCGAGCGAGATGAGTTTGTTTTGCACGTCCTGTGCGAGCACCGGGCCCATGCCGCAACCGGGGGCAGTGAGCGTCATCTTCACGTCCGCCTTGTAGTTGTTCGCGCCGATGGGCGTGAGGTGGCAATCGTAGATCAGCCCGAGGTCCACCACGTTGACGGGAATCTCCGGGTCGTAACACGTCTTGAGCGATTCCCACACTTGCTTCTCCAACTGCTCCTGGGTGACCGGGCCACTCGGGGTCGTGGGCACGCGCCTGGTTTCCACTTCGAGGCCGAGCGCGTCGGCGTCCCGGGCCTCGAGGCGGAACATGTTGCCGTTGACAATGACGGTGTAAGAGCCGCCGAGCGATTGCGTGATGCGGGCTTGCTCGCCCTTCATCAACGTGACCTTGGTGCCGACGGGCACGACGGCGGCTTCGACGTCGCGGGTAAGGGTGACTGAGTCTGTATTCATAAAAGTTTGACCGGGTAAAACCGACTGCTCCACCTTGCCCTAAGCGAGCGCAGAGTGCCAGTCCAGAAGCTGACGCCCCAGGGCGAACGCATCTAAATCTGGACTCCGAGGAGTTTGAGCAGATAAGTGTGATCCCAGCCTGCGTTGAGTTGTTTGCCTTTGATGCCGCGCTTTTTGGTGGGCTCGCGTTTCAATAAATTCAGGGCGAGTCGGCGCAAGGTGGCCAGGTTCTCTGCGGCGTAACCGGCGCGCGCCCGGCTTTGGTCTTCCCGAAACCACACGTCCAACACCCAGTGGACTTTGTTCTCCACGCCCCAATGGCCCCGCACCGCTCGCGCAAACACCTTCACGTCCAGCGGCAGGCTCGACAAATAATAGCGCCGCTCCACCGTCTTTTTACCGCCCACTTCCCGGGTGGCTTCCACCAGCCCTACCGATTTCAACCCTGCCCCCTTCGACCGGTCGGCAAACCAACCCAGTTCGGCACTCTGATAAAAGGTCCGTGTCTCCAGCCGGCCGTGATCTTTCTCCACCGTTGTCAATTCCAGCAGCGTCGCCGCGCTCACCGAGAGTTTCGCCCCCACCGGACGCACCGCACGGCGTTCGGTCACCGCCGCATCCAGGAAGGTTTTGACTTCGTCATGCACCGTTTCCTGATTGCCTTTGAGTGCCATCACGTAATCCGCGTCCGCTTCCTTGATCTCCTTGGCGATGTTCTTCTGACAGCCCATCGCATCCACCGTGACGATGCCCCCGGCTAGCTCCAGCACGCGCAGCCGTTCGGGCACGGCGGTGATCTCATTGCTTTTGTCAGCCACCTTCCACTGACCCAACACCAGGCCATTGTCTTCGGCCCACGCACTGACAATGTATTTGATGCTTTGATCCGAGTTGAGCGCGCCGCGGAGTGCTTTGCCATCCAGTGCCACGATCTCCTGCGGGATCGCTGACCGCAGGCTTTGCGTCCAGTTCACAAAACATTCACCGCAGGCTTTGGGATCCAGTGCCGCCAGCACGCGGTTGAACGTGTCATGACTGGGGATGCCGTTGGTCAAGGTGAGAAAGGTTTTGAACCAGTCGGACTTGGCTTTGCCGAAGTCTTCCATGTCATTGAACGTCTCGCCGCCGCAGAGCAGTGTGCAGATGGCGATGACCAGCAGGGCTATCAATTCGTGCGCCTTGGTGCGGTTGACGCGCGGGTCAGGCAGCTGGTTGAAGTGGGTGATCAAACTGAGTTTGAATGGCGGGTTTTGCATCCCCAGTTTGAATCATAAATCACGACCGAAGGGAACCTCAAAATTCACCTCCGCAAGTTGGCTCCATTCAACCACTTACACAGGCCCTTTCAAAAACCATTTAGATGCGTTCGCCTTGGGGCTTATGCGGTTCAAAAGGCGCGGAGCCGCAGCGTTGAACCGTGAAATACCCGAACCACGAAGGGCGAAAACAGTTTAAGCGTTGATGAACTCCTGTTGATGCCGGCCATTTTCCCGCTTTGCTACTACGCTACGATTTGATTTGATTGCGCCATGCCAGAAACCACGCTTGCTGCCAATATCGCCGCCGCGAGCCTCGGTTTCACTCCCAAGAATTACACCGACTACCACGCAAAACTTTGGGCAGCCCTCCTGACGCTTCACGGTGAAACGGGGCACATCGACAAACTTGCGCTGCCCGTTGAGCAATTCGCGTATTGATTTGAACCCTCACCAAGTTGAAGCAGCGCTGTTTGCCATTCAAGCCCCGTTGTCAAAAGGTGCGGTCTTGGCTGACGAAGTCGGTTTGGGCAAAACGATTGAGGCTGGACTGGTCATCTCCCAACGATGGGCTGGACGAGCTACGCGAATACGCCGCCCTGGCAGCCTCGCCCATCCACGCCGCCCGAATCGAGTTCACGGCCGCTCGCCGCCTGGCAAGCCTGTGTTACGGACCGGTCGTTCTCGTTGCGTTGCTCTCCACCCCGCATTGCTGCGGCGCAGTTACGGTTCGATACCGCACGGCTCTTCACCGCACTGAAGCGGACTCTCACCGCTCTATCCTCTCACCTTCTCAGGCGCGCTAGGGACGCGTCACAGTTTCCCGATAAACCTGCGTAGCCGCACCATCGCTTCCTTGATGTTGTCCAGATTGGTCGCGTAGGCGCAGCGGACGAATCCTTCGCCACAATCGCCAAACGCCGTGCCGGGAACAACCGCCACGCGCTCTTCCCGCAGGAACCGCATCGCAAATTCCTTCGCCGGCAGCTTGAACTTCGCCACGCTGGGAAAGGCGTAGAACGCGCCGAGCGGGCGGTGACATTCCAACCCCATTTCCGCAAATGCGCTCGCGATGTAGTTCCGGCGGCGGCGGTATTCGTTCACCATTTCACCCACGTCCACCTCCGGTCGGGTGAGCGCTTCGAGGCCGGCTTTTTGCGCCAGCGACGAGGCGCAGAGCATGGTGTATTGGTGAATCTTCATCATCGCTTCGATGAGTTCCGCCGGCCCGCAGGCATAGCCGAGGCGGAAGCCGGTCATCGCCCAGGCCTTCGAGAAGCCATGCAGAAAAATCGTGCGGTCGCGCAGGCCGGGCAGGCTCACGATGCTCGTGTGCGGGGCGTCATAAGTCAGCTCGGCGTAAATCTCGTCGGTGATGACGATGAGGTCGCGCTCGCGAGCGAACGCGGCGATGTCCTCCAAGTCCTGCCGGCTCATGATCGCGCCGGTGGGATTGTTCGGAAAGTTCAGCATCAACACCTTCGTCTTTGGCGTGCATTTCGCCTCCAGCATGGCGCGCGTGAGGCGAAAACCGTTTTCGGCTTTCGTCTCAACGGCCAGCGGCTTGCCACCGGCGAAGAGAATCGTGGCACGATACGAAACGTAGCACGGTTCGTGATACAGGACTTCGTCGCCGGGATTGATGAGCGCCCGCAACGCGAGATCCAGCGCCTCGCTCACGCCCACGGTCACAAGCACTTCGCTCTCGGGATTGTATTCCGCGCCGAAATGCTTGCTGACGTACTTGGACAATGCCTTGCGGAGTTCGAGATAACCGAGGTTGCTCGTGTAATGCGTTGCCCCGCGTTCGAGGGCAAACACGGTGGATTCGCGCACATGCCACGGGGTGTCGAAGTCCGGCTCGCCGATGCCGAGACTGATCACGTCCTTCATCGTCGTGACGATGTCGAAGAAGTCGCGGATGCCCGAGCGCGGGATGTCGCGCACGACGGTGTTGAGGCGATTACGGAGAGACGGAGAGGCGTTCATCGGAAGAATCCTGGTGCATCAACACGCCGAGGCGCTTGTAGGTTTTCAACATGAAGTGAGTCGAGGTCGAAACCACGCCCTCCAGCGGCGACAGCCGTTCGCTCACGAACGACGCGACTTGCCGGAGATTTTCCCCCTCAACGAAGAGCAGCAAATCGTAGGTGCCACTCATGAGGTAGGCCGAACGAACTTCGGGAAACCGGCTGATGCGTTCGGCGATGGAATTGAACCCGCCTTCGCGCGACGGCGTCACTTTGACTTCGATGACGGCGGTGACCTTGTCGAGATCCAACTGGTCTTCGTTCAGCACGGCCTGATAGCCGCGAATGACGCCGCGCTTCTCGTATTCGGCAATGCGCTGGTTCACCTCCGCGACGGGGAGGTTGAGCAATTTGCCGAGGTTTTCCCGCGTTTCGAGCGCGTTGGCCTGCAAAAGTTTTAGTAGTTCATCCATAAGGGCCTCATTGAGGCGCACCAAACCTAGTGGTTGCCAGCGCGGTTCGTCGAGCAGGAAACCGCTCGGGGCCGCGGCCCGGCAGTAATTGAGATTGAACTTGCCCCCGGCCCGGCGAATAATTCGCCCACAAGTGATATTACGTTTTTCATGAACGAATGGAACATTCAGTCCCGCGCCCACGCCTGCGAAGCGTGTCAGCAGCCCTTCGCCGACCGGCAGTCGTATCACACGCTGCTCCTGGACGTGCCGCCGGACTTGCGGCGCACCGACATCTGTGAGCCGTGCTGGCAAAAACAATCCGCGAATAGCGAACCGGCGCCCGCCGGTTTCATCTCGCACTGGCAGGGAGTTTACGAAGCGCCGCCGCCGGTTATGGATGCCATCCAGAAGGAAACCGCCGAGACGCTGCTGCGGAAACTCATCGAGCAAAACGATCCGCGCCACGCGCCTGCCGGCTACATTCTGGCCGTCATGCTCGAACGCAAGCGCGTGCTGAAGGTGAAGGAACAAATCCTCCGCGACGGCAAGCGCACGTTCATTTACGAGCAGCCCCGGACCGGCGACATTTTTACCATCGCTGATCCCGACCTGCACCTCGATCAACTCGAACAAGTCCAGCGCGACGTGGCCGCGTTGCTCGAACACGGTCTGACTTCGCCGCCCGCTGCTGAAGGCCAGCCGGCAGTTGCCGCGACCGGGGCGACGACGGAGCTTGCCGCTGTTGCGCTTGAACCGTCCCCCGCCAACTAATTTGCCGCCCGTGTCCGACCTCGCCGCGCTTCAAACCCGACTAGGTTACCCCTTTCGTGACGAGAGCCTGCTCCGGTTGGCGCTCACGCATCCCTCCGTCGCGCACGAACAAGGCGCGCCCCTGCAACACAACCAGCGCCTGGAATTTCTCGGCGACGCCGTGCTGCAACTGGCGCTCACCCGCGAACTTTACGAAAAGTTCCCCGTCTTTAACGAAGGTCCGCTCACCAAAGCCCGCGCCAAGCTCGTCAATCGGCGGACCCTCGCCGTGCATGGCCGCGCGCTGGGTCTGGGCGAACATCTCATTCTGAGCCGCGGCGAGGAGAATCACGGCGGGCGCGACCGCTCCTCCGCACTGGCGGACGCGTACGAAGCGCTCGTGGGCGCCATTTTCATGGATGGCGGTTACGACGTGGCGCGCGACTTCATTTTGCGCGAATTCGGCGCGGCGTTTGGCAGCCTGGATGTGATTCCCATTTTGGAAAACCCGAAAGGCGAACTTCAGGAATTGCTCCAGGCGCGTTCCCCCGAAGCCCCGCACTATCATGTCGTTTCCACCACCGGGCCGGATCACGACCGCGTATTTGAGTGTACGGTGCATCACGCCGGGGCCGAACTGGCACGGGGCGCCGGCAAAAGCAAAAAAGCCGCCGAGAGCGAAGCCGCGCTGGCAGCGTTGAAAACCTTGCGCGCAGAAACCGGAACCGCATGAACCCCCTCTTCTCCGCCAATCGCAAGGTCCTGATCGGCGTCGTCCACCTCCGCCCCCTGCCCGGTTCGCCGCGCTGGGGTGGCGATCTGAAGGCCGTTATTGATTTCGCCGTCGCCGATGCGCGCGCTTACGAACGTGGCGGCGCGCACGCCATCTTCATCGAGAACTTCGGTGACGTGCCGTTCACGAAAGTCAGCGTCGGCCCGGAAACCATTGCCGCGATGAGCGCGGCCGGGTGCGCCGTGCGCGCGGCGGTGAAGCTACCGCTCGGTTTCAACGTCCTGCGCAATGACGCCCGGGCTGCGCTCGCGCTCTGCGCCGCGTGTGACGGCGATTTCATCCGCGTCAACGTCCATACCGGCGCGATGCTTACCGACCAGGGCCTCATTGAGGGCGACGCCTTCAACACGGTGCGCTACCGGGATCGCATTCGTCCGGGCGCGCAGATTTTTGCCGACGTTCACGTCAAGCATGCAGTGCCGCTGGGCGATTGGACGCTGGAAGATTCCGCACACGACACGGTGGAGCGCGGACTCGCCGATGCGCTGATCGTCTCCGGCGTCGGCACCGGTCAGGCGGCTGACCTCGCGGAGGTGGAACGCGTGCGCCGGGCCTGCCCGAAAACGAAACTGCTGCTCGGCAGCGGCGTGAACGTGAAGAACGTGAAAGATTATCTTCGGTTCGCCGATGGGGTGATCGTCGGTTCCTCGCTCAAACTCGCCGGGAAACTGGCGAATCCAGTGGATCCCAAACGCGTCGCCGCGCTGGTGAAAGCGATGCGCTAAAAGGGAACGCGAAGTCGGGGATTTTTTCCCCAGCGCACGCAGATTCTCCCGGTTTTCGGTCGAAAGATCATCCACGACGACGACACGCTCGCTTTCACCCCGACCCCGGGAAAGTTCCT
Organism: uncultured Bifidobacterium sp.; assembly: GCA_964355895.1. Taxonomy (GTDB): domain Bacteria; phylum Verrucomicrobiota; class Verrucomicrobiia; order Limisphaerales; family JADLHS01; genus JADLHS01. The sequence continues at coordinate 12,586 of CAYHFK010000037.1, read as the reverse complement.
CGCACCCTGGCCCCGCAGCGACCGCCCAGGCTCCGCCGGCGGCGGGAGAAAGTTGGATCTCGACCGCTTCTCGCCAGAGCACCGCGCACGCCTCAACGAGTTTACTCCGCACTCGCAACGCCGGATCAGCCCAGCGGCGGCGGGAAACCCGCGCCTCGATTCCTGTTCGCAGCACGGGACAAATTCGGCTTGGACCTTGCTAATGCCTTCATGGGAACAAGCTGATTGACCTCGAATATGGCTGAAATGCGGGCCGCTTGCGGGCGAATATGCGTGCCGGCCTTGGTTATGGTTCTGAAACAGAAATAGGCAACTCATGTGCGGAATTATTGGATACGTCGGTAAGAAAGCGGCCTCGCCCGTCCTGTTGGAGGGACTGCGTCGGCTGGAATATCGTGGCTATGACAGCGCGGGAATTGCCGTGTTGCATGCCGCGGACCTGCTGGTCCGCAAGAAAAAGGGCAAGATTGACGAGGGCATCGCCCGCGAACTGATCGCCAACCCGGCAGCGGGCGAAACCGGCATTGCCCACACCCGCTGGGCCACGCACGGTCCACCGAGTGATGAGAATTCCCATCCGCACCTCGACCAGTCCGGCCAGATCGCCATCGTTCACAACGGCGTCATTGAAAACTACGATCAGCTCAAACAACGCCTGCTCCAAGCCGGGCACCAATTTCATTCCAGCACCGATACGGAAGTGCTCGCGCACCTGATCGGGGAGCATTACGCGAAACGCCGCGGGCAAAAGTCGGAGTTGAATCCGCTCACCCAGGCCGTGTGCGACGCGCTCCGCGAAGTCATCGGCACGTACGGCATCGCGGTGATCTGCACCGAACAGCCTGAAGTGATGGTGGGTGCGCGGCGTGGTTCGCCGCTGATCATCGGCATTGGCGATGGGGAAAATTTTCTGACCAGCGATGCCAACGCCATTGTGGCGCACACGCGCCAGGTGGTTTTTCTGAACGACTACGACGTGGCCACCATCACGCGCGAGCGGTTTGACGTCTTGAATCTCGGGACGGACACCGCCAAGGTGCAGATCAGCCAGCTTGAGTTTCAAGCCGAAGATTCCCAGCGGGGCGAATACGCGCACTTCATGCTCAAGGAAATCTTTGAGCAGCCGCGCACGGTGGAGAACGCCCTCCGCGGTCGCGTGGATCACGAAGGCGCGACAGCGCGGTTTGGGGGCTTGAACCTGAGCCCGGCGGAACTCCGCGGCATTGATCGCGTCGTGATCGCGGCGAGCGGCACGAGCTGGCACGCGGCGCTCGTCGGCGAGTATCTCATCGAGGAATTCGCGCACCTGCCGGTGGAAGTCGAGTTCGCGCACGAGTTTTGTTATCGCAACGCGCCGTTGGAAAAAAACACGGTGTTGCTCGTCATCTCGCAATCCGGTGAAACGGCGGACACGCTGGCCGCGTTGCGCGAGGCCCGGCGCCGCGGTCATCGGGCGCTCGCCATCGTCAACGTCGTGGGGAGCACCATTGCCCGCGAATCCGATGGGGGCATTTACATGCACGCTGGGCCGGAAATCGGCGTCGCCTCCACCAAGGCGTTCATCTCCACCCTCACCATCCTCGCGCTCCTCGGCGTACATCTGGGCCGGATGCGCATGTTGTCCGCCCGGCGCGCGTTGGATATTCTCAAGGCCCTTGAAGCGGCCCCGCAACAGATCGAGACTTTGCTCCAGCAGAACGACGCGATCAAGAAACTCGCCGCGAAGTATGCAACGGCGGAAGACTTCTTCTTCCTCGGCCGCGGCTACACGTTCCCGGCGGCGCTCGAAGGCGCGCTCAAGCTCAAGGAAATCTCCTACATCCACGCGGAAGGCTATTCGGCGGCGGAAATGAAACACGGACCCATCGCGCTGATTGATGAGCAGACGCCCACGGTGTTCCTCGTGCCGCAGGATTCGATGTACGA
>CAYHFK010000037.1:0-10560 GCA_964355895.1 uncultured Bifidobacterium sp. | reverse complement strand
GTGCAGTGAAATATCCCGGCGATTGATTCGGCTTCAGCGGGCGGAAGGTTCGAGTTTGCAGGCCCATTTCCGGCAAAGCCAGAGCGGGACGAAGCCGAACACGCCGAATGAGCAATCAATCAGTCGTCACTCAAATTCGAGTGTGTCGTTCGTGAATAAATTTGCGGCTGAAAGAATTGTCATCGGACTGGAGGCTGGGGCGTTTCCGCGAGGGTTCGCTTCTGAAGTCGCCGGATGGCCACCCGCACTGCGGCGCGCACGTCTCCACGCGGATCGTTTGCGTTGGCGCGCAACGCCGGCAGTGTCGCCGGGTCGTTGAACAGCACGAGCGCCCGCGCGCCAAAGTGCCGGTAGTCTTCCGTCATGGAATCGGTGTCCCGTGCCGTGCAGAGCATGTTCGTAGCGGCGCCCGCACCACCGAGCCGCAAACCAGCTTCGATCACCGCAGCCAGCGTTGCGTCCGAATCGTGGCTTTCCGTCAGTAATCGCCGCGTCTCCGCAGTATTCAGACGGAGCAAACTGATCAAAGCGGTGAACCGCTTCCACACTTCCTGAGAGTGAAGTGTGTCGCTCAAAATCCGCACGCCCTCGGAGTGATCGAGGAACGCCAGCGCGCTCGCCGCGGCCAGGCGGGCGCGGTCGTCGGAATCCTGCAACTGCGTTGTCAGCCCGGGCGCGGCATTGCGCGCGCCGACCTCGGCCAACGCGAACGCGACTGCGAACCGCACCTGCGAATCGCGGTCCTGCAACGCTTGACTCAACACGGTCGCGGCGCGCGCGTCCCCGATATGGCCAAGGGCCCACGCGGCTTCCTGACGGACGGTCGAAGCCTGATCCTGCAACGCAGTCTCCAATGCTGCCACCGCTTCGGCGTTGCCTAACCGACCCAGCGCCGTCGCGGCGGCGGCCCGGGACGTCAGGTCGCGACCTTTGGCGAGAATCTCCAGGAAGGTCGCTGTGGCCCGCGTATCGCCGGCGTCACCCAGCGCCTGGATCACTGCCGCGCGGTCAGCCCACCCGTCCTCCTGCAAACTCTTCAACAATGCGGCCACGGTTTCGGGCGAACCAATCTGCCCGAGGATGGCTGCCAATTCCGGCCGCATCGTCGGCTCCGCCGCAAACGCGGCCAGAAAGAATTGTGCGTGCGTGGTGCCAGTCAGCAACGCGAGCGAACGCACCGCGTTGGCGCGCACTTCATGATCGCGATCGCGATTGAAGGCGGCTTCGAGTCGCGCCGCGGCTTCCGGACGGCCCAGTTTGCCCAGTGCAGTCGCGGCATTGGCGCGCACCTCGCGATCGGAATCTCTTTCCAAAGCCGCGAGCAAAGCCGGTAAAGCGGCGGGATCGCGAAGCGCACCCAGCGCGGCGGTGGCGTTGGCGCGAACGGGATTCTCCCGGTCATTCCTCAACGCCGTGACGAGCACGAAAACCGTGGCAGGCCCGCGGGCCGATTCCATCCCGCCCAACGCGGTCGCCGCATCGCTTCGCACCTGTAAAGAAGCGTCCTTCTGCAGCGCGTCCCTGAGCGCGGCGAACGCGTTGGTGTTGTCGAGCGCACCGAGCGCAGTGGCGGCAGCGACACGCACTTCTTCGTCCGGGGAATCCGCGAGAAATTTGACGAGCTTCGCGGTGGCTGACCGTGCCCGCGCATGGCCGAGACAACGAACCGCCTCGGCCGCGGCGTCAGGTTCGAGATTCGGATTGTCCAGCAACCGCAGGAGCAGCGCGACCGCTTCGGCGTTTTGATGCCGGTAGAGTCCGCCGATGGCTTCCACCTGCACCCGGCCTTTGCGCTCGGTTTCGAGCACGGCGCGGAGCGCATTCACGACCTCCTCGCCGCCGATGCGATTCAACGCTGAGGCGGCCGCAGCGCGCACGGCAGGGTCGGCATCGCGTTGCAGAGACTCAATCAAACGCGGTAGAGAGGCGTGATTGGTATTCAGGGAAGCGAGCGAACCAAGCGCAGCGGCGGATGCCTCGCGAACGGACGCCACGGAATCGGTTGCCAGCGTTTCCAGCAAGGCGGACTCGGTTCCGCCGCCCGGGAAATTCTCAAGCGCCTTCGCCGCAGCGGTGCGGACTTCCGGCGCGTCCTGTTGCACTGCCTCGAGGAGTGCTGGTTGAATCACGGAGTTCGTCATTTCACGCAGCGCGTCAATGGCAGCCGGGCGAACGCTGCGAGTGTCCGCATCTTCCCGCAGTGAAAGGATCAAGGCCGCCGCCGTGTCTTCGCCCGGATGTGCCCGCAACGCCTGGGCCGCTGATCGCCGCAAAACGTCATTGGTGTCCGAACGAAGCACGGTGAGCAAAGCCGGCTTCACAATCGGATCACTGACCGACTGGAGACTGATCATCACAATCCACTGGCGCAACGAAGAGTCCTTTGCAGTGAGCAGCGCGTTCGTCAACGCGGACAACGCCGTGGGCGAAGCGAGTTGTCCCAGCGCATGCGCCGCGGAGACGCGCACCTGCGAATCGTTCGTTCCCATCAGCACCTCAATCAAGAGCGGTTCAGCCTGCGCGGCCCCGAGTTCGCCGAGCGCTTGGAGGATGGGTGCTTGCACGCGCGCCTCATGCTCGGTGCTAAAGCTTGCGAGGAGTCCGGGTGCGAGCCGAAGATCATGCGTTTGACCCAACGCCGCGGCGGCGATCGCGCGCACGGCGGCATTGCGGTCGGTAGCGAGGGCATTGGTCAACACCGGCACGGCGAACCGTCCAAACGCGGCCAGTCTCAGCGCCGGATCATCGGTCACCGAATCCGGGCCAAGCACCGCTCGCGCCAGCTTGGGAAATGGCTGCGGCCATTGCCGCATCGCGTCGAGCACCGCATAAATGTTAAAGGAGGTCCGGTCGTTCCGCCGCACCGATGACAGGATGCGGCGGGCCTCGTCTTCAGTTCGTGACTTGGGAGTTTCCCGTCCCGCCAGGACAAACCAGAGCGCCGCTCCGGCAAGAACTAGCAGCAACAGCCACCCTCGCCATCGGACGCGTGACTTCGACCAGCGAGGCCGCTGGCCTCCGTTGGCAACTTCCGTAGGTTCAATGCCTGCATTCATCGAATCGGCTGTGCGTGACTAGCCCCACACCGGACGATTGTCAATTCCGCAGACGAATGCCACCGCTGCGGACGTCATCGCGGCGTGGAACCAAGCTGCTGCATCTCATGACTCCATTTCCGGCAAAACCACAGCGGCACGAAGCCGAACACGCCGAATGAGCAATCAATCAGCCGCCACCAGAACGGAATCCCGCGCACCGCGCCAAACACCAACGCGAAGGGAATTACCAGCACGCACGCAATCAAGCCAAAGTCGAACAGCCAGCGATGGCGAATCGGATCCCGCAACGCACCGACGAAGGCGATGGCGATGACGAAATGCCCGAACGCCAGCCAGTCCGTGCCGTAGAACAGCAGGGGATGTTTCGCGCTGACGCCCTGCAGCGCCTCGTGAGCGGTGAGCAGCCAGCGACCGAGTTCGGATGTGGCGGTGACACTGGTTTGTCCTGCCAGGCCAAACCAGTTCACCAACAAGTTTAACTCCCACTCCAGCGGGATCGCCGTCGCACCGCTGACGACGAGGCCGATGATGAAGAACCACGTTAGCAGTTTGATGCGGCGGCGGAGGATTCGTTCCCGGTTCATGCAGGCGTGGGCAAGTGAGCTTCCTTGTTGGCGGCGGTTTGCATTTGCATGGTCGTCGGTAGATGGGTGAGGGCGTAGAGCATCACGTAGGCGATGAAAAGAAAGGTGGCAAACAGCGCGAGGAAGGCGAAGTGGCCTTGCTGGACAAATGGTCCGGTGGCGAACGAGCTGATGCCTTGGTAAAGCTCCGCCGGTTTGGCCACCACGTCCCAACTGTTGAAACGCAGGAAGCGTCCGAGATAAATTCCAAAGCTGCCCAGACCCGCCGCGCCCGCCACAAACAGCCAGCCGGCGGCGCGGCCCAGCATCCGCGTCACGACCGATTGCATGAGGTAGAGCGACACAAAGCCCAGCATCAGTCCGGTAAACGCGCACGACAGAATCACGGCCAGGTCCACCCAGAAATGCACGAAGTAGCGGTTCGTCAGATGAATCAAGTCGGTGAAGATGTACGGCGCATTCGGGAAGAACAGCAGCCACGCCGCGCTGAAGCCGAGGAAACGCCAGCCGGGTTTCTCGCCTTCGCGATAATTCGCCCGCGCCAGCAGGGCGAACAGCAGCGGCAGCCACGCGAGGAATAAATTCCACGCGAGAAAGCCGTGGCGGATTTTGCCCGTCCACGCGACGCGCGTTATCACCAACGCGACACATACGGCGGAGGCGAAGCACATCGCCAGCATCGGCATGAACGTCTCCCGTTTGAAAAGTAGTTTTAGCAAATTCATAAAATCAGTCTCCCTCTCATCCAGCAGACGCGCCATTCAATCCGCCCGTATCCCTCCCTCCGACACGGGGACAAGGGCCGTCGTTCAGTCTTCCCGCCACCTATCGCGTCAGATTTGAGTCCGACTTGTTAATGCAATCGAACCAATGGCTCACGAAGAATTTCTTTTCCGTCGGCAAAAACGTCTCCGACAGACCGATCATGGGCCGCAAGGCCGTGCTCATTTGGAGCGCGACCAGCACAAAAATAACGACCCAGGTGTTTAGTCCGGCGGAAGAACGCGCGTTGGAATGAGCAAAGGCTGAACTCAGAAAACGCACGCCAAAGATGGTGGCGATCAACCAAAACAGCAGGTGCAGCAGGCCCATCCACGGCAGCGATTGGGTGGACTGCGAGAACAGCCAGGCGACCGGCGCGAAACCGATGAGCAGAATCGTCATCAGCATCAGCAGACCCGCAACGAGACCGAACATTTCCGCCAGCCGCGCCTGCGATCCGCTTAAACACGCGAAGATGTAGAGGCTCGGCAGGCAGATCAGTGTCGAAATGAGCAGGCCGATGGAAACTTTCACGGGCGCGGCCCACCATTGTTCATGGCCGGAGAACGAGCCAACGACCAAGCCGTAGATCAGACTGCAGACGATGGCGACCAACAACATCGAGCCGACCAGTTTTCCCGCGCCGAGCTGGCGGAGTTGAAACATGACGCGGCGCGGCTGTCGCAACAGGGCTTCGATAGCGACGATGACATTCGGAATGGGTTCGCGCTCGGCGGGATCGTCGCCCAGCGGACGGGGGCCGTAGATCGGCGGCGGCGGCGTGGGTGATGTTACTTGGGGTGGGATGGAACTGGCTTCATTCATGGTTTGTGTTGGTTAATTTTTCCCGATTAGAAAGAGCGAAAGAGCTGCGTGATGGTGTTGAAAACATTTTCGTAAAAATTCCCCTGGAACGCGCTTTCGCGCAAAAATGCGACGGGCAGTTGCGGCGAACCGATGAAGGGCCGTGCAATCCATGCAAGCTGGCTGCCGAGAAAAAGATTCCCGGCGAGCCAGGCGATAAACACGCGCCACGCGATGCGTCGGCTGCCACCGAGCTGGGCAAGCAGTTGGAACAGTCGTACGTTGCCCGCGATGCCGGCGAACGCGATGACGACCACATCCACAAGCTTGATGAGGCCGTAGGTCGCCGTGGATTTCACATCGGAGGTCATGGCCGGGGCATTCCACACGAGAAACCCCACCAGCGGACTGAACGCGCCGAGGATCGCCGCCGCGATAGCGAAACTCATCAAGATGGCAAGCAGTGTCTGTCGCAAACTGATGTTGAGACCGAGCAACGGCGCGAGCATGGCGTTGAGCAAAGCGTTGCCCAGAGCGGTGAGCAGGATGATAAGCGGAAACTTGATCGCCACGTAGAGGGCCTGCGCGGGTGCCCGCCACCATCCCATCGCTGCCCCGAAACAACCCGCGCCCAAAGCGATGACGGCCAGGTGCATTGCCACGCGACGCGCACTCCATTCCGCCGTCCACGCCGCGACGGTTTGGGACTCGGCACGCAGCAACGTGCTGAATTCCCCTGTGCGGCTGGCTGGCTCGTTGGTTTGCATGAGTTGGGGGGGTGTTTGCAAGTGGAATATCAGTTTATTCGCGCGTCTTCAATTGCTGTTTCCCGTTGCGGGCGGAGCAAACCCAACTCCTGCGCCAGCGGCGCGGCCATCAGAGCCAACGCAATGAGAAACAGCGACCAGTTAAAATCTGCCGGCAACACATCGCGGATCGCGCCGACGCCCTCGCTCGCGACGCGCAACGTATCCGCCATGAAGACGTACAATGCGAGGGCCACGCCCACAACACACAAAACCCACGCCCACCCGTTCGCCACCCTTGAGAGTGGGTCGCGTTCGACCTGACTGGCAAATGTGCCCCACACAATCATCAGGCTTGCGATCAACATCGGCGCGAGCACCGGCCCCCACCACGGCAGCGGCAGCAGGAAGAGGATGTCCCAATCGAAGAGCGAGTTCGGCCAGCCGCACATCACCTTCAGAAAGACGTAATAGAAAATGTCCCACACGCCGAACGCCATGGCCGTGTACCCAAATCGCGCCCGCCACGTCCGTCCGGCGAGCAGGCCGACCGTCAACAGCATAATCATCGTAGCCAGTTCACGCACCAGTTCCACCGAGTCGAGCGTGCCGACCAACGGCAGCGGATTCGGCTGATACGGCTCAATCCGGTCCACCATGGTGCGCAGATAGAACACGACGGCGGATTCAACCCACGCCATGGCAATCGCAAAGACGACCACGGTATGCCAGCGACCCCAGTTCGATTTGCCAGCAAGAGTTTTCATTTGGACGGTTCGAGTTGCACAAGGGCTGGTCTCGCCCACATTGCGGGAATCCCCGCAGGATTCTTCGTCCGGCGCAACGAACGGACGAAGCGCGTCAGTTGGTGCGTCACCTCCGCGTAGTATTCTCCACGCGAACCACCGATGGCCTTGAGGCACGGCGCGTGACTGGTCCACAGCACCGTCGCCGCGGCGTAACCGCAGAGGAGAAACTGAATCCGCCACAGCAGACCGCGCCATCCCGGATGCGGACAGCCGGCACTGGCCAGCCGGTCGCGTTGAAACGCAACGTGGCCGGCCTCATCACGGAGAATCAACTCGCACAGCGCCGCCAGCGGTCCGTCCGGCGAATGATGGCACAACATTCGATAGTAGGCCGTGCTCACGAGTTCGGTGAGTGTGAGCACCTACAATTCAAACCGCACGCCGAACACGCGGCGACACAGGCAAAACGCCGTGAAACTCCAGTGCGATGTGATGATGCGCCCGCCAAACCGTTTCACCGCGCAGCCGAGCAATCGCGCGTGCTCTGCCTCCTCGGCAAACCACATGTCCACAATGGTGCGCATTTCTTCCGTGCGGCTGCGGAATCCCTCGGCGTCATGGGCGATGAGCGACGCCGGCCCGCCGCCATCGCCGAGACGGAATTGTTCGACTGAATGCAGCAGGGGCGCAAGAACGGCTGGCGGCACCTTGACGGGTACGGCCCAGTCTGGCTCCGGACGGTTGGTTCGATTGCATGTGAAGTGTTCAATCCATTTTGTGTAGTTCATGGCAATTCTCCTTTGGTGAGCTGGCAAGTCTTGTCGCAAACTGGGTAAGCCACCGCTCAACCCGCGCGATGGTGTTGTCAGGTGTCGAGGTGCCCGCCGTGATACCGACCGTATCGCCCGCCGCAAACCACTCCCCGCGCAAATCCTCGACTGTTTGCACGTGATGGACCTGGGCGCAGTGGCGGCGGGAAGTCGCCACCAGCTCGCGCGTGTTGTTGCTGTGCGCGCCGCCGATCACGATGACGACGTCGCACTGCTGCGCGAGTTCCACTGCGGCGTTTTGACGCTGCTTCGTCGGCTGGCAGACCGTATCCACAAAGCGCACTTCGGAAGTGGGGAAGCGCTCGCGCACCAACTGCACCAGTGCGCGCACGCGCGCAATGGGCTGCGTGGTTTGGGCCACGACGCCGAAGCGCGGACGCTCGGCCAGCTTCGTCACATCTTCCGCCGACAGCACGACATCGAACGCATCGAAGTCTTCCGTCATGCCCCGCACTTCCACGTGATCGCGTTTGCCGATAATGACGGGGTGAAAGCCCTCCGCCACCAGCTTCGCCAGCGCGCGATGTGCGACGTGAACGAGCGGACAGGTGGCCTCCACTACATTCAATCCGCGCGCGCGCGTCTGGCTTAAAGCCCGGGCCGACGCGCCGTGCGCCGTGACCATCACGTTGCGCGTAGTCACGCCGTCCGGTCGTGACTCGAAGCGGATTCCCTGCGCCCGCAACTCTGTCAACACGGTTTCGTTGTGGACGAGATCGCCCAGAACCGTCAGCGGTTCGTGACGAGCGGTTTCGACGGCGAGCGCAATGGCGTCCCGCACACCGAAACACATGCCCAAGTGTTCAGCCCGGAGGATTTTCATGGTTGGCTCCTTTGTTTGTGCCCGCCGCCAGACTTCGCCCCGCCAACGGCCTCGTCGGGCGGCGGCAAATGAGTTTTAGCACACTCGCTTTGCATTACAAAGCTTGAGACTGACGCGCCGGAAATTCGTTCAAAAAAATTACAGGTAGGTTGTCGGCGGCAAAAGCTACGCCTGCCGGCGGGCAAGCTGTTTCGCCAGGCGCAGCGCGGCAATCATGCTGGAGGGATTCGCAATGCCCTGCCCGGCGATGTCATACGCCGTCCCGTGGTCAGGCGAGGTGCGGATGAAGGGCAGGCCGAGCGTCCAGTTCACGCCGGTATCGAACGCCACCGCTTTCAGCGGGGCCAGGCCCTGATCGTGATACATCGCGACCACGGCATCGAACTCGCCCCGCAACGCGTGGTGAAACACCGTGTCGCCGCTCAACGGCCCGACGACGTTGAAGTTCTTTCGCTGGGCCGCCAGCACGGTCGGACCGATGACGGTTTGTTCTTCATCCCCCATCTGGCCGCCTTCCCCGGCGTGCGGATTGAGGCCGCACACTGCGATGCGCGCGCGGGGCAGGCCGAGGTCGCGACAGGATTGCGCGGCCAGTTCGATGGCGAGCATGACTTTTGCCGGGGTGATGTGCGCGGCCACTTGTTTGAGCGGCACATGCGTGGTGACGAGCGCCACGCGCAACCAACGTTCCCGCTCGTCGCGGCCGAGCAACATCATCGCCGTGCGCGCCACCCCGGCGAGCTGGGAGAGAAATTCCGTCTGCCCGACAAACGCGTGACCGGCACGGACGATAGCCAACTTGTTAACGGGCGCGGTGACGAGCGCATCGAGTTCCTGACGCAGACATCGTTCCGCGCCGTCCTTCAACCACGCCACGGCCGCCCGGGCGGCGTTTGGCGACCCATCCACGAGATCGCGCGGAAGCGGGTCCGTCACGGGATTGGCAATGAACACGCGCCCCGCGCCGGGTTCCACGCCATAAGGTTGAATCGCCAGATTGAGGGCGCGTTTTTCATTGATCCGGTGCGCATAACCCGCGTCGCCGATCAACAGATAGCGGGTGTCATCGGCGGGAAGTTCGGTGGCGATCGCTTTGAGCGCGACCTCCGGGCCGATGCCGGTGACATCTCCGAGCGTGATTCCAATCCAGTCAGTCATGAAACAGCGGCTCGCGCCGGGTTACGCGCTTACCGCGTAGAGCGGGCGGCTCAGGTTCATCCGCGCCACTGGGTGTGGCGGGCGTCGGCGAGCCATCCGACCCACTAGGTTTACGCGGCTTAGAAATAGCGCACGTAGGTCTTCTTCTTCAGCCGGTCAATGTACTGCTTGCGCAGGCGGTTCTGCTCTTCCGTGAGCAGGAGTCGTTCAATTTCGTTGCGCACCTCAGCGAGCGGTTTGCGGTGCGCCGTCCGTTTGTCCTCGACGAGCATAAGATAGATCGCCCCGGGCGTTTCGATGGCATCGCTGAGTTCGCCGGGTTTGAGCGCGAACGCCGGCCCGGCCAGTTCCTGGCGCAACACGCGTCGCTCGACCCAGCCCCAATCGCCACCCTCGTTGTGCTTTGAACCCTCGGAATACACGCTGGCCATCTCGGCAAACGCCGCGCCTTGTTTGATCTTGGAACTGATTTCGCGGGCCAGGGCCTGCTTGATCTCAGCCTCGGCTTCGGTGGCATTGGTCAGCACAATCATCCGCAACTTGACCTGATCCTCCACCTGGAACTCGCCCGGATGATTAAGGTAATAGGCTTCCAGCTTGTTCGGTGAGATGATCAATTCCTGGTAAACATTCTTCGCCATCAGTTGCGAAATGATGAAGCGATCGCGGGTTTGCTTCTTGAATTGTTCGTTGGTCTTGCCTTGGGCTTGCAGCGTCTTGTTGAGTTTGGCTCGATCGCCGCCGAACTCGTTCTGAATCCGCTCCTTCACCACTTCCTCGATGATGCTTTCGGGCATTTGGTAGCCCGAGGCCACATAATCCCGCAGGATCAACTGGCGTTGCAGGGCTTTTTCCAGACTCTCCGCGAGCGTCTCGTTGATCTTCTTTTCGAACATCTCGGGCTGCCGGCGGAACTGGCGCTGCAATTCGCCCGCCACCAACGCCGCGTCGGCGTCCACCTCGCCTTGGGTGATGACCGCGTCATGGACCACCGCCCGGATGCCGTTGACCAGTTCCGCGCGCAACGCCGAACGGAGTCCGCACA
>CAYHFK010000036.1:1705-20735 GCA_964355895.1 uncultured Bifidobacterium sp. | reverse complement strand
GAAATCGGCGGCATGACCCGATGATGAAATCCAACCGCAATAACCGAAAACAAACTACTCTGCCTGGGATTGCTGCGACAAAGGTTAAGCCGTCATCCCGCCGTGCGTTCTTGCAAGGGGTCCGGTTGGAGCGTGATGCGGTGAAGAGTTTTGGGGCGTATCCGTTTTGCATCCCGGCTATCCGGCATTTGCACCGGCTCGACTTTCATCCTGCGGTGACGTTTTTCATCGGCGAGAATGGCTCGGGTAAATCCACGTTGCTGGAGGCGCTGGCAATCAAGCTCGGCTACAACGCGGAGGGCGGTGGAAAGAATTTTGACTTCGCTTCACGCCCCACGCACTCCCAGCTTCACGAGCTTCTCCAGTTGGAACGCGGATTTGCCCACGCCACGGACGGCTTCTTCCTGCGGGCGGAGAGCTTTTACAATCTGGCATCTCAAATTGACGACTTGGGCGTGGAATACGGCTACGGCAAGAAATCGCTTCACGCGCAGTCGCACGGCGAAGCCTTTCTTTCTCTGCTCTTGAATCGTTTGCAGGGCGATGGCGTTTATCTGTTCGACGAACCGGAGGCGGCCCTGTCGCCCCCGCGGCAGTTGAGCGTGCTCACGTTGCTACACCGGCTGGTTTATCATCAATCGCAACTGGTGATCGCCACGCACTCGCCCATTCTGCTGGCCTACCCGAACGCGCGCATCTACCAGTTCTCCAACGAAGGCATCGCCGAGGTGAAATACACGGAGACGGAGCACTATCAGGTAACGAAAGATTTCCTGAACGGTCACGAACGGATGCTGGAGATTTTACTCACGGCTGAAAATGACGATTTGAAGGCGAAGGAGCGGGAATGAATTTTGCAGCGTCACCATTTTGCGTCTTGCAGCGGCGCGCGGCGTGGGCCAGTCTTCGGAAAACTCAACCTAGAACGTGTTATGTCACTTGAAATTGAACTCCAAAAATACCCCAAAGAAGTCAAATTAAAGGACAACTCGAAGGTGAGGCTGCGTCCGCTCAAGCGCGCGGATGAAAAGGACTTTCACGCGCTGTTCCTCACCATCCCGGAAGCCGAGCGCATGTTCATCAAACATCGCGTCACGGATGCCGCCGTGATCCACGAGTGGTGTGAGAATATGGATCTCGGGCGCAACCTGCCGTTGCTGGCCGTGGGCGACGGGAAAATTCTCGGCGTCGCCACCTTGCACCAACAACTCGGCGGGTGGAAGCGCCATATCGGTCGCGTGAGCGTGCTGGTGGAGCCGGGGGTGCGGGGACGCGGCGTCGCCCGGTCGCTGGTGCAGGAAATTGTGGACATCGCCCGCGCCACGGGGCTGGAAAAGGTCGAAGCCGAGTTTATCGGCGGCCAGGCCACGGCCATCCACATGTTTGCGATGCTCGGCTTCAGCGAATTGCTCCGGCTGGAAGACTACGTCAAGGACATGCAAGCCAACTCCCACGACTACGTGCTGATGGGCCTCGACTTGAAGACGGACGAAGAATACACCAGCGCGGGCGGCTGAACCCAGTGCGGAACGCGGAGGGCGGAATTGCAATGGCTTGCGAAGGGTTTCTTCGCTTCCGCAGACCCTGCTCCGCACTCCGCACTAAAAAATGCCTCCTGCCATCTGTCCCCACTGCGGCGCCCGGGTTCCGGCCCGAGCCAAAGCGTGTCCGGATTGCGGCGCGGATGAATCAACCGGCTGGTCGGAGGCGGCCCGCGAGGACGGACTTGACCTGCCCGACGACAACTTCGACTACGAGGAATTCACAAAACGTGAGTTCGGTGGAGCGTCGGTCACGCCGCGCGGCTTGCATTGGTTTTGGTGGCTCGTGGCCGTGTTATTGGTCGCTGGCTTGCTCCTGCTCTGGCTGCGATGAACGGGCGCTTCGTCCGTCTCCACCCCGGCGGCGTTCTGAATAACTTGCCAGCGTCCATTCGCTCCGGCATATCCAGCCCATGACATACGCAAGACCTGCCGGGCCAAGACCCTTTCGCGCGCGGCGCCTTGCCCTTGGCCTCCTTGCCACCGCGACCCTCTGCGGTCAAGCGGCGGCGGGTTATGAACCGTCCACGGTCCAGCCGCCCAGAGTTCCGCGCGAGTTTCGCGGGGCGTGGGTCGCAACGGTGGCGAACATTGATTGGCCGTCCAAACCCGGTTTAAGCGTGACCCAGCAAAAAGCGGAGTTGATCACCCTGTTGAATTATGCGGCGAAATTGAAGCTCAATGCGCTCATCTTCCAGGTGCGCCCGGCGTGCGATGCGATGTACGCCTCGACGCTCGAACCGTGGTCGGAATATCTCACGGGCGCGATGGGCAAAGCCCCGTCGCCGTTTTATGATCCGCTGGCGTTCGCGATCACGGAAGCGCACCAGCGCGGGCTGGAATTGCACGCGTGGTTCAATCCCTTTCGGGCGCATTATCCCAAGTCATGGTCGCCCATCACGGCCCAACACATCAGTCAGACCCGGCCGCAGCTCGTCCGCCAATACGGCAAATATCTCTGGCTCGATCCCGGCGAACCCGAGGTGCGGGATTATTCGCTCAAGGTGGTGATGGACGTGGTCAAGCGTTACGACGTGGATGGCATTCATTTCGACGATTACTTTTATCCGTATGCCGAAACAGGCGCGGACGGCCAGGAGATAGCTTTCCCCGATGAGGCGAGCTGGCAGCGTTACGGCGCGGGCGGAAAACTAAGCCGCGACGACTGGCGGCGTGAGAATGTCAACACCTTCATCGCGCGCACCTACCAATCCATCAAGGCCGCGAAACCCTGGGTGAAATTCGGCCTCAGTCCGTTTGGGATCTGGCGGCCGGGCCATCCACCGCAAATTAAAGGCTTTGACGCCCATGCCAAACTTTACGCCAACGCGCGCAAATGGATGCAGCTTGGTTGGGCCGATTATTTTGCCCCGCAGCTTTACTGGGCGAGCGATACCCGCGAGCAAAGCTTTCCGGTATTGCTGGGCTGGTGGGCCGAACAGAATGACAAACATCGTCACCTCTGGCCCGGACTGAATGCCGCCGAAGCGGGCGGCAAGTTGAAGAACGATGAGATTGCCCGCCAAATCCAACTCACGCGCAAGCAGGCCGGCGCGAGCGGAACAATCCTGTACAGCTTCCACTGGCTCATGGAGAATCGCACGCTCGCCAATTCCCTCGCTGCGGAATTCGCGCAGCCGGCCCTCGTTCCCGCCTGCCCGTGGCTCGGCAGCATCCCGCCGTCTTCGCCCAGTCTAAAGGTTGTGTCGTCGAAGCCGCTGCAAGTTCGCTGGACGCCCGGCGAAGGCGAACCGGTGCGGTGGTGGGTGCTCCAGTACCAGACCCGTACCGGTTGGCAGACGGAAATCCTGGCGGCGGAGCAACGCGCGCGAAACTTCAAGGGCGGCGATCCGCAAGCCATCGCCGTGACGGCGGTGAGCCGAACCGGAGTGGCCAGCGCCGCCGCCGTGGTTGCCCGCGACAATTGATCCGCTGAAATCTCTGCGCCACCACAGGAAGGCCAAGCCTTCATTCTCGTTCCTGGAGTGAAGCGCTCACCGACCCCACTCATTCCAGCGCGATGTTCCTACCAACCGCGCCGCAAAGCTTCCGGGGTCGCGCCGCTTGCGCGCAGTTTGCGGAGGCTGAGGGCGTCGTGCCGCTTCGCGAGGCGCACGCCGGCTTCGTCGGTCATCAGCGGGCAGTGGAAAAACTTCGGCGGCGGCCAACCCAGTGCCCGGTAGAGCAGGAGTTGGCGCGCGGTGGACTTGAGCAAGTCCTCGCCGCGCACGACTTCGGTGATTTGCATCGCCGCATCGTCCACCACCACGGAGAGTTGATAGGCGGGAACGTCGTCGTGCCGCCAGACGACGAAATCGCCGAAGTCTTTTCCGGCGATAAAGTGTTGCGGGCCGAGATTCTTGTCGTGGAAGGAAATCGTTTCGCCGTCGGGCACGCGGAAGCGCCAGTTGAAGCGAGTTGAGGGTTGAGAGTTGAGGGTTGAGGGCGATTTGCTGCGGCAAGTTCCGGGATAGATCGGTTCGTCGTCATCGGCGGCATGGGGGGCGCGGGCGGCGGCGGCGATGTCTTTGCGCGAACAGGTGCAGGGGTAGATAAAACCGCCCGCGCGTAATTGATCGAGCGCCGTCCGATAGAACTGGGTTCGCTCGCTTTGGTTATACGGGCCCAGCGGCCCGCCGCAGTCCGGGCCTTCGCGCCATTCAAAACCAAACCAGCGCAGGTCCTCGATCATTGCTGCGACAAACTCCAATTTGAAGCGCCGGGCGTCAATGTCATCATTGCGCAACACCAGCGTGCCGCCGTGGGCGCGCGCGCGTTCCTGGGCGATCCAAAATGTCCGCGCGTGGCCAAGGTGCAGGTAGCCAGTCGGCGACGGGGCGAGACGACCGCGATAGTTTCTAGCCGCATCCATTCGATTCGGATTTAACGCCAAGGCGCAAAGATGCCAAGCCGCAAGGGTGAAAAAACCACTTCGCCGCGACCAACCAGATCACCCAACGATGTCCCCAACCCTCCAACCACTCCGTTTGGAATCGCTTGGCGGCTTTGCGCCTTGGCGTTGAATTCCGACGGCATCGTCTCAGTAAGTCAGCAATTCCAGCGCGTTGATCCCATGCGGGGCGAGTTCCCAGCGGCTGCCGCGTTGGGTCACGAGCCGGCGACAGGGATTCTTCTTCGCCTCGGCTTCGTTGACCGACAGCAACTGGAACTTCGCCTTGCCTTTCAACTCGGAGGCGGCGCGCGGAATCAACTCGCACGGAACGCCATTGAAGTTGAGCGCGATCTCGTAGCCGGCCACGCCTTCCGTTTGCGCCAACGGATTCGCCCGCACCAAGGCGGCGTAGCGTTTGAGCCAGGGGAAGTTGGTCGCCCGCACGACGACGCGGCAAAGCTCCGTCTGGTTCTGGATGAATTGAGCCAGGTTGAATTTCGCGCCGAGGCGCTGCTGCTCAAGCAAGATCGCGCGCGGATCCAGCCCGAGCAGATTCTGGCCGTTCCAGACGCCGTGATCGTTGCGCTGGCCGGGAAAATTCTTCTTGTACCACGCGGGAAAGCGGTCGTTGACGAACAGGTTCAACTCGAAGTGGACATGGGCCCGCTCCTTGGCGATGCCCTCCCGCGTGTTCGCCGTGCGGCCCAGGATGCCGATGGGCGCGCTTGATTTGACAGCGGCGCCGGGTTTCAAATCCGCGCCCACTTCGCGCAGATGCGCGTAGGTGGAATAAATCTCGATGCCGTCAATCTCATGGCGCAGGACGATGTAATTGCCGAAGTTGGAGAGCGACGCTTTGCGGTTCACGTAGGCCACCGTGCCGTCGGCGGTGGCGAGGACGGGGTCGGTTGACTCGCCGCGTTTGTCGCGCTGGAGGCAGCGGATGTCGAGCCCCTCGTGCAATTGCCGGCCATCCGATCGCACGCCGCCAAACGTGCCGGTGATCCAGGTCTTGCCGACGGTGGGGACAAAGAAACGTTCCCCGCCGCCGTCGGCCTCGAACAAGGCGTGGTTGCTGGTGGGCAGGTGAAACGATTGGGCGTGGAGTTGCGTGGTGAGACTCCCGAGCACGACCACGATCAGCGTCCGAATGAAACCAACAGGCGGGCGCATCATGGCTTGGGTTTCATTTTCTCCCCGGTTTTTTCGGCGTGGTTGTTCAACCCGAGCACGATTTGTTCGGCTTCCGCCCGGTCGGCGTCGGGCGTGAAGATGAGGACGCCGTCCTTGATGCGGCGCGGGATGCGCGGGGCGCCGAGCCAGCGATCCTTCGCGTCCGGCTCCACCCCGAACTGGCTGCGGATGGCGAAGCGCCGGTTCGGATTGGCCGCCGAATACTGTTCGAGCAACGTCCGGCCGTGACTGTTGAATTCAAGTTTTATGGCAAAACCGCCATGCTCTTCAACCAGACTGGCCGCGGCCAACAGGCTCTCGTTGAGGAAGGGATGTTTGACCACGTTCACGGCGATCGGCGCGGCGCGGAAGACGGACACCACTTCGGTGTGGTCCGTTATCTCCACGTTGGATTCGAGGTAAATGCGGATGGTGGCGACCTGGTGCGCGCGTTTGGACTCGGCGGTCTGGCAGCCCGTCAGGACGCCGAGCGCCAGGAGGAGCAGCAAATAGATGTTGAATCGGAGCGGGCGAATTACCATAGTGCCCACACAAAATCGGAACACGAAAGCAAAGTAAAGACTGATATGGGCAAACAAACGAACAAGACGATCAAACGCAAACGCCGGGTGGCTTATCTCAAGCGCCGAAAAGCGGTGGTGAAAGCCAAGCGCAAGCCCGCTGCGAAGAAAGCGGAATAACAAACCAAACAGAGAAGGCCGCCCCACGAGGGCGGCTTTTTTTGTTGAAGAGATGGTGCGGCTGGGCCTGCGCCAGCGGCTTCCGCCTTGCGACGCCGGTTGGCGTTCCTATAATTCGCCCGTGCTCGACATCAAATTGATTCGCGAAAAGCCGGACTTCGTCCGCCAACGTCTGGCCACGCGTGGCGCCGGGGACGAGCAGTTCATTGACGGCATCCTGCAAGCGGACGACCAGCGGCGCAAGGCGCTGGTCGAAGTGGAAACCCTCAAGGCCACGCGCAATCGGGTTTCCAAAGAAATTGGCGCGTTGATGGGGCAGAAGAAATTCGCCGAGGCCGACGCCAGGAAAGCGGAAACCAAAGATATCGGCGATCAGATTGTGGTGCTGGATCATCAGGCGAAGGCGGCGGAGGCCGCGCGCGACGAATTGATGCTGCGCCTGCCGAATCTGCCGCACGCGTCCGTGGCGCTCGGCAAAGGCGCGGCGGACAATCCGCTCGTGCGCATTCACGGGGCGAAGCCGGACTTTGCGTTCAAGCCCAAGGGGCACGTTGAGTTGTGCGAAAGTTTGAAGCTCGTGGATTTTGCGCGCGGGGTGAAATTGTCGGGCAGCGGATTTCTGCTCTACACCAACTGGGGCGCGAAGCTGGAGCG
Organism: uncultured Bifidobacterium sp.; assembly: GCA_964355895.1. Classification (GTDB taxonomy): domain Bacteria; phylum Verrucomicrobiota; class Verrucomicrobiia; order Limisphaerales; family JADLHS01; genus JADLHS01. Next base: position 13,773 of record CAYHFK010000036.1, on the reverse strand, counting down.
GGCGCTGATTCAATACATGCTCGATCTGCACACCCGCGAGCATGGCTACACGGAAGTCGCTCCGCCGCTCATGGTCGGCCCGCAGTGTCTCGAAGGCGTCGGGCAATTTCCCAAGTTCAAGGATCAGTACTACGGCGTGGCCGAAGGCAACGATGCCGCCAAGCTCGGTCATTTGTATTTGATCCCCACGGCCGAGACGCCCGTGGCGAACATTCATCGCGAGGAGATTCTGCCGGAGAAGCAACTGCCGATCTGCTACTGCGCCTACACCCCGTGTTTTCGCGGTGAGGCGGGCGCGGCGGGCGTGGGCACGCGCGGCATGATTCGCGTGCATCAGTTCGACAAGGTGGAGTTGATCAAAATCGTGAAGCCGGAGGACGGCTACGCGGAGCAGGAGAAAATGCTCGCGAATGCGGAGCGCGTTTTGCAGTCGCTTGGTTTGCATTATCGCGTGGTGCAGCTCTGCACGGGAGATATGGGTTTTGCGAGCGCGAAGACATACGACCTCGAGGTTTGGGCGGCGGGGCAAGGAAGCTATCTGGAGGTTTCCAGCGTGTCGAACTGCGAAGATTTTCAAGCCCGCCGGATGAATCTGCGATTCAAAACCGAGGCGGGGGAAAATAAATTTCCCCACATCCTCAACGGCAGCGGCACGGCGCTGGCGCGATTGTTCGTGGCGCTGGTGGAGACGTATCAACAGGCGGATGGCAGTGTGCTGATTCCGCCGGCCTTGCAGCCGTATCTGAAAACGGAGCGACTCGTTCCGCAGGCTTGAACCACGAATGGCAACTTCGTCCTCCTCCTCGTTCTCGTCCTCGTTCTCGAATTCCCAACAAAATCGAGGACGAGGACGAGGACGACTACGAGGAGGAGGGGCAAAACTGGATTTTCAAACCGGGCCTGGGTGTTTATTCGTGGTTTCATTATGAGAATCCTCCTCGCCAGCAGCGAAGTTTATCCTTACTCGAAGACCGGCGGCCTCGCGGATGCCGTCGGCGCGTTGGGCAAGGCGCTGGCGAAGGCGGGCCATCAAGTCGGCATCGTCACACCGTTGTATCACGGGATTCGTGAACGCTTTCCAAACATTGAAAAGGCGGACTGGTGTTTCGATTTGCCACTCGGCCTCAAGCGCGTCGGCGCCGAACTCTGGACGCTGGAAGTGGCGGAGCGGTTGACGCTCTACTTCATCCACCAGCCCGCATATTTCGACCGCGCGGGCCTCTACGGCGATAACGGCGCGGACTACGGTGACAACGCCGAGCGTTTTATCTTCTTCGGCAAATGCGTGGCGCATCTCGCGCGCTTTCTGCCGTGGCGACCCGAGGTGCTGCACGTCCATGACTGGCATACCGGCCTGGTGCCGATGCTGGTTTCCCAGCAGGCGCGGGCGGATGGCTGGACCCAGCCGCCGAAGCTGTGCCTGACCATCCACAACCTGGCATACCAGGGCTGTTTTCCGCGCAGCAACTTCGCGTTGACAAATCTGCCCGGAAATCTGTTCACGCCGGACACCACCGAGTTTTACGGCCAGTTAAATTGCTTGAAGGCTGGCATCGCGGGCGCCGAGGTGATCACGACGGTCAGCCCGCGGTACGCGCGCGAGATCACCACGCAGGAATTTGGCGCCGGACTGGATGGTCTCCTGCGCAAGCGGCAGAAATCGCTCGTCGGCATTCTCAACGGCGTGGATTACGAGGAGTGGAACACGATTGCCAATCCGCATCTGCCCGCGAGTTATTCCGCCGCCAATCTGACCGGGAAGGCGGAATGCAAGCGCGCGCTGCAAGCCGAGTTTGCCCTGGCGATCAATCCCGAGGTGCCGCTCTTTGGCTGCGTTACGCGACTGGCCGATCAAAAGGGAATGGATCTCGCGCTGGGGGCGTTGGAAGAAATGCTGGCCGCCGAGATGCAGTTTGTTCTGCTGGGCAGCGGCGCGGTGGAATGCGAGCGCGCGTTTCAAGAACTGGCGCAGCGATTCCCCGGCCGGGTGGGCGTCCGCCTCGGCTACGATCAGGCGCTGGCGCACCGGATCGAAGCGGGCAGTGATTTCTATCTCATGCCGTCGCGGTTTGAGCCGTGCGGCTTGAATCAGATGTACAGCCTGCGTTACGGAACGATTCCCATTGTCCGGCGGACCGGCGGGTTGGACGACACCATCGTGGATGCCGTGGAAAATCCGGCCGCGGCCAACGGCATCAAATTTTCCGAGTGCTCGGCACATGCCCTGGCCCGGGCGATGCGGAAGGCGCTCCTGCTCTTCCAAGACCCGGAACTCTTGACCCGGTATCGCCGGAACGGCATGGCGGCGGAATTTTCCTGGGATCAAGTCGTCAAACAATACCTGGCGGTCTATCGCGATCCTTAGCGGGGGCGGTGATTTGGTCGCGCTGGACAGTCCGCTGCCGTTCTGAAAAACTCCCCGCGCGTGAAACAATCAATTGTCACTTTGGACATGGAGGGCGTGCTGACGCCCGAAATCTGGATCGCCGTTGCCGAGAAGACCGGCATCCCGGAATTGCGCCGCACCACGCGCGATGAGCCGGATTACGACAAGCTCATGCTTTATCGCATCGCGATCCTCGACCAGCACGGCATCAAGCTTTCCGACATCCAGAATGTCATTGGCACGCTGCGACCGCTTCCTGGCGGAAAGGAGTTTCTGGATGAACTCCGCGCGTTTGTGCAGGTCATCATTCTCTCGGATACGTTCGAGCAATTCGCTGCGCCGCTGCTGCGGCAGCTCAACTTCCCGACGCTCCTCTGCCATCGGCTCATCGTGGAGAATGACCGCATCACGGGTTATCAATTGCGCATCCCGGAGCAGAAGCAGCGGGCGGTCGCCGCGTTGAAACTGCTCAATTACAACGTCATTTCCGCGGGCGATTCGTTCAATGACACCGCGATGCTCACGGAGGCGCACGTCGGCTTTCTGATCCACGCGCCGGAAAACGTGAAGCGCCAGTTCCCGCAGTTCAAGGCCGTGGAAAGCCACGCGGAGTTGATGCGGATGATCAAAGCCGCCCTGTAGCAGCCGACGTGAGGAGGCTCATTCTGAAGGATGAATGCAGAAAAAGTCAGAGCCTCCTCACGTCGGCTGCTACAGGAAACTATTCCGCACTGAGATCAGTCTTCCGCCTTCGATTCACGCGTGGTGAGGTCTTGCACCGCCTGGCGCACGTTCTTGCCCTCGTAACACATGGCGTGAACCCCTTCAATGATGGGCGTCTCAACCCCATGCCGACGGGCCAACTCGCGGGCTGAACGGGCCGTGGGATAACCTTCCGCCACGGCCGTCATGCTTGCGACGATCGCTTCGGCCTTTTCACCCTTGCCGAGGCGTTCGCCGAATCCGCGATTGCGACTCAACTTGGAGAAGCACGTCACCATCAAATCGCCCAGCCCGCTCATGCCGGTGAAGGTGTCCGCCTGGGCGCCGCAGGCGACGCCGAGCCGGCGCATTTCGGAAATGGCCCGCGTCAGGAGGGCGGCCTTCGAGTTGTCGCCAAAGCCGAGTCCGTCGCAAACCCCCGCGCCAATGGCGATCACGTTCTTCAACGCGCCGCCGAGTTCGACTCCGTGGATGTCCGGGCTGGTGTAAACGCGAAAGGCTGGACTGTGAAAAAGCGCCTGGACGGTTTGGGCGGCGGCGGCGTCAGTACTTGCGGCCACAATGGCGGTGGGAATGCCCCGGGCCACTTCCATTGCCAGGGTCGGGCCGGACATGGCGACCACGCGGGAGCGGGGTGAGTTTTCCTTGAGGATGTCGGTCATCGTCAGGCCGGTTTCAAATTCAATCCCCTTCGTCACGCTGACCACGATGCCTTCGTAAGCACCCAAAGCCCTGGTCACGTTGCGAAAACCTTTTGATACGGCGGCCACAACAACCAGTTCGGCGCCAGCCAGAGCTTTGGCGGCGTCGGCTTCCGACCGCAGATTGGACGGCAGTTCAATGCCGGGCAGATAGCGTTCGTTGCGTCCGGTTTTGCGAATGAGTTCGACGGTTTCCGGGAAAAAATCCCAAAGCGTCACGTCGTGGTCGTGTGTGGCGAGGATCCGTGCCAGCGCCGTTCCCCATGCGCCGGCCCCGAGGACAGTGATTTTCATGTTGCGGTATTTTTCTTTCTGAAATGGAAGCGGTTTTCCGTGCCGTTTCTCAGACGTTGGACATTAGCCTTATGTTTATAAATGGCCAATGCGGCCACCAGCGAGGTGACGCCCGTGAGCATCAGGTCGTGCGTTGTGAACCAGGTCGCGATCGGCAACACCGCTGCTGCGGCGATGGACGCAATCGAAACGTACCGCGTCGCGACGAACGATACCAGCCACATTGCAAGGCTGATGAGCAGCGCCCACGGCACCAGTGCAATCATAACGCCCGCCGACGTGGCAATCCCTTTGCCGCCTTTGAACTTGAGCCAGCAGGTGTAGATGTGGCCGAGAATGGCGAACAGTCCGGCCACGATAGGGACGCCGACCTCATGCAGCCCGCCACCGTCAGCGTAGTGCGAATGGATCACATACCGGGTGAGCGCGATGGCGACCCAGCCTTTCAGCGCGTCCACCAGCAACACAAAGATTCCCGGCCCCCGGCCGAGCACGCGGAAAACATTGGTGGCCCCCATGTTCTTGCTGCCCACCGTGCGGATGTCCACTCCACGGGTGCGCGCGACGAGAAAGCCTGTTGGGATTGAACCCAGCAGATAAGCTCCCAGCGCAGTCAGGATGTAAGCGAGAACCGGCACGGGCGGATGTTAGTCGGTGCGGGTGGAAAGTTTCAATCAGATTGGCGAAACGCCCCACGCCGCCGCGATTCCATTATCCGGCTAGAATGGAGCGAGGCTGACGGAGGCCGGAAAACTGGGTTGATTTCAAATGCCGCGCCGGCAACGAAACGGGAAAAGGGACGCCGCAGAATAAACGAAGAAGCATAAACGAAGAACTGGACAAGGCGGGTTGGACGAGCGCAGAGCTGGCGCGGCGGGCGAAGGGTGATGCGCGAAAGATTCGGATTACTTAACGGCAGCGAAGCGAGACGCGCGTTACGTTGAAGTGGATGGCGGAGCCATTACAGATGGGCACCGGGACGCATGTGGCCAACCGCCGGCAACAAGCGAAAGGAAAGCATGAATCGGAAAACCAAAACGAATTCAGCCTTGTGTCAAAACTCGGGAACCCTTTGTGAAGCCTCGCTTGTGACTTGCTCTGCGCCGGTCTGGAAGTTAAAGCTTTGCCTATGAGCATTCATTTGTTGAGCGACATCACCAAGATGAAGTTTGCGATCACGCTCGCGCTGGCGACCACCGGCGGTTTGCTCGCGCTGGCGCAGGCGGCCGCCGCGCCGCTCAAAGCGGGAGTCGCGCGGGTAAGCATCAACCCGATGGAAGACAAGCTTCCCACGCCCTTGGGCGGCTACGGCGCGCGCGAAGGCAAGCCCGCGCAAGGCACGCTCGACACGATCTATGGCAAGGTAGTGCTGTTCGACCTCGGCGGGCAGAAGTCCGCGCTGATCACCGTGGACATGTGTAGCGTGCCGCTGTGTGTGGCCGAGGAGACGCTCAAGAAAGCGGGCATCGCGGGCCTCACCTTGAATCGCCTGCTCATTGCCGCCAGCCACACCCACACCGGCCTGGAAGGCTTTTCGCTCGACCGCCGCAATGTCGCCAACAATCCGAACATCGGCATTTTCTCCGCGCCGCTCCTTGATTTCGTCACCGACCGTCTGGCCCGGGCCCTCAAGGAAGCCAATGCGGCCCTCCAGCCGGTGAAAGCCGCTTCCGGCGCTGTGGACCTTCCGAACCTGAACCGCAACCGGCGCGGCGGCAAATTTGTGGACCCGCAAATCACCGTGCTGCGCCTCGACAAGATGGACGGCTCGCCCTACGCCGTGTTGGTCAACTACACGGCCCACGGAACCTTCGTCAGCGAAAACGATATGCTGGTTTCCGCCGAATGGGCCGGGAGTATGCAGCGCACCGTCGAGGACCTCTTCGGCAGCGGCGTGACCTGCCTGTATGCCAACGGCGCCGAAGGCGACATCTCGCCCCAAGGCCGGTCGGGCGGAAGCGATTACGAGCAGGCCTGGAATTATGGCCGGCAAGTGGGCATCGCGGCCTGGCGTCTCGCCAAAGATCTCCCCGCTGAGAACATCCGGCAGTTCGCGGTCGAGTCCGAATGGGTGACCCTGCCGCCGCGCCAGGGAGCGCCGGACTTCGTCAAGATCGCCGGCGCGGAATACCACGTCACCCAGGAACAACTCGAGCAAATGGTCAAAGTCCTCTTTCCCGAACAAGCGCCCCTCTACGCGCTCCGCGTGAATGGATTTCAAATGATGACGTTCCCGGGCGAACCGATTTGCGAACTGGGCCTGAGTGTCAAAGCTGCGTTGCGCCAGGCGGGCATCGCCCATCCCTGCGTCGCGGCCCTGACGACGGACGGGATCGGCTACATCCTGACCCGGGAGGAGTATCAGAAGAGCGGCTACGAAGTGACCGCCTCGTTCTACGGTCCCGGCTTGGGTCAACTCCTGCTCGACCACGCCACGGCGCTGGGGCTTGCGGTGGCCGCGAAGAAGTAAGAAAAGCCTGAATCGGAAAACCAAAACGAATTCAACCTTGGGTCAATACTTGGGTGACCCCTTCAAGCTGGCGCGCATCCTGTGGCACCTGCTCAAGTTCAAACAACCGTTCAACCCGGAAGTCTTCGCCAAAGAGGAGGAAAAAATGAAACGCAAGAAGCTCGCGCGACTCCACAACATGGCCGCTACCTTCAACTACCGCCTCGTTCAAAACCAATGACTTGCGCGTCTAGTTTCTCAGGAGACGGTTATGATAGTCCACATACTTCGGGTCAACGGCATGGCTCGTTACACGTCTGAGCGCGGAGAGAGTAAGTGCTGAAACACGGTAGTCGAGTTCGGCGTGGTGATTGGGGCAGACGCAAAGAATGTTGCCGATGACATCGGGGCCATTGTGTGGCTCGCCGAGCGGCTGAATGTGATGTGCCTCCGCGTAACGCGAGCCGCTGGGTAACTTGATAGCGTGACCGCAAATCTGACACTGATAGTCGTGCATGACCTTCACGATGCGGGCCAACTCGGTATCGCGCAAGATGCGGTAGGTGGTGGTTCTGACTCGGTCCGCTGGAACGTCTGTCAAGTCGGTCGCGAGCGGGGTTGGTGGCGGGACTAGCGAGCGGTCTGGATGCCAAGAGTCGGCTGGAAACTCGTAATGATACTCCTCCAGACGGTGACGTGCTGCGCGCAAATCGGCCTCGGTGAAAATGGACTGCCACTCCGGGCGAAGCACTAACGCCTCCACCGTCAGGTCGAGACGTTTGCGCTCCCAGAGATGCGTGAAGCCGATGGAAGGCTGTTGAGAGTAAATCAGGTGAATCGCGGTGTCGTAACCGAGACGCTCCTGAAGCATCTGGAGGAAATACGGAGCGTTGTAGTGCGCCTCGGTGCGAGCACGCCGATAGCCATCGAACATCGCGCGAGTGAAGTCTGGATGCGGGTCGTTCATGGGTGGCGCACGATGCAGGCTAACTATAAGCTAGAAAGTTTTCCTTGATCTTGGATATTACGGCCCAAACATGGAAAGTGCTTTCTATGTTGATTCCAATCCATCGGGTGACTTTATGACTGCGCCAAGCAAGGGTCAACCTCCGAAATCTCAGAAATTGCTGGAGCAGATGCGGTCGGTTTTGCGGGTGCAGCGGTCTGCGTTGCGCACCGAAGAGACGTTACTGGCAGTGGATCGTGCGGTTTTTGAGGTTTCATCGCGGGAAGCGAGAGGGGACCGCGACATCCAAAGGTAGGGCGGGCAGTCCGCTGCCCGACGATGGTGGGGCGAGTGTCCTCGCGAGCCGGCTCGTCAGTAGCCTCGCCCCACCAAACTGTACCATTCCGGGGCCGGATCGTTCAAAAACCCCACTTTTCAGCCTTTTTCGACCGTTTTAGGGTCTTGGGCAGGCAAAAAACAGTCTTGGGAAACGATTTCCCAATGTCGTACGGTCATTTCCCAATGTCGTACGATCGCTTCCTGACATCGTACAGTCGCTTCCCAAGACACTTCTCTCGTTGCCCAAGATACTTTAGCCGTTGCCCAAGACAGTAAAATCGCTGCCCAAGACACTTGGCTGGCTCTCCAGGCTCCATCTGATACCATTTACGTCTGAAGATCGGTATTTCAGAAGGTAGGGCGCGTCACTCCGTGCGCGCCGCTCGTTGCAAGGTCGTGCCCCGGCGCGCACGGAGTGACGCGCCCTACCAGCCGCTGCCAATGCCACCGATATTTATTGGAAGTTGGTATGAGTTCCACCAGCGAACAAGTTTGTCGAGAAACTCGACGGTTTGGCCTGCCCATCGGTCACTCCCGGACAAAAACGGTCCAAGCTGAAAAATAAATTCCTTTCCGCCCTCCCGGCTTTGCGGGAACACTTTCCCTCGTGCAAGCGCGCTTTCTCCTCGGCCCCGCTGGCAGCGGCAAGACGTTCCGCTGTCTGGCGGAAATCCGCACCGCCCTGCGCGCCGCCCCCGACGGTCCGCCGTTGATTCTCCTCGCTCCCAAGCAAGCCACGTTTCAACTCGAACGCCAGTTGCTCGGGTGGGGCGAGCGTCCTCGCGAGCCGCTTGCGCAGGCGGGGGATGGCTCGCCGGGAGTCTCGCCCCACCATCTTTTTGGTTACACGCGGCTGCACATCCTTTCGTTCGAGCGCCTGGCGGAATTTATCCTCGGCCACCTGCGCCGCGCGCCGCCGGCCACGTTGAGCGAGGAAGGCCGGGTGATGGTGCTGCGCGCGTTGTTGCTGCAAAAACAAGGCGAACTGCAAATCTTTCGCGCGTCCGCCCGGCTCACGGGTTTTGCGCAGCAACTGAGTTTGTTGCTGCGGGAATTTCAACGCCACCGGCTTTTGCCATCACGACTGGCGGAACTGGCCACCCGACCGGACAATCCACCGCCGCTGCGCGCCAAACTGCACGACCTCGCGCTCCTGCTCCGCGCGTACGGCGACTGGCTCGAAGCCCATGAACTCCAGGACGCCAATCATCTGCTCGACGTGGCCGCCGCCGCGCTTCACCCTCCGCCCTCCGCCCTCCGCATTTCCGCGTTGTGGCTCGACGGTTTTGCGGAGATGACGCCCCAGGAGTTGGATTTGCTCGCCGCGCTGCTGCCGTTTTGCGAGCAGGCCACGCTGGCGTTTTGTCTGGAACGCGAACCGCAGGCCGAACCGTCGTGGCTCTCGCCGTGGTCGGTGGTGGCGCAGACCTTTCGGCGTTGTCACGCCCGACTGGCGAACCGCGAGGGCTGTGAGATCAGCGTCGAGACATTGTCCAACGAATCGAATCAGGGCCGGTTTGCCAGCAGCGAGTCGCTGCGGCACCTGGAAGCAAACTGGTCGCAATCCGGCGGCCCCGAGGCCAGCGGTAAGAAGCCAGAAGTCAGAAGTCCGACCTCTGACCTCCGACCTCTGACCTCTGACCTTCGCCTCGCCGTCTGCGCCAACCCTGAAAGTGAAGCCGTGCTGGCCGCGCGGGAAATCCGGCGGCATGTCCGCACGGGCGGGCGGTTTCGCGATTGCGCGATCATTGTGCGGCGGTTGGAGACCTATCATGCCACGATCGCCCGCATATTTCGGCGCTACGAAATTCCGTTCTTCATGGATCGGCGCGCGGCGGTGGCGCACCACCCGCTGACGGAACTCACGCGGTTTGCCGTTCGCACGGTGGCGTTCGGTTGGCGGCACGACGACTGGTTCGGCGCACTCAAGAGCGGCCTGGTCTCCCCGCGCGAAGACGCGATTGACGAGCTGGAAAATGAGGCGCTGGCCCGCGGCTGGGAAGGCAAGGTCTGGCGCGAGCCGTTGACCATCGCCCATGAAAACGAGCGCGGAGAACGATTGGAAGCGCTGCGCGGCCAGCTCGTCCCGCCGTTTGCAACCCTCGCCGCTGCGCTCGCGGATAATTCCTTCGCGCCAAACGGAACTCAGGTCGCGGCGGCTTTGCGTGAACTGTGGCGTGAATTGAACGTGGAAGAAACCCTGGAGCGCTGGAGTCAAGCGCCCGCCGGCCAACCGGCGCGACCGGAAGTGGCGATCCTTGGTAGCGCAGATTGTCAATCTGCTGTGTCGCCGAATGGTATTCGGCAGGACGAAGCGTCGTCCGTGGATCCCGGAGCTTGCCCAGCAATGCGGATTGCCAATCCGCGACACAGCAGAGTGCCACTCTGCGCTACGACTTCCGCACTGCCCGCCACTTCCAGTAGCACCCCCGGCCAACCCGCCATTCACTCCGCCGTGCTCGAACAGATGCACGACTGGCTCGACAATCTGGAACGGGCGTTCGCGGCCGAGCCGCTGCCGTTGCGCGACTGGCTGCCCATCCTCGAAGCCGGCCTCGCCAATCTCACGGTCGGGGTCGTGCCGCCGGCGCTGGATCAAGTGCTGATTGGCGCCATTGATCGCTCGCGCAATCCTGAGTTGAAACTCGCGTTCGTGCTCGGTTTGAACGAGGGCGTTTTCCCCGCGCCGCCCGCGCCCGCCGCGTTGCTTACGGAAACGGATCGCACGGGGCTGGAGCAACAGGGAGTTTATCTGGGCCCGACGCGGTACCAACGGCTCGGCCACGAACGTTATCTCGGCTACATCGCCGTCACGCGGGCCAGCGAGCGCCTCATCCTGACGTGCGCCGCGCAGGACGCCAAAGGGCAACTGCTCAATCCTTCGCCGTTTCTTGACCACATCCAACGCATCACCGGCGTGACCAAAGAAACGTTCACCGGTACGAGCGCCTGGTGGGAAAGCGAACATCTCTGCGAACTCGAAGCGCCGGCGTTGCAAATGCAGACTGACGAAGCCTTGCGGCAACTCGCGCCGCTCGGCCCGGTGTTGGAAAAATGGCGGCAGGTCCAACTCGCCAATGCCTCCGGCCCGCTTCCGCCAACAGTCATGGAACATATTTTCGGGCGCGAGCTGAAGTCTTCCGTCAGCGGACTGGAGGATTTTGCGGCGTGCCCGTTCAAGTTTTTCGCGGCGCGCGGACTGCGCTTGCAGGAGCGCAAGGAATTCCAGTTCGACGACCGCGACAAGGGCAGCTTCCAGCATGACGCGTTGGAGGAGTTTCATCGGCGGATCGTCGCGTCGGGTCGCCAGTGGCGCGATCTCACGCCAACCGAAGCCGGCCAGCTTGTCGCCGACATTGGTCGCGAGCAGTTGCCGAAGTTCGGCGACGGAAAGTTTCAAGCCGGCGGCGCGGCGCGGTTTGCGGGTGAGTTTTTGATCGAGCGCTTGCGCCGGCTCGTCGTGGCGCTGGTCGAGTGGATGTCGCAATACGAGTTTAATCCCACCCGGTGCGAAATCGCGTTCGATGACGAGCAAAACGAGATGCCCGCGTGGCGGATTGATCTTGGCGACGGCCACGCGCTGGCGTTGCGCGGGCGGATTGATCGCGTGGACTTGTTGAAGCGGGATGCCGATACCGCGCTCGCCGTGGTGATGGATTACAAATCGCGGGTGCGGAAGCTGGACCCGACGAAGCTGTATCATGGGCTGGAATTGCAACTGTTGTCCTACCTTGGCGTGTTGAAGCATCTGCCGAAGGCGGAAACACTTTTCGGCGTCAAACGGCTTGTGCCGGCCGGGGTATTCTACATTCCGCTCAATGGCGGAGGAGGCAAACCCGGCACCACGCGGGCCGGGGTGCTGGCCGGCAGCAAGGAAGAGCAACGGACGGCGTATCAGCACAGCGGAAGATTTCTCGCCGATGAACTGACGCATTTCGACCAGCGCGGCGAGCCGAAGGGCGACCAGTTCAAATACGCGAGGAACAAGGGGGGTGAGTTCGCCAAGCGCGGCAACGAGGCGTTGCCTGCGGCGGAGTTCGAGGCCTTGCGCGAGAAGATCGAGGGCCACTTGCGTGATTACGGACGCAGAATTTTCGGCGGCGAGGTGGTCGTGACGCCGTTCCGCATCGGCACGACGACGGCCTGTGATTATTGCGATTTCCGGCCGGTGTGCCGGTTTGATCCGTGGACGCAACCGTTCCGCGATTTGCGGCCACCGCCCAAACCGGC
>CAYHFK010000036.1:0-1605 GCA_964355895.1 uncultured Bifidobacterium sp. | reverse complement strand
CTCGTCGCGGAGCGGGCGTCCCTCGAAAACATTTTGATGGTGACGTTCACCGAGGCGGCTGCGGCGGAGATGCGCGGACGGTTGCGGAAGGAATTGCAGGCGCTCCACACGACCCAACCGGATGATGAGCATCTCGCCCAGCAACTGGCCCTGCTCGATACCGCGCGCATCAGCACGCTGCACAGCTTTTGCCTGCAACTCGCGCGCGAACACTTCCACGACCTTGGCCTCGACCCGCAGTTCGGCGTGCTGGATGAACAACAAACGCGTCCGCTCCAGCGCGAGGCCCTGGATGAGTTGCTGGAAAGACATTACGCCGGCACGAACGCGGAATCGCTCGCCGTGCAGGCGCTGATTCGCGCCAGCGGGCGCGGGATGGACAAGCGCGTCCGCAAATTGATTTTGAAAGTGCATGCCTACTCGCAATCGCTGCCGGACCCGGTGGGCTGGCTGGACGAGCAACAGGCGCGGTTTGAAGCCAACGAGCCGGACGAATGGCGCGAGTTGTTTGTGCAAGCCGTCGTCGCCTGGCGCGAGGGATGGAAACCCGAAGTGGCGACGGTGGCGGACGAGACGGAGGCATTGCGGTTGTCGCTGGCCGCGCTGGAAACACTGCCCATCGAGCCAACGCTCGCGCAGTGCGCCGAGGCATTGCAGGCGCTGGCGGCGGCGGATCAGGACGAGCATTGGCCCCGCGGCACGAAAAAAGAGTTCCGGGATCCGCTCGCAGCATTTTTTGATGACGCGGAGTTTCTGGGCAGCCTGACACCGAATGACGACAACGATCCGCTCAGGCAGGATTGGGAGTGGGCGCGGGCGCAGATGCGCGCGTTGATTGGTTTGGCGCGCGAGTTCACGACGGCGTTCGCCACCAAGAAGCGCGAGCTGGGTGGCGTGGATTTCCCGGATCTGGAGCAAGGCGCGTTGCGACTGCTCCGCGACCCGGCGATCGCGGCCGAATGGCGGGCGCGGCTGGCGCACGTCTTCGTGGATGAGTATCAGGACATCAACGCGGCACAGGACGCGATTCTCACAGCGCTGAGCCGTGACGGCGAGGCGGCGAACCGTTTTCTCGTCGGCGACGTGAAGCAGAGCATCTATCGCTTCCGGTTGGCGAACCCGCAGATTTTTCAGCGGTATAATGATGAATGGTCGGATCAGGTAGGGCGCGTCACTCCGTGCGCGCCGGGGTTCGATACTCCCGAAGGCGGCGCGCACGGAGTGACGCGCCCTACCCCACCTCGGCTCGTGGAGGTGACCAGCGCCGACGGTCGGGCATTGTCCCTCACGGAAAACTTCCGCAGCCGCGAGGGGTTGCTGCGATTTGTGAATCCACTCTTCGCGGCGCTAATGCGAAAGGAAATCGGCGGAGTCGAATACGAACCGTTGGAATTTGGCGCCCCGGAAAAGCGCGCGGGGCTTGGCGCGGAGAACAACCCGACGCCGTGCGTGGAGTTTCATCTGATCGCCCAGGCAGATGAGGAAAGCGCCACCGAAGGCGGGGAGGACGCCGACGCAGCGAACGGGAAAAGTGAAGCGCCGGATTTGCTTGCCGTGGAGCGCGAGGCGCGGCTGGTGGCGCGGCGGTTGCGCGAGTTGCATGAC
>CAYHFK010000035.1:0-20902 GCA_964355895.1 uncultured Bifidobacterium sp. | reverse complement strand
ATGGAGTAGGACGGGCGTCGCGCCTGTCTCTGACTTCGTGCAGAGACCAGTCGCTCAAGGATCCGCGGTCGTTGTGAATGGTGGTCAAAGGCGTGAGAAACCGTGTATGAATGGAGACAGGCGCGACGCCTGTCCTACGCGTAGCCCGGACTGCTGCTCCGGCGTGGGCCTGAGCATTGTCTGAACTGTCGCAGAAATATGCAGATGCAGTTGAAATCAAAATCGAACAAACTGAGTCCGAACAAAACCATGTCCAGCCCGACACCAAAGATTTCCCGCCGTCAGGCCGCCACGCAAGCCGGGGTGTTGGTCGGCGCCGCGCTGGTGGGCGCTTATCAAACGACCGTAGCGGCTGAATCCCAGACGAACCCTGCCCGTGCCAGTGGTGGTTTTCTGTTTTGTTTGAATACAGCCACCATTCGGGGGCAGAAACTGGGGATCGTCAAAGAAATCGAGGTGACGGCCAAGGCGGGTTATCAAGCCATCGAGCCGTGGGTCGCGGCCATCGAAGCCTATCAGAAGGAGGGTGGTTCGTTGCCGGATTTGAAACGGCGCATCGCCGATCTTGGTCTCACGGTGGAAAGCGCCATCGGATTCCCGCAATGGATCGCGGACGACGACGCCAAGCGCGCCCAAGGCCTGGAGCGGGCAAAATTTGAAATGGACCTGATCGCGCAGATCGGCGGCAAACGACTCGCCGCGCCGCCCACCGGGGCGACCGAGTTGCCCCGATTGGATTTATTGAAGGCGGCGGATCGGTATCGCGTTCTGTTGGAGGCGGGCGATCAGATCGGCGTCGTGCCGCAGCTTGAGCTTTGGGGCTTCTCGAAAAATCTCAACCGGCTCGGTGAATGCGCGTGCGTGGCCATCGAGACCGGCCATCCCAAGGCGTGCGTGGTGGCGGACATTTACCACCTTTACAAAGGCGGCTCGGATGCTTCGGGTCTGCGGCTGTTGAGCAAGTACGCGATTCCCGTCCTGCATGTGAATGATTATCCCGCCGACCCGCCCCGGGAAAAGATTGATGACAGCTACCGCGTTTATCCGGGAGATGGAGTGGCACCGGTGACGGAAATTCTACGCGCCATGCACGACAAGGGCGGACAAACCGTGCTGTCGCTTGAGTTGTTCCATCGGAAGTATTGGGAGATGGACGCTTTGGAAGTCGCGCGGGCGGGGCTGGAAAAAGTGAGGGCCGCGGTCGCCACGGCGCTGAGTCGGTGATTCTTGAAACGGCAGTTAACGCAAAGACGCCAAGCGGAGAGTGACCGGCGATGAACAAGCCCGGGTGAATGGCCCCGACCGTTGAAATCTTTGCGCCTTTGCGTTGATGCTACTGCTTTTTCCAGCATGAATGGTAAAAGTCAGCGTTGGCCGGCAACCGCCGCCGGTGGCCACCGGCTCATCTTTGTGTTCGCGTTGCTGCTCGTAGCCGGGCTGGCGGTGTCGGCAGCCGACACCCCGGTGCCGGTTCTTCGCAATGCCGCCGTGTGGCGGGACGGCAAGCCAGTGGAACTGGTGAACCCCGTGCGTCCCGCAGTGGATACCGTGCGGGTTTATCAACCGCATACCGACTGGACTTACTCGCACCATCCGCACCTGACGTTTTTCCGCGGCCGGTTCTTTGCCATCTGGTCGAATGGTCGCCGCGATGAGGACGCACCCGGCCAGCGCATCCTGATTTCCACGGCGACAGACTTCGGCGAATGGTCGGCCCCGCGACCGTTGGTGGATGCCATGACGGACACCAACGGCGGGGAACGGGTGCTCACGGCGGCCGGATTCCATCAGTACCAAGGGACTCTCGTCGCCTACTTCGCCAATTATGGGCCCGCGAAGGAAACAACCCAGCTCCTGGCCGTAACGACCACCAACGGCATGGACTGGTCTCCGCCGCAACCCGTCGGGCTCCCGGTGTGTCCGAACTTCGGTCCGCTGGCCGTGCGCGGCGGGCGATTGATTCTCAGCGGCCACATTGCCTTCCCTTACACCGATGATCCCGCCGGTTTGGCGGGGTGGCAGATGGCGGGTCTGTATCCGAAGGCGGTGGCGGCGACCATCACCGACGATCCAGCCTCGTTCTGGGGCGTGGCGCAGACGAACGGTTGGGGCGCGGCGGTGTGTGAAGGATCCGCTTTCCAGACCGATGACGGGGTGATCCATGTGCCGTTGCGGAGCACGGGCAGCCAGTTCCGGCATCGCCTCTGGTTGACGGAGAGCCGGGACAATGGCGTGAGCTATTCCGCGCCAGTGGAAACGGAGTTCAGCGACACGAATGCGAAATTCCAATTCGGCCGGTTGCCGGATGGCCGCTTCTTCTATGTGGGCAACCCGGTGGGCGCGGGCCGCACACCGCTGGTGCTGGCGCTGTCACGGGACGGCGTGAATTTCGACCGCAACTTCATCCTCGGCGAACGGCGTTATGCGATGGCGCAGCCGGGGCGATCCAAGGGCGGCGAATACGGGTATCCGAACGTGTTGCTCCACGACGGCTGGTTGCACGTCATCGTCTCGCGGCAGAAGGAAGGCATCGAGGTGTTGCGCGTGAAACCTTAGAGTCTGCTTGAAAAGTGCTGCAACCGAATATCCTCCTCGTTCTCGTCGTCGTCCTCGTCCTCGAAACCGGCGCAAAATCGAGGACGAGGACGAGAACGACGACGAGGAGGATGGGCAAAGTTGAATTTTCAAACAGGCTCTTAGGCGGGGCGGGGCGCGAATGGTCCGAGCGAGTTCTAACGCGGATCGGCGGTTGGCGAGTTCCGAAGGGCCATGGTCCGCCAGATAATCGCGGGGTTGTCGGTGATGATGCCATCCGCGCCAAGTGCCAACATCTTGTCCGCGGCCGCTGGCTCGTTGACGGTGTACACCCACACTTTCATCCCTTGCCGGTGGGCATAAGCCACCGCTTCCCGCGTGATTTGATTGTTCCAAACGACCGCGCGGGCGCCCGTGCGCTTGACTTCATCCACCCAGGACTCGTTCAGTTCCTTCTCCGCATCGGTAAGTTTTTTCCCGCCCCGCGACCCGGGCGGGCCCAAGGCGGCGAGGAGTTGTCGCTGCTCCTGCTGATGAAAGTCCTTCAGGTAGCTCCAATCGAAAGATTGCACAACCACCCGATTTACCAGATTGCGGTCGCGCAGCAGTTTTACACACGTTGCCGCATCGCCGCCCTTGCGTTCGATGAGTGTGACATTGCCGTCCTGGATAAAATCGAGCGCTTCGGCCAGCGTGGACAGGCGGGTGCCGGTGTATTTGGGATCGAACCACTGGCCGGCATCCAGGGAGCGCAACTCGGCCATGGTCTTGCTCGCCACGGGAATCTTCTTGCCACCCCACCGCGCCATGGCGTCGGTCGTGCGATCCAGTTCGCCATCGTGAATGACGACTGGCACGCCATCCTTGGTGTGGTGATAGTCCAGCTCGACCAGATCCGCGCCTGCGGCTTTGGCGAGCTTGAACGAGGGCAGCGTGTTTTCAGGCGCGATTTGATTGTAGCCGCGATGTCCGATCACCAGCGGGCGGGGTAGGTTGATAAGCGTTTCGACGGGAGAAAGCGGCTCAGCGGATTGGACGGAGGCGGAAGTGGCCATAAGTACGAAACCGAAGGCGACCAGCGAACTTCGTCGCCAGGCATTGTTTAACGCGGTAAGCATGCCACAAGACTGTTACCTGAAGCTTAGTGCGTCAAGGCGAATCATTCACCGGTTCGCGAGACGGCCTCGTGGATTTGCTCCCCAGCAGTAACAAGCGAATCTCACCGTGTCAGCCGGTGACTCGTGAGCATTGGCCGGGGCTTTTTTGACGTTCACTTTTTCTGATAAACCCGGACGTAGTCCACGATCATGGCTTGAGGGAAAATCGTGCTCGGGTCGGGTTTGCCCGGCCAATTGCCGCCCACGGCGAGATTCAGGATGAGATGGAAGCGTTGATCGAATGGGGCCGGAAAGGAATTCGTGCCGGAGGTCCAGTGGGTCTGAGTCAGAAAGTGTTGGTTGTCCACATACCAGTGCATCGCGTCGGGCTCCCAGTCCAGACGGAAGACGTGAAACGCCGCTGCGAACGTCCCCACGGCGAGCGTGGTGTTCGTTCCCCGGTAGGTGTGGTGTCGTTCCGGATTTGCGTAATGCAGGGTGCCGTGAGCCACATTAGGCTGGTGGCCGAGGAGTTCCAGGATGTCAATCTCCCCGCTGTGCGGCCAGCCGCCGTAAACATTGTCCGTCGGCAGCATCCAGATGGCGGGCCAATAGCCTTGTCCCGTCGGGAGTTTGGCGCGGATTTCAAAGCGGCCATATTTCCAATCGCCACGGCCCTTGGTGCGCAGGCGGGACGAGGTGAACTCGCGCGTGCCTTCCGGGCCGGTGTAAGCACCTTGGCGAGCCTCAATGAAGAGGCAGCCGTCTTGCACCCGGGCATTGTTGGTCACGTAGTACTGCCGTTCGTTATTACCTCCGCCTTGGGCGTTCACTTCAAACTCCCATTTGGCCGGATCAACCTGATGGTCACTGAACTCATCCTGCCAAACTAACTTCCAGCCGCGCGGCGAATTCGTCGCGCAACCGACCACTCCGATGAAAAGCAGCGTTGCCAGGAATGAGTTACGAAGCGATTTTGCCGGGGTGAAATAACTGGTAAAGGTTTGGCGTAAGCCGGCGAAAGTTTTTCCCCCCGCAGTTTTTTTGCCTTGGTGCGTGATCATACAATGTCTTTCTTTCCCATGGTGACAGCAGGTTGTGCCCATAACAAACCATCAGCAACTCACGCTTGGGAGGCTGCTTGATGGCGACAAATGTTAGCATGAGGTTGGTTTTGACCTCAACAACTTAGCGCGTTAAGAAATATTCGTGCTGCAAAGCCGTTTTTACCACTGGGTTCTCGCCCTCTCCGTTTTGGCGGGGGCGCTCCCATCGCCCGGCGCGCCGGTTCTCAGCATTGCTCATCGGGGCGGGGCGCTTTACGCACCGGAGAACACCATCGCCGCGTTCACCAATTCCCTCGCGGTGACCGACTTGATGGAAACGGACGTGCAGATCACGAGCAACGGCCACGCGGCCCGCCCCGGGATCGCTGCAACATTCCTCCAAACCAACCAATGGCTGCACGGCGCGGCGACTTTCAATGGCAACGCCGGCTCCGCGGGCCGCGCCTCGATTTATCTGAACGGCGCGCTCATGGACAGTCATCTGGGCAATGACAATACGCCGGGGGTTGGCTTGACCAGCAACGTCAAAAGCGGACAGGTCGCTGCGCCGCGCCGCGCTGGACGGCGGGCGGGCGTTGCCCCTGGAGTGAAGCCGCCCGAGGCCAGGCGGGCGGGGCGTGAGCCAGCTACTTCTTCTGCAGCCGGACACTGCCGGCACTCGTGTGGGCGGTGACGAGCGGACCGCCCCCGTTAATCTTACCGCGAAGCTCATTTTTCTTTTGCTCGCCGTGGATCACAGTGGCGACCGGGAAATCGGTTGAAACCCGCCCGGCACTCGTGCGGAGATCCACGTCCACGGCGAGTTTCTCGCCCAGAGCGACCGTGATGCTCCCGCCGGAGGTCTTGAAGGAACAGTCACCGGCGGGTTGTTCGAGCAGTTCGGCGCTGATGCTGCCACCGGAAGTCCCCGCTTCAATCGAACCCTTGATGCCCGCGACTTCTATGCTGCCACCCGAGGTCTTCACGACGGACTTTCCAGTGAGTTTGTCGGCGCGAATCGATCCGCCCGAAGTTTTTGCGGTAACGTCGCCTTCGATCTCGCCCAAGTTCAGGCTGCCACCGGAAGTGCTGATCTCCACCCTGCCTTTGCAACCGGCGATGGTAATGCTTCCGCCGCTGGTGTGACCGGACAACGGCCCTTCAATCTTTGTAAAGTTCAAGCTGCCGCCGGAACTCTGCGCCTGCACCCGGCCAGTTAACCCGGCCACTTTGACCCTGCCACCCGCGGTCTTGAGGTCCACGTCAAACTTGCGGGGCACGGTGATAAGGAAACTCACCTGCAACTCCGGGGAACGGCCAAACCAGCCCGATGATTTCCCACCCTTGTAATCGGCGCGGACTTCAACCTTGTTGCCGTCCTGGGTGGTGGTGACCATGTGGTCTTTGAGGGTCTGTTCGGCTTTCGTCCGACTCCCGCCCGCCTTGCGGGTAACCTCGATGTCCACGGACTCGCGGTCGGCGGTTTTGACCTCGATGGAGCCGCGATCCGCCGCGACGACAAGCTGGCCGCCAGGCTGCGTCACGAAAGACTTGGTGATCTTGTCTTCAACTTCGGCGGAAGCCATAACGGCGGCCAGCGTGAGTAACGTCGTGCCAATGATTCGCGCTTTCGACCGGATGAGTAGGTTTGTTTTCATGGTTCGGGTTAAAGATTTGTAACGACACTCCGAGGCTGGTCAAACGCCAGTCCCATAGATCACTCGATTATATGACCCGCCAAGCCCCTGCTTTGTTTCAACTTTCTTTTCGGCCTCAATCGCTTTTGGTCGCAAGCGGGCGGGCATTAACCCATTCAAACTCCAGCCCCGGCAGCCACCGGCCGCGCGGCGCAAGCAACCGGGAACCGTGAATCGAGGCTTTCCAAATGCGCCTGGCTTACTACCTTGAGCGCAAGCTTATGAACGATGACATCTCGGGAACGAACCATCTCAGCCGCCGGGGTTTTCTGAAAACTTCCGGCCTGGCGCTTGGCGCCGCCGGACTGGCGGCCGCAACTTCCGCCGAAGCCGCGCCGTGGCTTGCCTTGGGCCGCAATCTCATTGCGAAGAATGATGTGATCCTGTTTCAAGGGGATTCCATCACCGACGCTGGCCGGAGTCGGGACAAAGCGAAGACGACCGCGCCCAACAACCAACCCGGATTGGGCAACGGTTACGCGTGGCTGGCGGCGGCGGAGTTGCTCGTGGACCGGCCCGACGACGGGCTGAAAATTTTCAATCGCGGCATCAGCGGCCACAAGGTATTTCAACTCGCCGAGCGCTGGCCGGCGGATTGTCTGGATCTGAAGCCCAACGTGTTAAGCATTCTGATCGGCGTGAATGACATCTGGCATTCGCTCGATCCCAAGCTCGGCTACAAAGGCACGGTGGAAATCTACGAACGGGATTTTCACGCACTGCTCGAACGGACGAAGAAGGCATTGCCGAAAGTGAAGCTGGTCATCTGCGAGCCGTTCGTGCTGCGCTGCGGGGCGGTGACCGACAAGTGGTTTCCGGAGTTCGACCATTATCGCGCCGCGGCGAAGCGCGTCGCAGAAAGCCAGCGTGCCATGTTCGTGCCGTTCCAAACCATGTTCGACGCCGCCGTAAAATACGCCCCGCCGGAGCACTGGGCGGGCGACGGGGTGCATCCGAGCCCGGCGGGTGCTTCGCTGATGGCGTACTTCTGGTTGAAAGCGGTGAACGGCAAGCGGTAAGCGGCGCGGCCCGCTCAGTTCGCTTCGCCGCGGAGAAATTTTTCGAGCCCGGCCAGATTGTCGGTGTTGATCAAGTCCACGTCCGCCGCCCGCATCGCCCGCCAGAAGGTTTCGTTGTCGGGCGTGCCCCAAAATCGCACGCGGCAACTCTGGGCGTGGGCTTTGGCCACAATTTCCCCCAGCTTCTTTTGCTCCGCTTCCGGCATTGCCCCTTCGCCGCGCCAGGCGAAATGCTTTTTCCAATCCGCACTGATCCACGGAATCAACGTCGCCGGCGCGGTGGAATCCAGATCCGTTAGCAGGCCATCGTAGCCCGCATAGCGCGTGGCTTCGCCCGCGAACATCTCCTTTGCGCGGTTACCCGAAATGACAATGGTAATGGCGTTGGTCTGTTTCACCCCATCGCGAAAAGTTGCAAGCATGTCGGCATAGTTCGTGAGCGCCGCGCGCAGGACCGGATAAGTTGTCTGCCAGTTCGACTTGAGATCAATCAACAGGGTGAACTCCGGGCCGTTGGCAAAGACGCGCCCGCCATTCTTCTTCACCCGTTCGCGCAGGGGATCGAGATAGAGCGCCTGCAACGTCCGCTGCGGCTTCACTTGGTCGCGGTCATGCGCGACCAGCAGCTGGCCCTCGACGAGATAAATGTCGGCCTCGACTCCGCAAAAGCCGTGGTCGAGCGCGTCGTGCAACGGACGCGTGTGCTCGTAATCGTTGTGCGCGTGCGCGTGAATCAAAGGTTCGGCGCTGGCGAATGACGGCGAGGCCACAAGCCCGAGGCAAAATCCAATGAGGGCGCGAGTGGAAGAGCTGAATGTCATGCCAACATTTTCAGCCCATGGCGTCCGGTTTGGCAAATACATTAACCGCCGGGGAGTGCTCCGGCGAGTTGCACCAAATCCTCTTGCTCATTAGCTGCCCACATCACCTTCGCGCAATATTGGCATTGAGATTTGCAATAGGCGATCAGCCTCACCATCCTTTGTCCCAGACTATGAAGCTGCGTCGGAACGTCGGGTGAGAAGCATCTCGGATTGTCCGGGACACGCTCGCCCAAGGGGGCCGCAAGCCAGATGAACTTGCCCCGCCGGTTCCGCGCTTAACGCGGGTGAACAATTAACAAAGCGACTTTGTGAGCACGAAACCGGTCCTTTTCAACAACACCGTCCTCCGCGACGGCCATCAATCCATGGCGGCGACGCGCATGGCAACGTCCCAAATGCTCGAACCCGCGCCCATCCTGGACGAGATGGGCTTCGCCGGCCTCGAAACCTGGGGGGGTGCAACGATTGATTCCTGCCTGCGCTATCTGAACGAAAATCCATTCGACCGCCTGCGCACACTGAAAAAGATCGCGCCCAAGACACCGCAACTCATGCTGCTGCGCGGCCAGAACATTGTCCAATACGCCAGCTTCCCGGATGACGTGGTGGAAACGTTCGTGCGCCTCACCTGCGAGAATGGGCAGGACATCCTGCGCATTTTTGATGCGCTCAATGACGTGCGGAATCTGCAGACCGCCATCAAGGCCACCAAGAAGTACGGCAAACATGCGCGCGGTGAACTGTGCTACACGATCAGCCCTGTCCATACCGTCGAGAACTTCGTAAAGCTGGGGGTTGAACTCGAGCAGATGGGCTGCGATTCGATCGGCATCAAAGACATGTCCGGCATCATTCAGCCGCAAATTGCCTATCACATGGTCAAGGAGCTCAAGAGCAAGATTGGTATCCCGATCACGCTGCACACCCACGACACCGCCGGTCTCGGGGCGGCCAGCTATCTCGCGGCGATTGATGCCGGTGTGGATTGCGTCGAGGTTTCCATCGTGCCGTTCGCGAACGGCACGTCGCAGCCCGACACGCAACGCATGTTGGCCTTGCTCGAAGGCCATCCGCGTTGTCCAAAGTTCGATACCGAAAAACTGGCGAAGTTGCGCGATTATTTTGAAGGCGTTTACCAGGAACTCTCCAAGTTCACCAGCCCGGCCAACGAACGCGTGGACAGCGACATCCTGATTTATCAAGTGCCCGGCGGCATGTTGTCGAACTTCCGCACGCAGCTCAAGGAACAGGGCATGAGCGACAAGTTCGACGCCGTGCTGAAGGAAATTCCAATCGTCCGGGAAGCGCTGGGCTGGATTCCGCTCGTTACGCCCACGTCGCAGATCGTCGGCACGCAGGCGATGATGAACGTGAAGTTCGGTCGGTGGAAAATGGTCTGCCAGCCGGCGCAAGACATCGCGCTCGGCAAATACGGTCTGACGCCCGGCCCGATTGATCCCACCGTGCTCGCCTTGGTGGAAAAGCAAACCGGTAAGCAGCGGGTCACCGATCGCCCGGCGGATTTGCTCGAACCCGGCATGGAGAAATATCGCAAGCAATGCGCGGACAAAGGGCTGCCCACCTCCGACGAAATTGTGGTGCTGTTCGCGATGTTTCCGCAGCAGGTCGAGGAATTGATCAAACCCAAAGCGGTGCCCGCTGCCGCCGCGCCGACGCCACCCGACCCGACCACGGCCCGGGCCAGCGGCCCGGGCAAACATTTGTTCGTCACCGTCAACGGCACGCGGCACGACGTCACGGTGGAAACACTCGAAGGTTGATTATGAGTTCCCCCCAAACGTCACCCGTAAATGGCAAGTTGCTGGCGGAGTTTCCGCCGGTCAGCTACGCGGACTGGCGCAAACTTGTCGAAGCGGAGCTCAAGGGTGCGCCCTTCGACAAGCGGATGTTCACGGACACCTACGAAGGCATCAAGCTGCAGCCGATTTACGGCCGCGCCGACGCGGCCGGCCTGCCACACGTCAATTCGTTTCCCGGTTTCGCGCCGTTCGTGCGCGGTGCGACCGCGAGCGGTTACCTGAAACAGCCTTGGGAAGTGTCGCAAGAAATCACCGTTTCCAGCCCAAGCGAGTTCAATGAAGTGGCCCGCACTTCTCTGCAGCGCGGGCTGAATGCGCTGAACGTGGTGCTCGACCGCGCCACGCGCAACGGGCTGGATCCGGACTGGGCCCAACCGAACGAAGTCGGGTTTGGCGGACTCTCCATCGCGACCCTCGAAGACCTGGACCGCGCCTTGCAGGGCATTGATCTCGGCCAAACTTCGCTCTTTATCCGCTCCGGCGCCTCCGCCCTGCCCTGTGCCGCGCTGCTCATGGCTCTGGCGAACAAGCGCAAGATTCTCCCCGCCCATTTGCGCGGCTGCATCGAGATGGATCCGCTCGGCGTGATTGCGCACGAAGGTAAACTCCCGCAGTCCGTCGAAGACGCCTATCGCGAAATGGCCGTGCTGACCCGCTGGACGGCGGCCCACGCCCCGCAGCTTCAGACGATATGCGTTCATGGTCGCGCCTGGCACGAAGCCGGCGGCAGCGCGGTCGAGGAACTCGCTTTCACGCTCGCCACCGGGCTGGAGTATCTTCGCGAATTGAATTATCGCGGGGTGGATGTGAACACCGCCGCCCCGCGGATGCGCTTTGCGATTACGGTCGGTTCGTCCTTCTTCAAGGAGATCGCCAAGCTGCGCGCGTTGCGCATGCTCTGGTCCCATCTCGTCGGCACACTCGAAGGCAGCGAAGCCGCACGGAAACTTTCGCTGCACGTCCGCACCTCGCAATGGAACAAAACGGTCTGCGATCCGCACAACAACCTGCTCCGCGCCACGGTCGAGGCCTTCGCCGCGGCGCTCGGCGGTTGCGACAGCCTGCAAGTCGGCGCGTTTGACGAAGTCCTGCGCCCGCCGGACGATTTCAGCCAACGTCTCGCGCGCAACACGCAACTCATTCTCCAAAAGGAATGTCACCTCACGCAGGTCGTGGATCCCGCCGGGGGCTCGTGGTGCGTGGAATCGTTGACCGCTGATCTGGCGAAGCGCGCGTGGACATTGTTCCAGGAAGTTGAAAAACTGGGCGGCATGGCCGCCGCCCTGCACGCCGGCTTCCCGCAGCAGACCGTCGCCGCCACGGCGGGCGAAAAACTCAAGGCCGTCACGCGCCGCCGCGACTCGATCATCGGCGTCAACCAATACGCCAACCCGAAGGAAAAGCCACTCGCCGTGCCACCGGCGACCGTGGATTCCTTTCAACGGCGCCGCGTACAGCAGGTGGCGAGTCACCGCACATCGCTGGAAGACGAGGCCAGCGCGGCGGTGCTCAAGAAACTTTCCGAAGTGGTGGCCTTGCCGGACACGAAGGTGTTTGCGGCCTGCGTCGATGCGGTTTCCGCCGGGGCGACGCTGGGCGAAATTACCCGCGCCCTGCGGATCAATGGCAAACCCGGTTTGCCGATCACCCCCGTTTGCATCACTCGTGCCGCCGCGCCGCTCGAACGACTGCGGGCCGCGATGAACCGCCAGGCCGAGCCGGCCCAGGTGTTTCTGTGTAACATGGGCCCGCTCAAGGAACACAAGGCGCGCGCGGATTTCTCCCGCGGCTTTTTCGCCGTGGGCGGTTACGACGCCGTGTCGCCCGCCGGTTTCAAGTCGGCGGCGGAGGCCGCGGATGCGTTTGCGGCGTCGAAGGCAAAAGTGGCGGTCATCTGTTCCGTGGATGACAACTATCCCGCCCTCGTCCCGCCGCTGGTCGCTGCTCTGCGCGCGAAGAAATCCGACGCGATCGTAGTGCTCGCTGGTTATCCGGCCGACCAGATCGAAGCGCACAAAAAATCCGGCGTGGATGAGTTCATTCATGTGCGGACGGATGCGCTTGAAGTCCTTTCCAAAATTCACGCCCAACTGGGGATCGCATGATGAAAACATTTCCGGACTTTACCAAGATCGCCTTCGAGAGCCCGCCCGCCAAGGCGAGCTATGAAGAGTGGTGCGCGCAGTTCAAGGCGGAGACGGGCAAGTCCGTCGAAGAGTGGGCTTTCATGACTTTGGAGCAAGTCGAATTGCGACCACTCTACACCGCCGCCGATCTCGCGAACTGCGAGCACCTCGACTCGATGCCCGGGATTGCGCCGTTCGTGCGCGGCCCGTATGGCTCGATGTACGTCACCAAGCCGTGGACGGTTCGCCAATACGCCGGCTTTTCCACCGCCGAAGCCTCCAATGCGTTTTACCGCCGCAACATCGCCGCCGGTCAACAGGGTCTTTCCGTGGCCTTCGATTTGCCGACCCATCGCGGTTACGACTCTGATCATCCGCGCGCGTTTGCCGACGTGGGCAAGGCGGGCGTGGCCGTGGATTCGATTGCGGACATGAAAATCCTTTTCGACCGCATCCCGCTGGATCGCATTTCGGTTTCCATGACGATGAACGGCGCGGTGCTGCCGATCCTGGCCTTTTATATTGTTGCCGCCGAGGAACAGGGCGCGAAGCTGGAGCAACTGGCCGGCACCATCCAGAACGACATCCTCAAGGAATACATGGTGCGCAACACCTATATCTATCCGCCCTTGCCCTCGATGCGCATCATCGCGGACATCTTCAGCTTCACGTCGAAGTTCATGCCCAAGTTCAACTCGATCTCCATCTCCGGCTATCACATGCAGGAAGCCGGTGCGACGGCGGACCTGGAAATGGCCTACACCCTGGCCGACGGCTTGGAATATGTCCGCACCGGCATCAAGGCGGGCATTGACATTGACGCCTTCGCGCCGCGGCTCTCGTTCTTCTGGGCGCAGGGCAAAAACTTTTTCATGGAGATCGCCAAGATGCGCGCGGCCCGCGCGCTGTGGGCGAAAATCATCAAGCAATTCAATCCCAAGAATCCGAAGTCCATGGCGCTGCCCACGCACTCGCAGACCTCGGGCTGGTCGCTCACCGAGCAGGACCCGTACAACAATGTCGCCCGCACCTGCGTCGAGGCCATGGCCGCCACGCTCGGCCACACGCAGTCGCTGCACACCAACGCGCTCGACGAAGCGATCGCGCTGCCGACGGATTTCTCGGCCCGCATTGCCCGCAACACGCAGCTTTTTCTCCAGGAAGAAACTGGCATCACCAAGGTGATTGATCCGTGGGCCGGCTCGTTTTTCGTCGAGGCGCTCACGCAGGAAATCATGAAGCGCGCCTGGCATCACATCGGGGAAGTCGAAGCGCTGGGTGGTATGGCCAAGGCGATTGAGACCGGCTTGCCCAAGCTGCGCATCGAGGAAGCCGCCGCCCGCCGGCAGGCGCACATTGATTCCGGCAAGGAAGCGATCATCGGCGTGAACACCTTGCGGCTCGAGAAAGCTGACCAACTCGACGTGCTGGATGTGGACAACGCCGCCGTTCGCGAAGCGCAACTCAAGCGCCTGCGAACCGTCAAAGCCGGGCGCGATCAAGCCCGCGTTCAGGCCGCGCTCGCGGCGCTCACGCAATCTGCCGTCAGCGGCGAAGGCAACCTGCTTGCCTTGGCCATCGAAGCGGCGCGGGCACGGGCCACGCTGGGGGAAATTTCGTTTGCCTTGGAAAAACACTTCAACCGGCACAAAGCCGTCATCCGTTCTGTGAGTGGCGTTTATCAATCTGAATTCGGCGCGGCCCCGCAAATTCTGGAGGTCCGCAACCTCACCGACCAGTTCGCGGAAAAACAGGGACGCCGGCCGCGCATCCTCATCGCCAAGATGGGCCAGGACGGCCACGACCGCGGCGCGAAAGTGGTCGCGACGGCCTACGCCGACCTCGGTTTCGACGTGGACATCGGCCCGCTCTTTCAGCAGCCGGAGGAGGCCGCGCGCATGGCGGCAGAGAATGATGTGCATGTGGTGGGCATCAGCTCGCTGGCGGGCGGACACAAGACGTTGCTCGTCCAGTTGCGGGACGAACTCAAGAAGATCAACCGCGAGGACATCATGATCGTGGTGGGCGGCGTGATTCCGCCGCAGGACTACGAGTTTCTGAAAGCCAACGGCGCGGCGGCCGTGTTCGGCCCGGGCACGTTTATCCCGGACGCGGCAAAGGAAATGTTGACACAGTTGAATCAAACGTTGGATTGATGAAACGAAATGGCAACCAGGCGAATGATGAGAACCGGTGTGGGAGATTACGTGCAAGCTCTCCCTTCACCCGCGAATCATTTGCTCAAGGGACATTCAATGCCGCGGCTACGTCTTGGAGTGCGCCAGCCCTCTGGCGCTTTGCGAACGGCCAGGCGCGCACGGAAAGCGCCAGAGGGCTGGCGCAGTCCAAAACCTTGCGGAGTTTCGCATGCTCATCGAAGAATTCACGCATGAGTGACCCTGCTTCCAGCACTAACTCCTCTCCCCGCCATCCGCGGCGGCTGACGGTGGACGATTACGTGACCGGCGTGCGGGCGGGCGATCGGACGATTTTGGCCCGCGCCATTACGCTCGTCGAAAGCGATTCCCGGCGGCACGAAGCCCAGGGGCAGGAAGTGTTGCATCGCCTACTGCCTTTCACCGGCGGGGCAAAACGCGTCGGCATCACCGGCGTGCCCGGCGTGGGCAAAAGCACCTTCATCGAAGCCCTCGGCTGTCAGCTCGTTGAGCACGGCCAAAAACTCGCGGTGCTGACGATTGATCCCACCAGCTCGCGCACCGGCGGGAGCATCCTGGGCGACAAGACGCGCATGGAGCGACTCTGCCAGTTACCCGCCGCGTTTATTCGTCCCTCCCCCAGCGGCCTCAGTCTCGGGGGCGTGGCACGGCGCACCCGCGAAACCATGCTCCTCTGTGAGGCGGCGGGCTTCGACACGATTCTCGTGGAAACCGTCGGCGTGGGCCAAACCGAGATCGCCCTGCGCTCCATGGTGGATTTTTTCCTGTTGCTCCTGTTGCCGGGTGCGGGCGACGAGTTGCAAGGGATCAAGAAGGGCATCGTCGAAATGGCGGACCTCGTGGCCATCAACAAGGCGGACGGCGAGAACCGGCTGCGCGCGGAATTGGCCCGGCAAGATCAGGCCGCCGCGTTGCACTATCTGCAACCGGCCACCGTGGAGTGGCCCACCGAAGTGATGCTCTGCGCCGGCCTCACGGGTGCTGGCATCCCCGAAATCTGGGAGCGCGTTGAAAAGTTTTACGCGGCCTTGGAACCCAAGGGCGTGATCGCGCGCCGGCGGCAGGAGCAATCGCTGAGCTGGCTCAACGATTTGATCCAGGACGAACTAAAACGCCGCTTTTACCACGATCTGCGGGTGAAAACGCGTTTGCCGGAGGTGCAGCAGGCGTTGATGCGCGGGGAAATCACCGCCGTGCGCGCCGCCGAAACTTTGCTAACCGCGCATGAAGGCGCAAACCCCACCCCGCCCGGCACCGCCAAACCCAAGCTTTATGATCAACAAAATTGACCACCTGGGAATCGCGGTGAAATCGCTCGACGAAGCCGTGCCGTATTATGAAAAGGCGCTCGGCTTGAAGTGCGAACATCGCGAGGAAGTGCCGGCGCAGAAAGTCCGCACCGCATTCTTCAACTGCGGCGGGGTTCACATTGAACTGCTCGAACCGACCGATCCGGAAAGCCCGATCGCGAAGTATCTGGAGAAAAACCCCGCAGGCGGCATCCATCATATCGCGTTCGGCACGGATGACGTGCAAGGCCAGCTCAAGCAGGCCGCCGACGCGGGCGTGAAGTTGATCCACGACAAACCTTTCGACGGCGCGGGCGGCAAGCTCGTCGCCTTTCTGCATCCAAAATCCACCTACGGCGTGCTGACCGAATTCTGCATGCCGAAACCCGGCAACAGCTCGTGCAGTTGCTCGCCCTGATCACCCCAATCTGAGAAAACACTTATGGCCATACCCAAAGCATTCCTGGAAGAACTGGAGAAAAAACGCGCCGCCGCCCGGGCGGGCGGAGGCGAAGACAAGCTCGAAGCCCGCCGCAAAAAAGGCGTGATGACGGCGCGCGACCGGCTCAATGAACTTTTCAAGGCCGGGACGTTTCAGGAGTCGGGACTGCACGCGGATCACGACTGCCACAACTTCGGGCTGGAGAAGAAATCCATGCCGGGCGACGGCGTGGTCACGGGCACGGGCCTGGTGGACGGTCGCGCCGTGGCGGCGTTCAGCCAGGACTTCACGGTGAGCGGTGGCTCGCTGGGTCGCATTCACGCGAAGAAGATTTGCGACGTGATGGATTTCGCATTGAAGTCCGGCTGCCCGATTGTCGGCTTCAACGATTCTGGCGGCGCGCGCATCCAGGAAGGTGACGATTCACTCTCCGGCTACGGCCAGGTGTTTTTCCGCAACGTGCTCGTCTCAGGCGTCGTGCCGCAGATCGCAGTGGTCGCCGGCCCATGCGCAGGCGGCGCGGCGTATTCACCGGCGTTGATGGACTTCATCATCATGGTGAAGGGCAGCGCCAACATGTTCATCTGCGGGCCGGAAGTGATCCAGGCCGTCACCGGCCAGAAATGCACGATGGACGAAATCGGCAGCGCGATGGCGCACGCCAGCGTGAGCGGCAACATCCATTTCGTGGCGGAAAACGATGCCGACGCGGTGCGCATCGTAAAGAAGCTGCTATCGTATCTGCCGGCAAACAACGTGATGGACCCGCCGCACGCGCCCACGCCGCAGGTGGATTTGAGCGCGGACCCGGAGTTCAACAAGCTGGTGCCCGATGACGCGAAGAATCCGATGGACGTCACCAAAGTCATCGCCCGCCTCGTGGACAAGGGCGATTACCTGGAAGTGATGAAGGAGTTCGCGAAGAACATCGTGATCTGCTTCGCGCGCATCCAGGGCATCGTGGTCGGCATCATCGCGAATCAATCGGCGGTCAAAGCCGGCACGCTGGACATTGATGCGTCGGACAAGGCGGCGCGTTTCATCCGGTTCTGCAACGTGTTCAACATCCCGATCGTGAACCTCGTGGACGTGCCCGGCTTCCTGCCCGGCGTGGCGCAGGAACGCGGCGGCATCATCCGGCACGGCGCCAAGATGTTGTTCGCCTATGCCTCGGCCACCGTGCCGAAGATCACAGTGATTCTCCGCAAGGCCTACGGTGGCGCGTATCTCGCCATGTGCAGTTCGGACATGGGCGCGGATGTGGTCTATGCCTGGCCCACCGCCGAAATCGCCGTGATGGGCGCGGACGGGGCGGTGAAAATTCTCTACAAACGCGAGATCGCCGCGGCGGCGGATCCGAAGAAGGAGGAGGCGCGGCTCGTCGCCGAGTATCGCGAGAAATTCTGCTCGCCCTACGAAGCGGCGAAGAAAGCGATGATCACCGACGTCATCAGCCCGGCCGAAACGCGCGCCGTGGTTTCACTGGCGTTGCGCAACCTGATCAGCAAACGTGAAACGCGGCCGCCGAAGAAGCACGGCACGATTCCGCTGTGAGCGACAAATGAATTGAGTCATGAGCAATCCCATCAATTCTCCGGACGATCTGACGCCGACCGAGGCGAAGCTAGGCAAGGTGCTGGCGTTAATTCACCGGGTCTTGCCGCGGTTGGACGATCCGGCGCGCAAGGCCGAAGTGCAATCAACATTGGGCAAGGCGGTTTCGTTGCTCGAAGCCGCCCGCGCCGCGCACTCGGGCGGCCCGGCGACCCTCATTCCGTTGGGGGCACAGAATGTTGCGACCGCGGTTGGGCCGCAGATGGCGGCGGTGATCGCGGCGGCGGTGTCCGTCGTGCTCGACCGTCCGTTTCGGCTGGTGTCAGTCCAACAGGTGACGGGGCCCGTCGTGCCGCATCTGAATGTCTGGGCGGTGGAAGGCCGCACGCAGATTTTCATGTCCCATAAAGTCCGTTGAACCCCTTTTACCAAACTGCATGATCAAAAGACTTCGCGTCACCGTGGATGGCCATTCTTACGACGTCACCGTCGAGGTGCCGGATGAAACCAATTCGCCGGCTGCGCTTGCGGCCCCAATCGCCGCGCCTGCGCCACCGCCCGCCGCGGCGCCGACTGCACCCGCTCCCGCCGCGCCTGCCGCGGCAGCGCCATCCTCCGGCCCAACCGGTCCCGGCGAGGTGCCCAGTCCGCTCGCGGGTCGCGTCACAGCGGTCGTGGTGACCGTCGGGCAGGAAGTGAAAGAGGGCGATCACCTCGTCACGTTGGAAGCGATGAAGATGAACACGTTCGTCTTCGCACCGAAGAACGGCAAGGTCGCCGAAATCAAAACCGCCGTTGGCTCGGCGGTGGAAGAAGGGCAATCGCTGGCTCGGATTGATTAGCCAGATTCGGCAATGAGTTCGTTACTGACCAACCCCTCACCCGGCCGGCCGGCCAGGCTCTCCCCATCCGATGAGGAGAGGGACGGGGCAAAGGGTTCGTCACCAGTTTGGCAGTTGCGTGAATTTGCCGAAGTGGATTCCACGAATCTGGTCGCGGCAAATCTCCCGGCCTGGCATGCCGTCCGCGCTGACACTCAGACTGCCGGACGCGGACGATTTCAACGGGCGTGGGTTTCCGACTCGGGCGGTTGGTGGCTGTCGGCCGTGGTGCCGGTGGAAACCAATTCGCCTGCGTGGCGCATGCTGCCGCTCGCGACGGGTGTCGCGGTTTGCGACGCCCTCCGCGCGACCGGCGTCAAGCAACTCCGCCTGCGCTGGCCGAATGATGTACTCGTCGGCGACTGTAAACTCGCCGGGTTGTTGATTGATCAGTTCCAGCCCGGCGTGGCCGTCGTCGGCATTGGCATCAACGTGACGAACCATCCGGAAGGGCAAGATGGCGGATTGCGTGGCCACGTGGCACGGCTGACGGACCTGGTTTCCGCCGTTCCGTCATTGCAAGACCTCACGCTGCGGGTGCTGGCTTCATTGAGATCCGTCTGGCTGGAAGTGCAGGATTCCGGCCCGGAAACATTGCTGCCGCGCGTGAACGCGCTTTGGGATTTGCCCCGTCGCGTCCAACTCGATCTCGATGGCATCTTGGTGACCGGCGCGTTCGCCGGCGTGGACGCTCGCGGCCGGCTGCGACTACGGCTGGACGACGGCAGCACCAACTTTTTTGACCCGCAGGCGGTGAAGCTTCTGCGCGACATTCCCCAAACCAATCCATGAAACCACTGACCAAACTTACCGCCGAAGAGGCAGCCCAATATATCAACAACGGCGAAACCGTGGCCGTGAGCGGTTTCACCGCGGCGGGCGCGCCCAAGGCGGTGCCCGGCACGATCGCCGCGCGCGCGGCGGTCGAACATGCCGCCGGCCGCCCCTTCAAAATCAATCTCATTTCGGGCGCTTCCACCGGTCCGTCGCTGGACGGCGCGCTGGCGCGGGCCAAGGCGCTCGGGTTTCGCACGCCCTACCAGTCCGATCCCGATCTGCGCAAGAGCATCAACGCCGGCGAAACGCAGTTTTTCGACATGCACCTCTCGCGGCTGCCGCAGGATGTGCGTTATGGGTTTCTCGGGCATCTCCACCTGGCGCTCATCGAGGCCAGCGAAGTGACCAAGTACGGCGAGATTGTGCTCACTTCATCGGTCGGCGCCTCGCCGACGTTTGCGCGGCTCGCGGACAAGGTGATCATCGAGTTGAATCGTTATCATCCGCCGATTCTGCGCGGGTCACACGACATCTACGAACCTGATGATCCCCCGCAGCGCAGCGATGTGCCGGTGTTCAAACCCTCGGACCGGATCGGCCAGCCGTTCATCCAGATTGACCCCGCCCGAATCCTCGGCGTGGTGGAAACGAATCTCCCGGACGAAACCGGCGCTTTCGCGGCCGTCAGCCCCGTGACCGCGAAGATCGGCGATCACGTCGCGGAATTCCTCGCCGCCGAAATCAAACGCGGTTTGATTCCCAAGAATTTTCTCCCGGTGCAATCCGGGGTCGGCGACACCGCCAACGCCGTGCTCATGGCGATGGCCGAACATCCCGAAATCCCAAATTTCCAAATGTACACCGAGGTCATCCAGGACGCGGTGATCGCATTGATGCGCAAGGAGCGGGTGACTTTTGCGAGCGGGTGTTCCTTGACGGTGCCGGCCCCCACGCTGGAGAGCATCTACGGCGACTGGGAATTTTTCCGCCCCCGGCTGCTGTTGCGGCCGCAGGAAATCACCAACAACCCGGAGATCATCCGCCGCATCGGCACCATCTCGATCAATACCGCCATCGAAGTGGACCTGAGCGGCAACGTCAACAGCACGCACGTCCTGGGCAAGCACATGATGAACGGGATCGGCGGCTCGGCGGATTTCGCGCGGGCGGCGTTCCTCTCGATGTTCATCTGTCCGTCCATGGCCAAGGGCGGCAAGATCAGCACCATCGTCCCAATGGTCAGCCACCTGGACAGCAGCGAACACTCGGCCAGTGTGATCGTCACCGAGCCGTCCGGTTCGAAACGCACTTCGGCGCCTTCGTTGGGCGCCCCGCGCGACGTTTCGAGAAAGCAACCGATGCCGATGCCGCGCAGTCGGCCGCGCGCCTTCGCGGCCGCGCGCCGTACCTCGAAACCCTTGGTGTCGGCGCGTGCCACGGCGGCGTCGAGATTGGCGACGAAGCCGCCCGAGTCGATCGCCATGCCCATGGCGGTCTTGTGCGGGAATGCAGCGATCAGATTCTGCCGCCTCAAGTCGGCGGGGTCGCGGCCCAGCACGCGCGCGGCGGCCTCGATCGCGCACTCGGTGATGTAGTTGGCCTCGGGCTTGCCGGCACC
>CAYHFK010000034.1:0-21356 GCA_964355895.1 uncultured Bifidobacterium sp. | reverse complement strand
ACTCGTGCCTTTGATGCTCACGCCTTTCAAGGTGATGCTCGGCATCTGGCCGCCGGGAGTGAACTGGCCTTTCACTTTGGTCGGTTGAAGTTTGTCGGTAAGATCGCCTTGCTCCCGGTCGGTCAAGCCACGACCAGCCTGGTCGCGGCTGTTGAGGGCGGAATTGTCGGCGGGCGCGGTCCAGTCGCCACTCTCGACCCATTCGCCACCTTCCTGTCCCCAAGTCCCCACGCCGCTGCCAGGGTTTTTGCCGAATGGATTGTAGCCGGGTTTCTTGCCCTGACACATCCCCCAGCCTTTGCACTGGCCGATGCACATCGAAGCCTTGTCGAGATTATCGAGCGCAGCCATCAACGATTGCGCGTCGTTCATTTGTTGCAAGAGGTCTTCCAACTCCTTCGCGGCGGCGGCGAGGGATTGCGCAGCATTGGGTTTGTCGCCCTGCTGCATTTGCTTCGTGCCCTGTTTCAATAACTCCGCGACCTTGCCGTATTCGCCGGCCGCGGGCAGCGCCTTCGCAACTTCGTCGAGAATCTTCTGGAGTTGTTCGGGCGCGAGGTTCGCGGACTTCAACTGTTCGGACAACTTTTTAAGCGTGCTAGCGGCGGCTTCGGCTTGACCGTTCTTAAGTTGTTCGGCGAGATCCTTGCCGAGCTTTTCGGCCTGCGCCTGCATCGCCTCGATCTTTTTCTTCATGTCGCTCAGTTTCTCGAGGTCGGTCAGGGCGGCGTCGAGATCTTTCAGGAAACGATCGGTCTGGTTCGCGGCGAGCGCGGCGATGGCTTCGTCCAGTTGCGGCAAAGACACGCCAGCTTCGGCGGCTTGTTGGGCCAGGGCCGAAAGCGCGGCGGAAAGTTTCTGGCGTTCGGCGTCCGCGCCTTCGCCGGTCTTGTCCGTCATCGCCTTTGCGGTTTCCTGAAGTTTCTCCAGGTCTTTCTGAAGCTTGTCCACCGCGTCCGGATTGTTCGCCTGGGAACTGAGTTGTTTTTGCAGCGACTCCATCTGCTTCTGCAAACCGGCGGCGGTCTCGGATTTTCCGCCCGGGGTGCGCGCGGCTTGTTCGAGCTTTTTCAACGCGGGATCCTTGGCGAGATCCCTCAACTCGTTCTTGAGCTTGTCGCTGGCACTGGCGAGGTCTTTGAGGGCTTCACTTCGCGTGAGCGACAGTTTTTCGAGTTTCTCGCCGAGTTCGGAAACGGATTCCAAGGATTTTTTGGTCGCTTCGAGCGCGGGCGGGCGCTGCTGGATGTCGCGCCGGGTCAGGTCGGCCACCTGTTTGCCCGCTTCCTTGATGACCTTCGCGTCGGCCTGCTTTTGCGTAAACGCCTTGCTACGGTATTCCGGAACGAAGCCAAGCCCGGCCGTGAGCGCGAGGATCAACAATGCCCAGCGGGTCACTTTCGGCAGACGGAATGGCACCAGTTTGCGTGGATCAATTTCATTCGCGTGGCTGACGGCGTCGTGCATGACCAAGTCACGCCAGGTGCCGGGGTTTTCGTCACCGGCAAATTCCAAGGCGGTACTCATGCGTTCCTTGAGATTTTGTTTCACGTCCACCCAGCGAGCGGTTTCGGCGAGACTTGGTTTGCGCCAACCGCCAAGGATGAAACCGGCCAGCGGGCAGGCGAGTGCGACGAGCCCGGTCCAGAGCAAAGTGGCGCCCGGAACGGGCGCGAGTTTGAAAACCCCGAGGGCGAGGAGATGGAGGATGGCACCGACGAACAGTCCGCGCCACAATCCGCGCAAGGCGCGCTCCCCGCGCCGGCGGCGGGCCGCGCGTTCGAGCGTGTCCTGGATGATTTGGAGTTCGCTCACAATTCCTGGCTAAGTTTGACCGCGATGTTCACAATGTGACCCGCATTATTATTTATGGCCAGTTTTATTGGGGACAAAGTGCGTCCCTCGATTCTTTCGCTCGCCTGCGTTTTTTTGATTGCTTATTGGACAAAGCAGGCTTTTATTCGTTTCAAATCAGTGACCCAAAAGTAACAGCACCGAAGTCGCCGCTCCTTTGGCAGGCGGTTTGCGATGTGGACACCGGTCAATAACCGCAAGTAACACCCTGAAGTTTATGAAAAAAAATCCATCCCTTCTCCGCAGACTCGGACTGGCCTTAATTCTGGCCATTGGCGCAACCCTCAGCTCCGCCAAAGCGCAAACAATTGTTTTCACCGAAGACTGGGAAACCGATCACTCGTTGGACAACACCTATGTTACAAATTTTACCGCGTCCGGAGTGCATCTCGCTGACCTTTATTTCGATTACAGCACCGTTGGCATTCCGCCGTCCCCTAACTCGACGGGGGGAACCACCCGCGCCTTGAAAATGGCCGCCAATCTGGTTGCGCCGGCGGTTGGAGTGACCGGCCTGAGTGTTTCCCCGGTTGGATTTGGCATTACCGAGAACTTCGAAATGCGTTTTGACGCCTGGTTCAACTTTAACGGTCCGTTGCCCGGCGGGGGCAACGGTTCCACGCAGGTCGGCGGCGCCGGGTATGGCACGGCGGGCACAGCGGCCCAGGTGGCTGGGGTGGCCGACAGTATTTTCATCGGGGGCACGGCCGATGGCGGCAGCAGTGCGGATTACCGGGTTTATTCCCCCGCCCACGCGATCAGTTATCAAGATGGAGCTTATCAAATCGGTAGTTCCGGCACTGACCCCACCATCAAGGGTGATCCGAATAGCGGCTATGTCTATGCGGCGGAAAATGGATCCCGCAACTCGAGCACAACCGGCTATTATGGAACGAACTTTCCCGCGCAAACCGCACCCCTGGCCCAATATAATCTTTTCCCGCAGCAAACGAACTCCAGTGGCACGCCGCCCAGTGCGCCCGGGGCCGCCTTTGCGGGCACGCTCGCTTTCAAGTGGCATGATGTCTCGCTCAAGAAAGTGGCCAACACCATCACTTACTCGATTAACGGCGTGCTGATCGCCACGGTTGACGTGACGGACGCCGGCGCCTTGGGCGGCGCCAACATCCTCTTCAATCATTACGACATTAACGCAACGGCCTCGAGCGACCCCAATCGCGCCAATTTGATCTTCACCTTGATTGATAATGTCCGGATAACGGAATACACGAATGTAGTTTCGGTCTCGGCCACCACGCCGGGCGCGTCGGAGGCCGGGGCAGTCCCGGGTGTCTTCACCATTACCCGTTCAGCGGCTGGCACGCCATTGACGGTCAATTACAAGATGAGTGGCATCGCAAGCAATGGTGTGGATTACGCCGACGCGTTGGGCGGGGCACTATCCGGCTCGATTACGTTCGATGCCGCCGACTTTTCGACCAACATAACCGTGGTTCCGATCGACGATGCCATTCCGGAATTAACGGAGACGGTCACGCTTTCGATCACTCCCTCCGTTACGTACGTTGGGGCCGGCAGCGCCATTGTCACCATTGCCGACAATGAAAACCCGCAACTGACGATCACGAATGTGTCCACCCAGATGTATGAGCGCACGAATGATTACGCCACGTTCCAGATTACGCGACTGGGTGACACCAACACCGCATTATTCAATGCCAATCTTTCCTTCTCCGGCTCGGCGACCGAAGGCGTGGACTATTACGCAAGCGTTGCGACCTTGGAACCCGGAGTGCAAACCACGAATCTCAACGTTTATCCCATTGCCGATTCTTCCTACGAGGGCAGCGAAATTGTCACGGTAAACATTGCGGCCGCGGGCGGTGGCGAGTACACGATTGGCTCACCCAGTTCGGCGTCCATCACGCTGGTGGATGCAAATTTACCGGCGGAAACCGTTCTGTTCTCGGATAACTTTAACGCGGACCACTCGGCGAATTGGACGCAGTTCTTTGCCGCAAATGATGGCACACCGGATTCCAACGTGGATTTCAACTTCGACTACAGCTCTTATGGCATTCCGGCGGCGCCGCACGGAGGTGGAAACGGGCTCTTTTTGAATGTTAACAAGGACGGCACGGGGTCGGCAGCGGCACTCAATCTTTACCCGACCGGGAAGAGTTTCAGCGGCAACTTCGCTCTGCGGTTCGACATGTTTTTGAGCGTGCCGCTTCCCAGCTCCGTGGCCACGGAATACGCGCTTGCGGGCATCAATCATTCTGGCACCAAAACCAATTGGTGGCGCAGCGGCGGAGTCCCGGCTGGATGGACGTTTGACGGCGTGTTTTCCGCCCTCGAAACCGACAACGGGGCCACTCCCAACTATGCCAGCTACGGCTCCCCCACCCCGGCTACCAACAATCCAAGCCTCCTGGCGAGCCAGACGGCAACGGCTTTGTCCGCCGCGTTTAAATCCCCGCCGTGGGGTATCACGGGCACTCCTGGCAACATCAACAATCCATCGGGGGTTTTTGGCACGCCCATCTGGGCCGATGTTGAGATCAGTCAGAGTGGAAATCTCATCACCTTGACGATCAATAACACCAAGATCTACACTTACAGCAACGCTACGGCGTTTGCGTCCGGCAACATCATGGTGGGCTATGAAGACGCCTTCGACTCGATCAGCCCTGGTCAGTCCTACGTGGTCCTCGACAACGTCCGGGTGGTGGCCCTTACGCCTCCGGTCATCACGGCGCAACCGGTCAACTCAACCAACGCGGTGGGAACCCCTGCGACATTGACGGTGACGGCTAGCAGCAGTACCAGCGTCACGAACTATCAGTGGTTCCGCAACAATATTGCCATCGCAAATGCGACGAATGCCAGTTACGCCATCGCATCGGTTGCGATTACCAATTACGGCTCCTACCGGGTGGAGGTAAGCGATGGCAGTTACACAACGGTAAGCAGCACCGTGGTGCTTGGTTCGCCCGGTCTGCAAATTGTCAGCGAACCCACCAGCGTCGTAATCGCGGTCAATACCGCGACAAACTTCTCGGTTGGAATCAGCGGCACCTCGACGGGCGTCACCAACTACCAATGGCAGCGCTTCTCGACCAACCTGACTGGCACCGTCACCAATCCGCTCAACCTCACGGTAAGATCCACCAATTACGGCCCTTACCGGGTAATCGTGAGCGATGGTTTCCTGTCCGTTACGAGTGCGGTGGCCAATCTAACCCCACCGGTGCCATTGATAAATATTCAGCCCAGCAGCCAAGCTGCGGTGGTTGGTGGTTCACCAAAACTCTCAATTACAGCAACAACGTTCTCTGGCACTACGAACTACCAGTGGTTCTACTACGGAACCAATGTTTCCGGTGCGGGAATCACGGGTGCGACTACTCGCGTGCTGACGCTGGCGGGAGTTCAACCGGTGAACTTTGACGGTCCGTACACCGTGCGGGTGAATGATGGCACAACCTCAATCACAAGCGCGCCTTCGGCCACCATCACGGTCGCGGTTTCGCCGACGGTGGCCGCACCGGTGGCCGTGGGGGCAAACTTCGCATTCACTTATCCAAGTGAACTGGGGCCAAACTACGTGGTTGACTTCAAATCAGCGCTTACGAATGTTGCTTGGACCCCCATCAAGACCAACGCCGGCACCGGCGGCACGATGAGCATCACGAACGCCCTGTCTGGCGATCAAGGATACTTCCGGATCCGGCTGCAATAGCGCAGGTGTCAACGTGTGAGAG
Organism: uncultured Bifidobacterium sp.; assembly: GCA_964355895.1. Lineage (GTDB taxonomy): Bacteria > Verrucomicrobiota > Verrucomicrobiia > Limisphaerales > JADLHS01 > JADLHS01. Next base: position 15,777 of record CAYHFK010000034.1, on the reverse strand, counting down.
GTCCCCGCTTTTGACGGGTGCCTCTCCCGTTGCAATTGGTGATAAGTGTCGATGGATTGAATAAAATGAAGCAAATCGTTGCAAAACGAAGAACCAGGACGGAGTTCAAAAAATACGGACTGCGGGGCTTTACCTTGATTGAACTCCTCGTTGTCATCGCGATCATCGCCATTCTCGCTGCCATGCTGCTGCCAGCCTTGAGCAAGGCGAAACTGCGCGCGCATAAAATCGCCTGCCTGAACAATGAGAAGCAAATGGGTATCGGCAGCCAGTTATATGCGGACGACGACGACAAGAATGCATTGACCGGGGCAATCAACTACGCGGACGACGATTTGAACTGGCTGTATCCCCAGTACGTTTCAAACCTGAAAAGCTTCATCTGCGCCTCAACCAAGAACGCCGTCACGAACGATTCTGTAAATTTGCTGCCCAACGACCAAGGGCCAAGTGGCCCCGGAAATTCGGGGGTTCTGCTTTATGCGGACCGCATGCACGGCAATACGAAGTATGTTCGAGGACTGCTAAACAACGCCCCCGGCAAGAACGGCATCTACGGCCATAGTTATGAGGTAGCCGGCTATTTCGCAGGTCAAAACGGCGGGTTCATTGACGCCACGATTAACGACCGCAAAACCCAACGGTCGGTGCTTTCCCACATCTACGGCACGGTCCAGGCAGGCAACAAGTATAACTTCATCGGTCAAAAGGTAAGTCCGTCAGATGTTTGGCTCATTTACGATGCCGATGACGGTGGCGGAGCGGATCGGCCCAATGAGGATTTTCCGGATGCAGGCGACAATCACGGGGTTGATGGCGCCAACATTATTTTTGGCGACGGTCATGCGGAATGGATTTCTCGTAAAAAGTACGTCGGCAGTTTCATTCGCGGGACAGACGAGGCTCATAATCTGGCTATCACATGGTAACTCGGCGTCATGGAATCACCCTGTTCCGATGTTAACGATTGCCCGCCTCGGACTCAAACTCTTCCGCCCAACGCGGCCTTAACCGAGTCAAAATTGAGCGTAGCCAGGTTGCTCTCACCACGGTCAAAGGCGAACGCCCCCGACCTTCGAATGCCGCTTTGGGCAGACCCGCCGGCCCAGTCCAACTCCCACATTTTGCTTGCGCGGCAGGGTTTAAGGGCTTTAACTCAGTGCCGTTAGTCGCCGCATGGCGATGCCGGCAAGTTTGAATCTGAAAGAAACAATGATTTTACAACCGACGAGGGTGCCTTGAGTCGCCCTTTCTCTCCACGCAGTCCTTCCCCTGCCTCGTTCATCCGGATCAACGGGAAAATTCGCGCCCGTGAAGTTCGTGTCATCGGCATTGACGGCAACCAGTTGGGCGTTATGCCGCTTAACGATGCCATCAACCTCGCGCGCCAGAGTGCCGTGGACCTCGTCGAGATTGCCCCCAACGCCGTGCCGCCGGTGTGCCGGGTCGTGGACTTCGGCAAGTTCCGCTACGAACAGGCCAAGAAGGACAAGGAATCCAAGAAACACCAGAACGCTTCCACGGTGAAGGAGGTCCAGCTCAGTCCGCGCATTGACCCGCATGATCTCGGGGTCAAGGTCGGGCACGCGATTGATTTCCTGTGCGAGGATATGAAGGTCAAAGTAGCCCTGCGCTTTCGCGGACGGGAGATGGCCCACACCGACGTGGGGTTTGAGGTCGTAAAGAAATTTATCGCGGAGGTGGAAGGTTTTGGGCATCCCGACTTTGCGCCCAAGCTCGTCGGGCGCGGCATCAGCCTCATGATCAGCCCGCTGCCCCGCAACAAGCGCGCGAAGAACCCGCGCCAGACGGAAGAAAACGACGCAGCAGAAAGCACCGCCGCCGCCCCGCGCCCGGCCGCAGGGAAGCGAAAAGCCGCGTCACCGGACGCGCCGCCAGAAGGTCTCGCGAGTAGTCCGTCAGCCAATCCCTGATTCAATGCGCCCCGCTGGCGGGTGACCGGCGTTGCGTTTCCCAGTTCCGTACCAGTTCGGGAAAACCGCAACCGTCGCAGGCGGCGTTCGCGTGGTCGCAAAAATCCCGCACGATCTGCAACAAGCCTTGCTGCTCGACGGCGGTTCGTCCAACCCCACCGCCCAGAGTTGACCGGCCAAGCAAACGCTGTCGCGCCAGGCGTAACACGGCGTTGTCTTCGGCGGCCGGCCAGATCGCATGGCGCTTTTCGATTTCCGAACGGAGCTTTTCGTTTTTGCCGGCCACGGCCCGCGTCCACAACCACGGCAGAATCACGTTCACCGCCAGGTCCGTGACGCGCTTCTCGCCGAGCAAGGGCTGCGGTTTTTTCAAGCGCGCCGAGCGGAACGTCCAATGCCACGACCAATAGTCGTCGCCCTCCACCTGCAGAATGTTCAGCAGCGAATCGAGCAGTTGCTTGCCCGGAATGACCGTGCCAGACCAACGTTCGATGCGGGAGGCCAGATTGCCGGAGTGCGCCCAATGCGCCGCCAGCGCGAGCCGGCGTTGCGGATGATTCGCCGGGCGCAGACCGTGGAAGCGCCAGAGATTTCGCGGCAGCGTGGCATCCGCGAATTCCTCGCGCTCCCGCCACCAGCAATCCCAGACCCGACGCAGGTAATCATCCGCGCTCGCCGGGCGGCGACTCAACTCCGCCGGCAGCAATCCACTGAGGCCGAGCAAGCGCGCCTGAAGGCTCAACGGCGAAGCCGCGCCCGGGGACCACCGCGCGCGCTGTTCGGCCAGGCATTGCATCGGCCAGACGTTGTGCTTGTAGCCGAGCGCGCGGAACAAACCTTCCCACAGCGATTGTTCCCAGCCGACGTGTTGGGCCCGCGCACGAAACGCCGCGGCCTTGTTTTGCAGGCGGACGTGTGCTGCCTCGCGCAACAATTCCGTCAGCGCCGCTGCCGGCAGATCGCGCAAGGGCGCGGCGCATTGGCCGCGCAAATTTTCCGGGAGCGTGCGCAGCGAGGCGTGTTCGAGCTGCGAACTCAGTTCGGCGATGGGCGAGTCCAGCGCCGAGCGAAGGGGCAGGGTTGCGGTGCCGCTCCCGGTGCGGTCCGCGTCCCAGACGACATGGAGCACCACGTTGCGGAACGCGGGATTCTGGTCGTGCCCATGCGCGCGCCAACCACTCGTCCGCAGGTCCACCTCGACGTCGCCGGCCACGGACGCGGCTTCGCCGAATTGCAAAACCGCGCCGCGAAAATCCGGCCCCCCCTCGACGCTGGCAAAACCAGGGTGAAGCACGCGAACGCTTTGGCCGTCCAAGGTTCTCAGTTGATCGCGGCGCAAACGCTGATGCTGCCAGATGGCTTGGAGCAGCCGTTCCGGCGGCGCGTCCATCGCGTCCTGGAAGACGGCCGCCAGACCGTGGCGGGTCCGCCAAGCGGCGTAAAAACTGTCGGCAAGCGGGGTCACTGGGGATTGCTTTTGCGCTGAACCTCTCGCAAAGTCAAGCGTCGGAATTGACCGGAAAGATGAATTTGTCTGTTGATATGAAAAGAAAATTGCAGCCTCCCATCGCTGGGGCCGGACAGTTTGGCCGGGCGTGGATTTTCCAAATCTGCCTCATCGCCGGTTTTGCCGGGGTGCTGGTGGGGCGGGCGGGCGCGGGGGTGGAAGCCGATCCCCGTCGCGACGCCACGGTGGACGCGGTGGAACAAGTCATGCCGAGCGTGGTGAACATCGCCACATCGCGACGCGTGCAACTCAATGAGGCTACCCGCCGTTACATGGAAGCGATGCGCCGGTTCTACCCGAGCATCAGCGTTCCGAAGGCGACAGAAAAGCTCAACAGCATCGGCTCAGGTGTGGTCATTGATGAAGGAGGTGACGATGGATACATCCTCACGAACAATCACGTGATCGAGGACGCATCCCGCATTCAAGTTCAGCTTTGGGACGGGCGGGAATACGAGGCCCAGCGCCTGTTGTGGACATCGCAAAAGGATTTGGCGTTGCTAAAGATCGTGCGTAAGCCGGGTGACAAACCATTCAAACCCATTCGCCTGGCCAAGGACGATGATTTACTACTCGGCGAAACCGTCATCGCCGTGGGAAATCCTTTCGGCCTCGGCGGATCGGTTTCGCGCGGCATCTTGAGTTCCAAAAATCGGCGCGCCATGCCGGGCAATCAGACGCTCGATTTTTCGGACTGGTTGCAGACGGACGCAGACATCAACCCCGGCAACAGCGGCGGTCCGCTCATCAACCTGCGGGGGGAGCTCATCGGCATCAATGTTGCGATTTACGGCCAGGACGAAGGCATGGGCCTCGGCTTCGCCATTCCGGTGAAACAGATTTCCGCTGCGTTGTCGGATTTCTTCACGCTCGAATGGACCGCCTCGCTCTGGTTCGGAGCGCGGTTGAAAGCCGCGCCCTATCCCCTCACCGTGCGCGATGTGCAACCCGGCAGCCCGGCGGATCGGGCGGGATTGCGCATCGGCCAGGAAATTGTGGAAGTGAATGGCAAACCCGTCCGCGGTTTGGTGGCTTTCAACACGCTGGTCGCGGCCAGGGCGGATCATCGGACGAGCCTGACGGTCCTGGAGAATGGCGCGCGCCGCACGGTGCAGGCAGAGTTGATGCCGATGATGGAATTGCTGCCGCGCCTGCTGCAGCGCCGGCTGGGCCTGTCCGTTCAAACTCTGACCGTGGAAAATGCCTCCCAGTTTAGACTCAATCCGGGCGAAGGATTGCTCGTGAGCGAAGTGGAGAAAAGCAGTCCGGCTGAACGCGCCCGGCTCCAGTCCGGCATTCTGCTCACGGCGATTGACGGCAACCCGGTCAACGACTTGGTGAATGCCGCGAACGCCCTCGGCAACAAGAAAGCCGGCGAGCGCGTCCAACTCACGCTCCTCGTGCCGCGCCGGGGGAATGATAACCTGCTGCAACTCCAGCCGGCGACCGCGGCCGTCGTGGTCCGCTGAGAGCTGGAGCGCCGGCCTCCGATCCGGCACGTTAGAGTTCCAGCTTTAGTTTGTTCGTAAACGCCAACTTGAAATTCGCGACCCGCTAAATCCGGCGCTCTGTTTACGGGACGAGCCGCGCTCGATAGAACCGCTGCTTCAACCCCACCGCACTCTTATCCACCACATCGAAAGAAATGCCGTCCACGACATTGGTGTTGAGCGCTGTCCAGTTGACCAAATTTGTGGTCCCCTCCACCGCCCAGCGCGAGCCAGTCTCCCCGAAAACCTGAAAAAGCGTCCAACCTTCGCCGGTGCGACCGAGGAATTGCATTTGCGCGGCCGGCACGGGAATGGTTTCCGCCGTGATGCGATAGTTATCAAAGAGCATGTAGTTGTCGCCGGGCGCGTTGGTGCCGTTGATTTGATTCACGAGCCAGACGGCATCCACGTCGCCGAGATTGAGCGCGGCATTGGTGGTCGTGATCGGCTGGTTGGTGGCGATGAGGATGTTGTTGCAGGTCGCGCTCCAGCGGTTGGCGGCGAAATTCATGGTGACGTTGAGCGTGTAATTGCTGCCGTTGACGAATGGCAGATATGTTAATGCGACGTCGTTTGTCCCGTCGAGTTGGTAGGAAATGTCGGCATATTTGTTGTCGAAAACGATGGAGAAGAGCCGTTTGGCTTGCGTGTTGTAAACACTCCAACGGAAAATATCTCGGTAGCTAACCAACTCGGAATCTCTGATGTTCATCAAAACCGAGAATGTCACGAGGGGATAACCGGTGGCGATGGGGTTGAAATTGATTGGCCGCCAGAGGAACAGCATGTCGTCGGCGGGATTTGGCGCGTCGTAACCGATGTAAGCCTGCTGGCCTTGTCCCGTGATGAAGTTGGGGAGGATGCCGTTGCCGCCGGAGCCTTCCCCAGTCCAACCCGCCTGCCCGACCAGATTTGAAGCGGTGCTGTAACCTTCCCCCGGCTCAAATTGGGTGAAGAAAATGTTCGTCGTCGCGGCGAAGCTCGTCCCGCCGGCAACCACGGCCAAGAGCGTCGCCAAACCGAAGACAAAACCGGTGCGGCGTTGAACAAGGGCGGGCTTCATTGGCGGGCGCTCGGTGGGAAATATTTTCAGCGACCGCGTTTCCCATTGCTGGATTCCGGGCGCGACTCGGATCGCGACTCGGACCGCGCGGGCGAAGATGACGGCGGCGGGGTGGGGCGTGACTCCACCCGCGCCGGGCTGGGCGGAGACACCAACACCGGTGCGGGTGACGGACGCGGCGTGTAGCTGGGCGCGGACGGCGGCACATTGTTGACGCGCGATGAATTTCCCGGTGCGTTCTGCGGTGACGAAGGCGACGGGGTGCTCCAAACCGAGTAATCCGACCCGCCCGATCGCGCACTGCTCTTCCCGCCGATGACCACCACCGAACTCGCCGGTGCGGGGGTAGCCGGTCGCGCCGGGGTTGGCGGTGGCAATTGCATCACACGCGGCTCATCAATCTTGCGGACGGGCGCGGGCGCGGGCCGGGCTGGCACCTCCGGGCGGCGAACTACGACCGGCGCGTTCCCGCGCGCCCGTTCCTCGGTGCGACCGCGATTGGGTAAAACTTCGTTGCCCTTGCGGTCACGACCGGACCCGGTCTCCGGGCGCGGCGTTGTCGGCGTTGGGAATGGCGTCGAGCCGGGCGTGGGCAAGGTGGCCGCCGTTGACGGCGTCACGTGCTCAGGGTTGACGCGACCACGTTCGGTGGTGATTTCCCCGCGCTCGTTGCGTGCCGGCCGGGTCTCAGGGGACCGCTGGGGCGAGCCACTGATGATGGTGCCGCCCGTTCGGGGATTGCCTGAACTTCGCTGGAGGTTTTCCTGCCCGTCCCGTTGATCCGGCAACTGCGGACGATGCACCACCAGCGTGCGACCGTCGTGCTCAAGCCGTTCCCGGCGCCCGGTGCGGCCCACCCCGGCATCGGCGTCGCGAAGGCTGACGGTGCGAATTTCCGCGCGCGTACGTTCGCGGATGCGTTCGGGCGCGATGCCTTGGTTGATGACCCTGTTATTCTTTCCCGACACGTAATGGTTCATCACGGTGCTGTTGTTATAAACTTGCATCGCGTGATGGGCGGGCAGGCGATGGTGGTAAGGCCGGGTATCGCATATCCGTCCCAGCGGCACGAAGGTGTACCAACTGGCGGCGATGCCAAAGCCAAAGCTAAACCCAACGGAACTGCCATAATACGAGAAGCCAAAACCCGGGCGGTAGCAAGCCGTCGGCGGCAAGGGCGCCCAGCCGCAGTAATCGCCGCTGTAACGCCAGCTCACCCAGGACGGCGCCCAAACGGTGTCCGGCCACCAGCACCAGCCCCGGGACGGATGCGTGAACCACCGGCCATAATGAAACGTGGTCGCCCCCCACGAATAATCCGAGAGCCAATACCAGCCGGCGTCGGTGTAAACCCAACGACCACGGTTGGAGTAGGGTTGCCAGTTGCGATTGACGATGACGACCGTCGGCTGCCAGCAACGACCGTAGCCTTCGACCTCGATCCAGTTGCCGTACGGTGCCAGCGAGTCGTAAAAATAATTGTTCGAAACGTAAGTCGGTTGCGCCTCCGCTACGGGCGCGGCGGGCGGCGGATTCACATACGTCGGCGCGGCGGCGACTGGCTCCGGCTCCGGCGCGGCGGGTGGCTCCGGGTTCGACCGGAACGACTTCAACCCTTGGTCGTGCTGCATCATCGTAGTGATGACACTGCCGGAGAGGCCGAGGTCGTTGAGGTAAACGATTTCCTCCGCGTCGAGGCCGAAAGGTTTGATCGAGTTCGTGATGAAAGCGAGCATCACGTTCTCGTCCACGCCGGACTGCGCGAGCTTGATGACTTCCGCGAGGGGCGTGGCGGGCAGAATGTTCGACGGAAGAATTGGTTCGGCGCGCGGTGCCGGCGGCACAGCGGCGGGTTCCGCCGGAGCCGCTACGCTGCTGTCACCGGCGGGCGTGACCGCAGCGGGTTGGACGTTGGTGAGGGCAGGTTCGGCGTTAGTGGCCGGCGATTGGGTGCAGCCGCCCGCAAATGGCAGGCCCGACAGCGTCAGCACCAGACTCAGATTGGCAAGAGAGCGGGTTTTCATATTATGTTCCTCATAACTCGTATAACGCGTTCGTCAATGTATTCGACGGCTGGCTGGAGCGGTTATTCAGCCGCGGAGGCGCGCTTGCAAAGCCCTTGCGCCAATAGCGCTCACAGGTAGCCCTACCCCGAATTGAACCCGGGAATCACCCGACGCATTTGCGGTCAAATGCCTGATTCACGGCAACTTCCTCTCGTTGGTTTCTTTATTTCATATCGCCACCTGGCATGGTCTGGCATTTTTCGGCATCCAGCGGCACGCCGGTTGTCGCTGATTTGTCATGTGTCATTATCGCCGATTCGCTCGCGATGCAAAACAGTTTTCCGGCGAACCACCCACTTAATCCCCCCGAGTCTTTATTTCGCTATCCTTGTTGCGAATCACACGGCAAAAAATGACCGCCAGTTCCACCCGGCGCGCCCGTGTTTATTTCACGGCTTGCGGTCTTTGCCGTGAACCGGGACGATGGCGGGCAAATGGAAATCTGGGACCTGCATTGCCACCTGAGCGGCGTGCCGGGAAGCACTCCGGAAGCGCGCCTCGGGAAGCTGCGCGAATACGCCGATCGCATGGGCATCGTGCGGCTGTGCGTGTTCATGGGCTTGGAGTGGAGTTACGATCCGTCGCCCGAGAAAATGCGGCAGGAGAATGACGAGGTGCTGCGGGCGTTGCGCCACTGTTCCGACCGCGCGGTCGGTTTCGTCTATCTCAACCCGCAGCACCCGCAGGCCAGCCTCGACGAACTCAATCGCTGCGTCCGCGACGGCCCGCTGGTCGGGGTGAAACTCTGGGTGGCCCAACACTGCAACGCGGGGGAGCTGGACCCGATTATCCAACGCGCCACGGAGCTGAAGGCCATCGTATTTCAACACACCTGGGTCAAGATCACCGGCAACCTGCCGGGCGAATCCACGCCGATGGAGCTGGCGGAACTCGCCGCGCGCCATCCGCAAGCGACGATGATCTGCGGCCATTCAGGTGGCGATTGGGAACTGGGGTTGCGCGCGATTCGGCCGCACAAGAACGTGTATGCCGACCTGGGCGGTGGCGATCCGACGGCGGGCTTCACCGAGATGGCCGTGCGCGAACTTGGCGCCGAGCGCGTCCTCTACGGCAGCGATGCCGGCGGGCGCAGTTTCGCCTCGCAACTGGGCAAGGTGTTTGGCGCAGACATTCCCGAGTCGGCGAAACGGCTGATCTTGGGCGAGAACTTGAAGCGGTTGCTCCGGCCGATTTTGCGGGAGAAAGGAATCACCGTGTGAAACCGGGAAGCCACCCAATCGCAAACCCTGGGACTCGTAGCCGCCGACGTGAGGTGGCTCCATCTTCTCAGATCAATCAAATCCCGGACCGAAAAAAAATAGCGCCTCCTCACTTCGGCGGCTACGAACAGAATATTGGCCTCAACCGTCGCAGCTTTCTGAAGACGACCACCACGGCTATCGGCCTCACCATGCTTGGGCTTGACGCCCAAGCGGCTGGCATCCCGGCCCGCCCGCGCGATGGCTTAACCGATGTGAACGTCAACCTTTCGCATTGGCCACTGCGGCGGCTGCCCTTGGACAACACCGCCGCGCTCGTCGCCAAACTCCGCAAGCAAGGCGTGACGCAGGCTTGGGCCGGCAGCTTTGACGGGCTGCTGCACAAGGACATTGCGACTGTGAACACCCGTCTCGCCGAGGAATGCCGCAATCATGGACGCGGGCTGTTGTTACCGTTCGGCTCGATTAACCCCAAGCTGCCGGATTGGGAGGAAGAGTTGCGCCGCTGCGCCGAGCAACATCAGATGCCGGGCATCCGATTGCATCCCAACTATCACGGCTACAAACTGGATGACCCGGACTTCGCGCGATTGCTGCGCCACGCGGCGGATCGCAGCTTGATCGTCCAACTCGCGCTCGTGATGGAAGACGAACGCATGATGCATCCCTTGCTGCGCGTCGAACCGGTGGACCCCGCCCCGCTCGCCGGCCTCGTCCAGCGCCCGCCGGGCCTCCGGCTGGTGCTCCTGAACGCCTTGGGCAAACTTCGCGGTCAACCGCTGCGCGACCTCATCGCGGCGGGAGAAGTTTACGTCGAGATTTCCATGCTCGAAGGGGTGGGCGGGGTCGCGAGCCTCCTCGCACAAGTGCCGCCGGATCGCGTGCTCTTTGGCTCCTACGCGCCCCTGTTTTACTTCGCGTCGTCCTTGCTCAAGCTGAAAGAGTCGCCGCTGCCCGCGGACCAACTGCGCGCCATCCGCCACCAGAACGCGAAGCGATTGCTTGCGAAAAATCCGTAGCGCATCATCCTTTGCCAATGCCATCCAGTCCTTCCTCGCCACCGGCCCCGTCTGCCTTGGGCATCTCGCGCCGGGAGTTTCTCGCGGCGTCCTCGGCGGCTTTGCTCGTTGGCGCCCTTACCCCGGAAACCTCGCCAGCGGCCGAGTCCGCAACGGCACCCAAGCTCGCCCTCAACGGCGGTGAGAAGGCCGTCAAGCAGTCACCGAAGCTGCCCATCCGGTGGGGCGAACCGGAACGCGAACGCCTCAACGCCATGCTCGGTCAGGACTCGCTCTTCTATTGGAAGGGGCCGCAGACCACGCTGATGATCGAGCGGTTCAAGAGAGTTTGCCCGGTGAAATATGTCCAGCCGTGCTCGTCTGGCACGGCGGCGTTGCACATCGCGGTGGCGGCGGCGGGCATCGGCCCCGGCGATGAAGTCATCACGTCGCCAATCACCGACATCGGCACGGTCATCGGCGTGATTTACCAGCAAGGCGTGCCGGTGTTCGCGGATCTCGGCGGCAGCACCTACAACCTCGACCCGGCTGACGTGGAGCGCCGTATCACGCCCAAGACCAAAGCCATCATCGCGGTCCATCTGTGCGGCAATCCATGCGATATGCAGGCGCTCAAGACCATCGCCGACAAACACGGGCTGGTGCTGATTGAGGACGCGGCGCAGGCCTGGGGCGCGAAGTATCGCGGCCAACCCATCGGGACCGTCGGCCACCTCACCTGCTTCTCGCTGCAAAACTCGAAGCACATCACCTGCGGCGACGGCGGATTGGTCGCCTCGAATGACGAACGGTTTGGCCCGCTGCTGCAACGCTTCGGCGACAAAGGTTCGGACCGCGTCAAAGGCGGTTTGTTCGAGTTGTTCGCCACGAATTATCGCATGAGCGAACCGCAGGCGGCGGTGGTGGCGGCCCAACTGGAACGGCTCGAAGGCATCGTCAGCCAGCGGGCGCGGATCGGCAATTTGCTCACGGAAAAAATCACCGGCCTGCCCGGCGTGCGGCCACATCAGGTGCATCCCGAAGATCGCTGCGGTTATTGGTTCTACTTTTTCCGAATCCAGCCGGAGGCGTTCCGCTGCGACCGCGCGGAGTTTGTGAAGGCGCTGGCGGCTGAAGGCGTGGAAACTTCCGCCGGCTACATCCCGGTGCCGTTGCATCGCAACCCGGTATTCTTGAAACACGGATTCTTCGCCGGCCGCTGGCCCGTGCGCGAACTCGGCCTGACGACCATGGACTATTCGAAACATCAGACGCCCGAAGCCGAAGCCATTTTGCAAACCGGCATCCGGGTCGGAATTAACGAAGCCATGACGGAGGACTACATCGGCGGCGTGGCTGAAGCGATACGGAAAGTGACACGGCATTATGCGGTTTGAACGTTGATCCCTTAACAGACCTCACCATGAACAATAAACTGAACCGCCGCGATTTCCTCGGCGCCACGTCCATCGCAGGCGCCGGCCTCGCGCTGAATTTTCCAACCATTGTCCGCGCCGCCGCCGAAGATACGAAGCCCGCCATCTTGGGCGGCCCGAAGGCCCACCCCGGCGGGTTTCCCGGCTGGCCGGTGTTTGACCAGACCGAGGAGCAGGCCTTGTCCGCCACGCTACACAGCGGGAATTGGTTTCGCGGCACCGGGCGCGCGGTGGCGAAATTCGAGGACGAATACGCCAGGCTCACCGGCGCGAAGCATTGCGTGGCGACGGCCTCCGGCACGACCGCGCTGGTCGCTGCGCTCGGCGCTTTGGACATCGGCCCCGGCGACGAGGTCATCATCCCGCCCTACACCTTCGTGGCGACCTACAACGTCGTGGTGCTCAATTATGCCCTGCCCGTGTTCGTGGACACGGACCTCGAGAGTTTCCAGATTGACGCGAACAAAATCGAGGCGGCGATCACGAAGGAAACTAAAGCGATCCTGCCGGTGCATCTCGGCGGTTCGCCGGCGGACCTCGACAAAATTTTGGAAGTGGCCAACGCGCACAAGCTTCCCGTGGTGGAAGACGCCTGCCAGGCGCATCTTGCCGAGTGGCGCGGACGCCAGGTCGGCACATGGGGACTGGCGGGCTGCTTCAGTTTTCAGGCCAGCAAAAACCTCAATTCTGGCGAAGGCGGCGCGGTGCTCACCAACGATCCGGAGTTTGCCGCCATGTGCTACAACTTCCATCATCAAGGCCGCGGCCGGCCGGTCAGCGGGGCGAACTTCAGCTATTCCGGCACGCGCGGCTCAAACCTGCGACTCTCGGAGTTCCAGGCCAGCCTGCTCGGGGCGCAAATGACGCGGGTCATCGCGCAGACCAACCGCCGCACCGAGAACGCGAAGTATCTGACCCAACTGCTCAACGAAATTCCGGGCATCACGCCGGCCAAGCTGTATGACGGAGTCACGCGCAGCGCGTATCACCTCTACCTGTTCCGCTACGACCCGGCGCGATTCGCCGGACTTGACCGGGGGAAATTCATGGCGGCGATGGACCAGGAAGGCGTGCCCTGCTCCGGCGGCTACGGCGTTTTGAACAAGGATGCTTACGTCACCGGCCTCGCCAAGAACCGGCACTTCCTCAAGCTCTACGGCGAGCAACGGATGAAGCAATGGCTCGAGCAAAACCGCCACTGCCCGCAGAACGAACGGCTCTGCGGCGAAGCCGTCTGGTTCACGCAGAACCTGCTGCTCGGCCCGCGCGAGGACATGGAGCAAATCGCCGCCGCGGTGCGCAAAATTCAGAAGCACGCGAGCGAATTAGCCAGAAAATAAAACGGAAGATCAACGGGGGACTGGAGCGGGAAACTTCCGGCTTATCGGACTTTCCCGACCAATCGGGCCACCGCACCCGCGATGCGCTCCTCAATGTCCGGACCCCAGCGGGGGGCCGGCAGGCCATAAAACTCAAACGCTCCGGCTTGGCAACCGCCTTCCTCCCACAGTCTCGCAAACTTCGAGCGGTGGCGGCTCAAGCGCCGGTTTGAAAACTCCACCGGCGGGCGTAGCAGCCGACGTCAGGAGGCTCAAATCTCCCGGGGCTTGCGCGCGGGCACGATCAGAAGTCAGAGCCTTTCCATGAACCTCTGATCGGCTGAGGATGTAAACACCGGCGGGACAGTGAAAAGTTCGGCAGACGGCGGGCGAGAGCGCCTTATCGCTGGCGGTCGTGTTCGGTGACATTCCGCATCCTTACCATTCAATCCCGGGCTGGCAAGGCGTGAGTCATTGACGGGCAGAACTGTGAGGCAGACCAACCAAAAGACGCGAAAATTCAGGTGGACGGCAGGGTCGGCGCGCGGCGCCGACCGCCGGCCCGTGCAGGGCCGGAACACTTTCAAACCACATTCCCCATTTCCACAAAGACGTTGCGCCGCTGCACGCGGCGCTGGTCATCGCAGCGCGCCCACCCTACTCACCATTGGTATGCGTCACCCTGCATTGACGGTTTGCGACGGGAATTGGCGGGCAGGGCTACAGAGTGTCGCCTCGGGCGTTGTCGGTCGTCCGCGAGGGAGCAGTGGAACGGTTTAGTAGCCGAACATGGCTTTGCCATTACTGATTTGGACGTAACCGGTGCGTTCGAGATACCAGGCTAAATCGTTCCGACCGGCGGCGTCAAAATTCTTGGTGGCCGGATATACGAATTTCACGCTCTCGTACTTGGAAGTCGAGCTTTGCCACTTCTTGATCTCAGAATGTCCGTCCGCAAACGAGAATCCGCAGGCCCCGTTGTGATAGGAGGCGGGAATGTCCTGCCAGGCCGTGGCGGACGGGTTATTGATGAAATAGCCGTCGTTAATCGAGTCCGGATGTTCATCCAGCACCAGCCATGTTTTCACGGGGCGCGGCACTTGGGTTAACTTGAGATACTGCTTGTACTGGGTGAAACCCCAATTTTGGCCCTTCAAGGTGGGGTCAAGGTTAGGATCGGTGGTGCTTTTGAACCGACCGAAGATCGAATTCATGGCGAGACTGCGGTTGCGCTGACTGTAACCCGCCTTGCTTTGGGCTGCGCTGAGGTACTTGTCAGCGGGACATTTGTAGGCGCCGACCGTGCCACCGGTGTACTTCCCCAGCACCCCGTTGAGGACCCATGCCGTATTGGTGTTGCTGACATCCGCTGTTCCTCCGCCGGCGCCCCACGTCATGACGTTGTTCACCCAGTTGTCAAAGGTTTGTTTGGGGGTGATGGCCTCAAGCGTTTCGGCGACGCCGTAATTGTTGGCGGCGGCATCGTTGTTGTCGCCCGCATAGAGAAGCCAGGCCAAAGTGATCTGCTTGGTGTTGTTCAGACAGCCAATGCCCTGGGCTTTGGTCTTGGCTTTGCTGAGCGCGGGCAAAAGCATGGCCGCGAGGATGGCGATGATGGCAATGACCACCAACAGTTCGATGAGCGTGAAGGCGTGGGGTTGAAGGCCGGTGCGTTTGCAGTAGCGAAGTTGGATGCGGGTATCCACCCTTTCGATGGTCGTTGGCGAGTCTATTTGCATAAAGCGATAATGATTACTCTCTGTCCAAAAATTAGCAGGCGCAACGCGGTTTGGCTAGTGGTGGTTTTGATGACACGCTTGGGTTGCCGCGCGTACTGTGACAAGGAATTTTCGATACTTGTTTGGCAGGGCGCGTCACTCCGTGCGCGCCGGGGACCGCCATCCATTCCCCGAACGGCGCGCACGGAGTGACGCGCCCTACCGGTCTGCCTCGATGCGGGCGGGGACCTCGGGGCGTAACGAAACTTCCTTGTCGTCGTACTAGCTCTTCCACGGCGCGCGTTTGGGGCGATCCAGCCAGGTGTTTGCCTCGGAGTCGCCGACGAACTGTTCTTTCTTCGGATTCCATTTCAGCCGGCGGTGATTCCAGTAGGCCAGATTGCCCAGGTGGCACACCGTTACCGAGCGGCAACCGATCTCCACATCGCAAATCGGCAGCTTGCGGCTCCGGATGCAATTGAGCCAGTCCTGCAAATGATTGCTGCTCACGTACAGGCGGATGGCATTGTCGCCCAACGCCTCCTCACCCAGGGATTCCGGGGTCGCCTGGAACTTGCCGCGATCCACATAGATCTTTCCTTCCGAGCCGATGAACGTCGCCCCGCCCCGGCTGGTGTCGTGGATCATTTCCACGCCGTTGGCGTAGAGGTAACGCAAGCCGGTGGTGGCGTTCGGGTCTTCCGGCGGGATGATTTCCACCGGCCCGCTGTCGTCCATGCCCAGGCCCCATTGCGCGATGTCGAAGTGATGCGCGCCCCAGTCGGTCATCATGCCGCCGGAATATTCGCGGTAGCTGCGCCAGTTCGGGAAGTGGTCATGCACGCCCCGCGGGCTGAGCACGGAGTTGTAAGGCCGCACGGGTGCCGGGCCGAGCCAGAAATCCCAATCCAGCCCCGGCTCCATGGGCTCCTCCGGAAGATCACACCATTTGCTCGATGTCCCCACGCCGACGATCACCGTCTTCACTTTTCCGATGCGCCCGTTGCGCACCAGTTCGCACGCCTT
>CAYHFK010000033.1:20281-21701 GCA_964355895.1 uncultured Bifidobacterium sp. | reverse complement strand
GCGCCACTGCACGTCCGACGCGCTGGGTTTACGCGGCCTGCCTTTTGCTTTTGGCCCCGTTCCCCCGCGGCGCGCCGCCCTAAACACTCGCCGCGCGCTGTTTCCCGCTCCGGCCCGCTCCACTTGCCCCGGTTCCTCTAGCCGCCGGGTGAACATCACCTTCGAGGCCGAGCCGTGCATCTTCCGCATTGACCGGGGTGCCTGGCCCCTCGCCGCCTTTTCCGCCCGCGTTTTTCCGCCCGCCGACTTTAAGGGATTTCCCTTCGTGCAACCGAACCGGCCTCGACACCGAAGCTGAATGAACCCGGCTACCGGCGGTCACGACAACTCCGCGAAGAACCCGAACAACCCCGACCCGACCAAACTCGTCAAATGGAGACCGCAAAGCTGGGACGAGATGCGCCTGGGGTTCATGGCCGCGGCCGGTGCGTTACCCCGGAACGGCCGCGAAGCGGCTCCGGCATTGACGCGCGAAAAATTAATCCCATAATGCAAAAACAATTGAACCCCGAGATACATCAAAATCAGGATCGCCAGTTCGTACAACCAGTTGCTGTCGCTCACTAACAAAAATGAATCCCAAACCTTTTCAGATTAATCGTCGTCGTTTCCTCAAGACCACCGCCGCCCTCAGTGCCGCCACGGGCGTGCCGGGTTGGTTTTTGGAACAAGATCTCGCGCAGGCGGCCACCCCGAAGCCGCTCGGTCCGAATGACAAGCCCGGCATTGCCCTCGTCGGCTGCGGCGGGCAGGGTCGCGGCGACTGCAATGGCGCCCGCCGGTTTGGCGAAGTCATCGCCGTCTGCGACGTGGACAAGGCTCAAGCTGCCGCGGCGGCGAAACAATTCACGTCCGGGGAGAAAGTGCCCGTGATCTATAATGACTTCCGCAAACTCATGGAGCGCGACGACGTTCACATCATTATCACCGGCACGCCCGACCATTGGCATACCATGGTGAACCTGCTCGCGGTCAAGACCGGCAAGGATGTCTATTCGGAAAAACCGCTGACGCTCTGCATTGACGAGGGCAAACGCCTCGTGAAAGCCGTGCGCGAGAACCAACGCATTCTGCAGGTCGGCAGTCAGCAGCGCAGCGATCGCAATTTCCGCCTCGCTTGCGAACTGGTCCGCAACGGCCGCATCGGCAAGCTTCAGCACATGATCGTGGGCCTGCCCACCGGCCCCAACGACGGCCCCTTTCAGCCCATCCCGATTCCCGAAAATCTGAACTGGGATTTCTATCTTGGCCAGGCGCCGAAGATGGACTACCTCGGCGAAGTCACGATCAAGAAAGGCGCGGATGGCGCCGAAACCCGGAGCTACAAAGCCCGGAACGCCCACTGGGATTTCCGCTGGTGGTATTGCTTCTCCGGTGGCCAGATGACCGACTGGGGCGCACATCACAACGACATCGCCCA